>JAFGMA010000221.1 GCA_016927835.1 Candidatus Zhuqueibacterota bacterium | reverse complement strand
TTTAGCTAATTTATTTGAAAAATGCAAGATATTTTTTTGTGTAATTATATATTTATTAGTTTTTTAAGTTGATATCGACAGACACTAGCTAGTGGGCAGAGTGTGTGAGCTTTAAATCGCCTGCGAGCGGGGAGAATAATTCAAGTTATTCCTGCCATCATTTTTCCAGGAAGAATCCCGCATATATCGCTGCTGAAAAAATCCCCTTGAAAAACACTAAAAATATATATAAATTGTATTACTATTTAAATTGCTTGATTCAATTTTTAACACGCAAAAAAAGACATCGCAACATGACTAAAAAGAAGACATCACCACGGAAAAAGAAGCACATCCCCAGCGCGCAAACCCGAACCATTCCGAATCAGATTAGAAAAGCCCGCGATTTCCCGATTGATACATGTTACTGCAATTCCGAATGGAAGGACATGGGAAAGTCCACTGTCATTATCACGCGCATAAAACCGGATGGCTTTTATATCGTCGCGGATTTCCTGATCGATTTGTGGTGCCTGGGCGTGAAAAATGTTTTTTCCCACCCAAATATATCGGAGCAGAAATTGAGGGAAATCGTTGACGGCAATGAAGCCGAAAACATGGTACCGACCTCAAGCGATCACGCCCATTCGCTTGTTTATGGCGCGCTGGATTATGCGCAGCGTCTCGGATTCGCCCCGCATAAGGATTATGATGTCGCACAATACGTGCTCGAACCATTTGAAAATATTGAGTACGACGATACCATTGAATTCGGCAAAGATGGTAAACCATTATATTTCACCGGTCCGTACGATACACCTGAGAAAGAGCGCAGGATCATCGAAACGCTGCGCAAGAGCGTGGGCGAAGGGAATTTTAATTACGTTATCAAACCACAACTCAATTTATAACAACGGGCTGAGATGAAAATAAAACGGTGGTGTCTGCCGACGGAACAATCGCGGTTTATTTTGATAATTTTTCGGAACCGGCTGTTTGCTGCCCGGTTCGACCAACTAATCAACACATACACGGAGGTACATGATGAAATCAATATTCATACGATTGGCGCTAGGATTGATGCTGTTTGTCAACGCGAACGCAGCACCAATGCTCACGTTGGCGGTACTCGATTTCCAAAATAACTCCGGCAATCCCGAACTCGATTATCTAGAAAAAGCGCTGGCGGAAATGCTCGTTACCAATTTGGGCGCTTCGCAAAAATTGACCCTTGTTGAACGAATGCGGCTGGCGTCGATTCTCGAAGAACATCAGTTGAGCCTGAGCGGGAGCATCGACGAAGCCAGCGCTGCGAAAATCGGGCAGTTGATCGGTGCGGATCATTTGCTCTTTGGGACTATTTTCGAATCCGGTGAAACCATCCGAATTGACGCCAGAATTTGTAATGCGACCACCGGCAAAATTATACTCGCTGAAAAACAGGAAATCAACTCCGCCGCAGAGATTATCGACGGGATCGATCTTCTCGCCCGGACCTTGCTCAAAAAATTGACAAAGGAGACGATTCAGTTTTATGAACCACTGCCCGGCGGAAAATTTCTGCCGAAAGCCGGCAAGGTGCTGGCGATTAACTGCCTGTTGGATAATCCGTATAAATTGCAGCATTCGAATGAGCCCTCATATCTGCTGATCAATTTGAATGCGGGTGAATTGCAGCGGAATCAATCGCGCATACCATTGAATATCTGCATGGTGCTCGATCGCAGCGGCTCGATGGCGGCGGAAAACAAGCTTGAATTCGTTAAAAAAGCCGCCCTGTTTGTGGTCGATAATTTGAACCAGGATGATTATTTCTCGCTGGTGAGTTATGATACGGACGTTTACCCGACATTGCCTTCGGATCATCTCATTCTAAAAGAGGCGTTGAAATCCAAAATTGAGGCACTTCAACCGGGATCGGCAACCAATTTGAGCGGCGGCTTGCTCGAAGGCTATGCCCAGGTGAAGACACATTTTGCAGAAGGCTACGTGAATCGCGTGTTGCTGCTTTCCGACGGTTTGGCGAACGAAGGCATCACTGCGCCGGATCAACTGCAAAAAATCGCGGCGGATAAAAATTCGACCGGATTTACCCTGTCAACATTTGGCGTTGGCGATGATTTCAATGAAGATTTGATGGTGAATCTGGCTGAGTTCGGGGGTGCAAATTATTACTTCATAGATTCGCCCGATAAAATTCCTCAAATTTTTTCCAATGAATTGCAGGGATTGCTCTCGGTGGTTGCGCAGAATGCCCGCATCGAAATTCAACTCGAGCCGGGGGTGCAATTTCTCGAGTTGTTCGGCTATCGCTATTCCCAGGAAAATAACCGCATCACCATCAGCCTCAATGATATTTTTTCAAAGGAAGAAAAGTCGATTCTGATCAAGCTGCAATGCGACGCTGCTGAAATCGGCGAGCACCCGCTGCTGGCTGTGAAAATGATTTACGATGATGTGGTCATCTCGAACTCTCGCCTCACGGAAGCCTTCCAGCGCGCGATCGCAATCACAACCGATCAGGCGTTGATCGCCAAACACACCAATCCGATTGTGCTCGAAAATATTGTGCTGTTCGAATCGGCGCGACTGCTGGATGAAGCCATGACCAATGTGGATCGCCGCGACTTTGCCAAAGCGCGCGAATCCATCGCGTCCAACCAAACGTACCTTCAGAAAAATGTCAGTTTTCAATCCTCAAAACGGCTCAAGCAGCAATTGCTCAATGTGATGCGCTATGCCGAAGAGACCCAGCAGGCTGAAAAAATGGAAACCCAGGATTTCGAACGCATGCAGAAGCGCTCGAAATTTGAGAACTACCAGCAAAAAAAGAAGCGCTGAATCAGTAGCAAAAAAAGCATCGAATTCATGAATGCATTCTTAACCTGATCTATTCGTAAAACTTGGAATAACACGGTATAATAAAAATTGAGTTAGTAATGTCGCGCTGAAAGGAATTGATGCAGTGACCAAATCTTCAAAAAGAATGAAAATCATTGCCGCTAATCGCCTTAATTCTAAAAAAACAACCTATTTTCGGGCACTTGCTTAACGATCTTGGCTTTAGCCACTGATTGGCACTGATGAAACACGGATTTTTGGTTCTGTGCGATTTATATCTGTGTTTAATCAGTGAAAATCCGTGGCTAAAGATATATTTTTTTCAGTTTTTTCCTGGATTATGCACGCGCCACGGTAGCGCCGACTTCACCAATCTTGTAAATAATCCGGAATAATGGGACGTTCTCATCACGAATAAAAACTAGCAACACCAGGTTTCTCATGAAAACGCATTCGTCAAAAAATTCCCAAAGGCTGCCTTCCGATATTGATCTTTCCGAATTACGCTTGCAAACACGGGATTACACCCTCGCTGAAAAAATCGATTTCGAAGGCATGGTCCGCGATTATGCCGGCGAGGACCAATTCATTCTCGGCTATTCGGACCTGACCGGTCTGACAAAGCGCTACAGAAAAGTACCGTACGCCATCACCATCGGTCTCCGCCTCGACGATGCAATCATCGACGGCATCATCGACGGACCCACACCCGCTTATTTCGAGCATTATCAACAAATCAACCGGCGGTTGGCAGAAATCGCCGCGCAAATTCAACGTACCATTCAGGCAACAATTTATGCCGCGACCGTCATCGACCCGACAACGACCCACCGCGCCCCGGAATCAAAACACGCTGCTCGCGAAACGCTGAGCGCCAGTTTTTCGCACAAAATGGCAGCCACCCGCAGCGGGCTCGGTTGGATTGGCAAATCAGGCTTATTTGTTTCCCGGCGCTTCGGTCCCCGGCTGCGACTGGTTACGGTTTTGACCAACTACCCCCTGCCTTTCGGTACCCCGGTTGAAACCAGCCTTTGCGGGGATTGTGATATTTGCGTCAGGTTGTGTCCCGGCAAGGCTGCCACCGGCATTCCATGGAATCCCCAGAAAAAACGGGAAGATTTCTTCGACGCGCACAAATGCCTC
Source organism: Candidatus Zhuqueibacterota bacterium (assembly GCA_016927835.1). Classification (GTDB taxonomy): domain Bacteria; phylum Zhuqueibacterota; class Zhuqueibacteria; order Thermofontimicrobiales; family Sulfurfontimicrobiaceae; genus Sulfurfontimicrobium. The sequence continues at coordinate 3,528 of JAFGMA010000221.1, read as the reverse complement.
GCTGCCTGCCGCAAGCTCACATTGGAACGGTTGGGGCAGCCGATATCGATTTGTGGTGTTTGTATAGCGGTTTGTCCGGTGGGGAGGGAAGGATGAGGAATAGTGTGTGGCGCAAGAAGCATCTTGCGCTACGGATAGAGTTAGCCCATTTATGAATAATTGGCATTTGATTCATCCTATTTCATCAAAACGATTTTGCCCTTCCATACTATTTCTTTGGTTTCATTACCATGCAGTTTGACACAAATCTGTATCAAATAAATTCCGGAAGAAACTTCACTGCCAAAATCGCCCTTCCCATTCCAAGCATAATTATGTGAACCCTTTTCATAATCAGTCCAGTCGACGAGGCGAACCAATTGACCCAGGATGTTGTAAATCGCGATTTTTACTCTGGCTGCTTCCGGCAAATTGAAATTGATCAGCGTCCGGATATTAAAAGGATTGGGATAGATATCTACCGCAAGCGATTCTGTTGAATTATTTGAATTTTCTTTTAGTTCAATACTTGTAAATGGCTCATCAGGCTTTTTGCGGGTCGAATCATCCGGTTCCAGGCAAAGCATGGCAGTATAATCCGTTAACAGGTTGTGCTGCACGGCTAACCTTACAATTTGGGTTGTATCAGGAGGCGAAATCGATAGCAAGTCCAGTATTTGTTCATTGGCTAACATCGCCGGCAAAATATCAGTCTTTTTTGATGTATCGGTTTCTATCTCGAATGATAGACTTTTTTCGAAGAGGCTGTCTACTCCTGTAAAATATGCACTGATATTTATATCAACAGAATTTGTCCCCAGGATTCTGCCAATGAAAAAAGCAGGCTTGAACATATTGAAAGGCTCGGGTGCAACTTCTATATATTCGATAAGCGCACCAGCACCGCCGTCGATCTGGTAATTGATTGCCAGACGTTGACGAGGCGGCAGGGCTTATGGTTGAAGCGCTGCCAGAATTTGATCCCAATCCTGACTGAATAATTCGAAGTGAATGCCTATGGTACTATCAGCCAGAAGTTTCATATAACAACCATTCCCGTAGTAATAGGAATCATCAATTTGTGCAGACAGGGGAGATATCTCTTCTCCATCCAGCAGATTGATGCTATGAAACCTGGGAAACGGTTTGTCGAATTGCATCAGGTAGTTTGAAACGAGGTTGGCAGCGGAATCCGGGGATATCAATGTGTCTGAATTACTCAATATAATTGCCCGGTCAAATGGGTAATTCCTGTAACTCGTGCATAGGCTATCCAATAATTCCGGCAACTGATAATGCCCGCTCAACGTTGCGAGCCCTAAGAGCGGCTTGCCGAAAGTGGCGCGCTTCGCATCATCATCGCCGAATGACCAGATCCCACTGACCACCATCAGCCCGTTCCCGATTGGCAGGGAAATAACAACCGGATCACCGGCTTCGTCCACGACTTCAACAATGACATCCTCGTTTTCATCATAGGTCAGCGCATTAGCCGTATTTGCCCAGACACTGCCAGGGAAATAACGCCCAACTCTACCGGAAGGAACGCCGTAAACATATCCCCGAATACGACTTCCTTTTGTTCTTAATCCCGGGATCAATGTTGCGGATATTTTTTCTTTGCCACCATCCCGGTTATAATCAAAAAAAGTCAGGAAATGACCGCCCTGCAGGAAAAATGGATTCAGGCTGGCGATCACACTATCGGTTTCGGCTTGCGTTAATACATTTTCATATCCATGCTTATATGCTGCTACCACATCAAAATTGATGAAATCCGCAAAGCAATTTCGTATATCATATTTCACTTCGCAATTCGCCAGCGCACTTATTCCCTGGAATTTCCAGCACTGGGCAGCCGATTTGTCGCAATATAAAATTGACTTTTTTTTTCTTCCGGTTGCGCTATCGATGACACTGCTTTGCATCAATTGGTTCAGCGCTTCCATGATCTTGATACTATCGCCAGGTAACGGTGCTGGAGTAATAGCCTCATAAATGCCGCCAGCCACAGCGGATAGCTGAAAAGTATCTTTTGATTGCAAGGCAGTCGGCAGCAAATCTTGCAGGCGATAGAACAGGTCTTTGGGATTGTTGTTGTAATAGCCGCTCAAATCGATCCCTATTTGATAATGATGGGGCAATGTATCCGGGGAGATGCTGAATAGATCGCTGAATGATAATCCCAATTGAAAGCAACTGGTATCGGCTTGCCAGGGATGACTCTGAAAGTAATAACCATCTTCAAAAGATGGGTCGTATGCCAGGTTCAACTGACTTAATTCGGATGCATATTGAATGTACATTTTTTTAAAATGATAACCAGCCGAATCACCGATATCTGTGAATTCAAAACCGGGGAGCTCAATAAAATACGGTTCGCCCCAACAATCTTCTCTGGTGCGGAACAAGATGGTCATGGATGTCTCTGTTGGATCGGCTTTAATCATTCGCATTGGGATCGCTGCGGTTGCCTTATTTCCCAGCCAGCGTGTCGGTGCGATAAAATTCAATCGAATTTTGCGATAGCTGCCACCCATCAACGGGTAGACCTGCAACTGGAACTGGTTGCCGGTTTTTGAAAGGAATGCCGGATCGCGCGCACGGGACACGATACTATCATAAATAGCCTGGGCTGTCCAGGTATCGAGTACAATCGCTTGCATGATCGTATCCGGCATCCACAACCACAGGTCGTTAACGACAGCGCCCGATGGCAGTTCAAAATAATGAACAACTTCCAATAGCGCATCTTCTGCATATTGCCCGTGATCGGAATAGGTCAGGGTCAATGATTGTTCCACATAACTTCCATGGGGTTCGATTTCAATGATGCAGGTATCGATATATGCTTGTTTTGCACTATAATCCAATGGATCATGAACGGTGAGAATGTTGTCAGCCCATGCGAGAGTGCAAAAACGACATAAAAATAAGAATAAAACTGGAATGATGTTTTTCATTGCCAGGTTCTCCTTTTTATGATTTTGAATGGATTGCTTGACAAAAGCAATTCCTCAAAATCAATGCCATGCTTTTTAATCCCTAAAAACAATGCGTTAAGAAAGTTTCTTTTTCAACCGGAATGCAAAATGTGCGTTTGGTATGCAATATATGCAGAAATGCTGAAGGGGTTCTTTTCGAAGCGGTTGCAGGAGGGAAAGAGCAAAAACGTCAGCCCACGAAAAACACTGAAAACACGAAAAAAAAGCAAATTAAATAACGAACCGCTTATACTCTAGCTTTGGATAATGACCAAAATTTATGAGAATTCCCAAGTTGAATTTTGCAGCATTGAGATAATTTATAAGTTGTGCTTCATGTTCCTTTATTAATTTGGAAGTTGCTTTAAGTTCGAGAATAATTTTATCAAAACAAATAAAATCAGGTTGATATTTCTGTTTAAGTTCTTGATTTCGATAGCTAAGATTCAATTCTTTTTTACTTGAATAGGGTATTCCCTGAAATTCAAATTCTATTTCCAGACATTCCTGATACACTGCTTCCAGAAAACCACAACCCATCATTTTATAAACATTAAAACATGCT
>JAFGMA010000220.1 GCA_016927835.1 Candidatus Zhuqueibacterota bacterium | reverse complement strand
GCTGACGACATCTGATTTCATGAATGATTTTTACTTAATAGTAATCATATATTTAAATTAAATTATACTAAAAGGAACTACTAACATGATAACTTTAATACAAGGCAAGAATATTACACTTCATGCTTTTTTGAGCATTTTATTGCTTGTGCTTCCAACTCTCTACGGACAAAATTTAAATCAAACAGAATTAATCGAAAAACGTACGCTAACTTCAAAAACATTTATTAATGAGGATGGTTCATATACTGCTGAATTGAGCACTGCTCCGATGCATTTTTTGGATGATCATGGTCGCTGGCAGAATATTGATCTCACAATCAATTCGTCTGCTAACACCGGTTTTGATTATGTGAACGAGCGTAATCTGTTTAAAGCTTTCTTTCTAAAAACAGGTGAATTGATTCTAGAAATTTTTGGAAATGAAGCGTATTGCTTTAACCCAATTGGCTTGCAAAACGCCAAAATTTCTGTCAGTGAAAATAATATCAAATTCGATGAAGCATGGGGTGAAAAAACATCCCTTGAATATCGAGTAGAGCCCGGGGAAATAAAAGTGATTCGAACTTATCATAGTGACATTAAAGAAGCTGTTAGAAATTTTGAAATTTCAAAAAAGAATCAAACCAGTGGGCGGAACCAAAAGATTCATCTGGAACAAATTTATCAATATGACGATCAAAATTGTCTTACTGCCGTGAAAATATGTAGCAACCATGGTGAGAATCTAATCTGGTCGTCAATATGCGGAGCGATGCAATTATCATCTGCAATCTCTGATAATCAAGGGACAACATATCAAGTGAATTTTAGCAGCAAAGAAAAAAAATCAGAGACAGAAGTTGTAATGTCATCAATAAAGTTACAGAGCTATAATATCCAGCAACGAAAATCGGGATTATTCAAGTCAATGCAAACGACTGTAAGCAGCGATTTAGGGACGCATGCTAATGGTGTTCGATCCAATTCCAGTGTTGATGCATTTTATGTTGGCAATATTGCGTTGATTGGTGATGAAGATGATGATATAATAAGAGGATATTTATGGTGGGATACTTCCCCGATACCAGATTGTGCCACTATTGATGGATACAATGCGCTTGCAATCAGTATTTACGGTGATTATTATTCGTTTTACGGGGGGAATAATTTGATCATTGATCTCAAACAAGCGATTTTCGATCCCCTACAGGACTCTTGGAGTACTATTTACAGCAGTATAGGAGGTGCCGGGTCCTTAGGAACTGGAAATCGGTTAACTTTCAATAGTGGTCAAAAGTCTGCTAATATTAATTCAAACATTTCCTGGATTACTCAAAGGATTCAAGCTCTATTGCCAGATGATGACTATCCAGATTTGAAGAGGCTCACTTTAGGATTGATGTCAACCAATGAATCCCAAAAATCGCATTGGGCTCAGTTTAATAATCCTTCAAACTTGCGAGTAAATTATCATGTAGATATGACATCATCAGGTACTTTGTCAGAAGATGAAACATGGACTACATCGCACGAGCTCGCGGGAAATGTTGAAGTTCCATCAGGGATTACTCTCACAATGTATAATTTAAATATCAATTTAAATGGTTACTATCTGATATCCACCGGTGGTACCATAATACGGCAAAGTAACGTCAACTTTTCGCCCAAAGATATTCAGTTGAAAAGTGGCTCAACAATAAAAGGTCAATTCTCCACGATACAATCGGCAATCAATAATAGCAGCTCGGGTCAAACAATTCTAGTTGCCGGTGGCACGCACAATGAGAGCGTCACTATCGATAAAAACCTGACCATCGAAGGTTCCGGTACGCCTTCTATCGTTGGTCACACGCAGGTATCCTGTGCCTCGGCACAATTGCAGTATCTGTCGTTAAAACCGGGTTCAGCATACGGACAGGCACTTGGTGTCTATAACGGCAGCGCATTGGTGCATAGTTGTTACGTGGGTACGGGAGCATATACCGGTTGGTATGGAATCTGGTGCAGCAGCGGAACGCTGCAAATGCTATCTGGTTCAGCTTATGCGGGAAGCAACGCCCGTATCATGCTTGTCAATCCCGGTTCATCGACGTATATTCATAGTGTTACCAGGATAGACGCTGGCTGCGGAATCGCTCTCAGCGGAACTGCGGATGGTGAAGCTACCGAAAACACATTCTGGTACGATGGGTGGGATATTAACGCCTACTTTGCCAGTTCCGGTACATTTGAACTCGATGATAATGGTTATGGTTATGATATGGAGATTTATGATCCCATCCCATACAATGTGTCTGGCGATGGCTGGCCCCCGGGAGGTCTGGCAAAAGGACATCTTTCGGAGAAAAACGCAAGCATTACCGGCGGCGGGGATCTCGATGCTATTTTCGACCAGGCAGATTCACTAATTGCTTCCGGCAACTTCACCGAAGGTATCGATTTGCTGAAAACTATCATAAACGACTATTCGGATTCACCGGATGCAGTTTATGCCTTGCACAAACTTGTTAGCTATCGCAATGAAAAGGATCTTCAGGAAAATACGCATGCATGTATCACTGAAAATCAGTTCGATCTCGGTGAAATTATAAAACGATTTCCGGATGGACATCCTCTGAACGTGAAAGCCCGGGAATGTGATATTCATAACGATGTGCGTCTAGGCGATGTTGAGCAGGCGATATCCAGGGCGTTTGCGTTTTACGAAGCGCATTCGGAATTGGAATGCGGAAAACGCGTGCTGCTGAGCATTGCGATAGACATTCATAGTTTTATCACGAAAGACGAAGAGGCAGCCAGAAAAGTCTATGCAATGTTTGTTGAAAATCATCCGGAACATCCGATGGCAGAGCTCGCAAAGGCAAGGTTAGAAGAAATGTCACCAGGCAGCCAGAAAAGTCTATGCCATGTTTGTTGAAAATCATCCGGAACATCCGATGGCAGAGCTCGCAAAGGCAAGGTTAGAAGAAATGTCACCAGGCAGCCAGACAGAAGAACTTTCCCCCCGATTTTCAATCTATCCGAATCCATTCAACGCGGAAACTCAAATTCGTTATCACCTGCCTGAAGATTCTGAGGTTGTCATAAAAATATACAATGCCCTCGGGCAGCTCACCCGAACGCTGATCAATGAAAAGCAGTTTTCAGGGGAACACGTGCTTCACTGGAATGGAAGGGGAAATGATGGTTATGAAGTAGCCAGCGGACTGTACTTTTGCCGTTTGGTAATGCGGGGAAACGCTTATACACAAAAACTTGTGATGCTCAAATAGAATTTGCAGCTCAGGTCAAAAAAATGGCGTATACTGGATACATATACAGGGGGGACAATTGGTGACCAACCGAAAGGTGGTGCTTTTGCGATGAGAAAAAAATATCCTGCAAAAAAGCAGCGTGCCGGCGATCCGCGCAACGGGCACTGGCTCAGCACCCGGCACATCCCTGAGGGATACCGGAACAGCCGCCACTGTTTCAGCCGGTGAGCTACAGGGGCGATGAAATGCAGCGCATCGTGAAGGTGCGTCGCATTTTTTTTATTCAATCGATCAAATCTTGATCCGTTTGTCGATTTCAAATAATATCACTATCACGGAATCAAAAGCTTCAAATCAGGTATTCGATTAAAATGATCGATATTCAGTGTTGCAAGGTTCATGTCGTAAAACAAAGCAGAAGAACCGATGAATAAATCTCGATAATCGATTCTCTTGTTTAATTGCTTCAGAATCGAATATTTTCTCCCCGCTTCTTCTGCAATATCCTCATTAAAATCAATGATATCAAACCACTTGAGCAATGTTTTTACATCATTGAGTTTTTGTGTACTCGTAGCGCTGGCATACAACCCAAACGCTGATATTGCGGAGATGGACAGATTGCCATATTCATGTTTCAATTCCCACAGCCGTGAATTTTCCTTATTATGCTTTCGCAGAAAATCAATGAGAATAGAGCTGTCGATAAAAATTTTTCGATTTTCAATTGCTAAATCCTTCTTCGATTTTCGAAAAACTGTCATTCGACCAAACTGCGATACTCCTGAAATCTTCTTGCCGATTATCAGCTTTTGTTTTATCAGCCAATAATTCTTTAATGAATTTCAGAACACCTGACCTGCCGTAAACTAAAATCACACCGTTTCATAGCGCAGGCATAAGTTGGTGTTCGGAAACAAGGTTTCAG
>JAFGMA010000219.1 GCA_016927835.1 Candidatus Zhuqueibacterota bacterium | reverse complement strand
TAAGCACTGAAAAGATTGCTTCGGCAAAAAACGCCTCGCAATGACAGTAAAAAAATGTTCAATTTATGACCGTTTGCAGTATAAACATTGATTTCGATCTGATTTTGACACAATATCGCCATCCAAAAAGGACTCCCGAAAGGCAGGATGTTTTTGCTGCCTTCAAACGTCTTGTTTAATCATGAGGCGTCAAATATTTAAATCGTCCCGGGTGCAACAATTATTTGGTTTTCATCTTCATCATTAGCAAATAAATCAAAAATCTCTACTGAAAATTGAAAGCTTAAGGATGAATGGTTGAGGTGAGTGAAATGAAGCGAATCATTTTGTGGTCAATTTTCTGCGGATGCTTTGTATTCGGAGCCGTCCTGGCTCAGGACAAGCAAACTGAACCGTCGAAGAAGCGCGGAATTGTGGTTGAAAGAAATCCGGATGTAACTATAAATTTGCCCGAATACATCGAATACGATAAAAGCTGGGCGATCCTTGTGGGCATTAACAAATTCAAGCATTGGCCCAATTTGAACCACGCGATAAACGACGTCGATGCGATGAAATCGATGCTGATGTTTACGTATGGATTCAAAGAGGAAAATATCAAGGTGCTCCGAGACAAAGAGGCTACCCTGGATAATATAAAGACCCTGCTCGACGGCGATTTCATCACCCGAATCCGCGAAAACGATCGCCTGATCTTTTTCTGGGCAGGACATGGCGAGACGCGGAAACTCGTCGGCGGTCGGGAAAGCGGTTACCTGATCCCCTACGAGGGATTGTTGCGAACTGAAAAAAACGCTTATGCGACCTATTTATCCATGGATAAAATAAAGCAATTCTCCGATAAATGCGCTGCGAAACATATCCTTTTCCTGGTGGATGCCTGCTATAGCGGTTTTGCCGCCTCAAAAAAGGGATTGCCGCCGTTGCCCGCCGAGCTTAAAAATTATTATATCAACCTTACAACCGAGCCGGGAAGACAGATTATCACTGCCGGAGGCAAAGATGAACTAGTCGTCGAAAGCGGGGATTGGGGGCACAGCGCATTCACGTACAAGCTGTTGCATGCGCTTTCGCATCGAATGTACGCGGCAGATGCGGATAAAAATGGGCTGATCACGACCAATGAAATTGCATCATACCTCGTGGATAAAGTTTGCAAATTGACTGAGTACAAACAAAAGCCGGTTTTTGCGACGCTTTCCGGTGAAGGAGAAATGGTTTTCATTCGCAAGGATATCGCAACCTATTATTCCGAGAAAGATACATTTTTTATTCCGATTGATACCACCAGATATGAAGAACCCCCGAAACCGCCTACTATTCCGCTCGATTATGTGCGATTCCTGAAAGATGAGTATATCATGGGCGATACCTTTGGCGATGGCGAAGCAAATGAGAAACCGCCTCACACGGTGACTGTGGAAACTTTTTACATCCTCGACCACGAAGTGACGAATAAAGAATATTTCGAATTCGTTCGGGAAACAAAAGCCCATTATCCTGTCTGGATGGGTCGAATCGATCCCCTTACTGTGCGTGATGGTTGTTCGTATGATTTTAAAAAAATGGATGAGGCGCTAATTGGGGATAATTACCCGGTTGTCGGCGTATCGTGGGATGATGCCCAGGCGTACTGCGAGTGGGTTGGCGCAAAAAACAATGTCACCGGCAGGCTGCCTACCGAAACCGAGTGGGAATATGCGGCGCGCCTGGGTGGCGAGGGCGTGAGATTCGCTACCGGCACGGACCATCTCTCCGAAAGCGATGCAAATTTTCTGGTAAAATCAGGTGTAGATAACTGGAGATACACTGCACCGGTGGGAACCTTCGGGCGCAATCAACTCGGGCTGGCTGATATGGCTGGAAATGTCTGGGAGTGGTGCTATGATGTACACACTGGCTACGCTGGCGCATCATCCGCTGGTAGCAGAATGCGGGTGATTCGGGGCGGGGGCTACAATATGTTTGACTGGCATTGCCGCTCGACCAAACGATTGGTCTTACCCATATCCGATGGCATGGCGACCGTAGGATTTCGGGTGGTACTCATCGCCCGGGGAGACGTTACTCGAAAATAGCGACCGGGAGTTTCACTGTTCTTATCGTTTTGCATTACACCGGAGGGAAGAAAAGAATGCCGACGAATCCAATCAAAAAGATTGATATTTTGAAGCAATTTGTCGAGGAAAAGAATGAGCTTGAAGACAAACTGAAAACTCAGAAAGAAAAACTGGCTGAGATTAAATTCACGCGAAAAAACGATCCCGAAGCGAAATCGCAAATCGCGGAATTGACATTCGAATTAAATGAAACCAAACGCAATTTGCAGCATGCAGACAGACAGGTGAAATGGTTCGCAACCCAAATCGGAGGCAGCGCTGCAATTTCAAAGCCGATTCTGCTTTACATCGCGTTCGGCATGCTCATCATCGGCTGCATCCTGGGCTACTTTGTGATACCGTTCCTTGTAACATCGGCTGGAGTAGACCCGATTAGCCAGTTGGATATCTGTTTATCCGTCGAAAACGGCGTGCCTGTGGGCACTAAAACCGCTTTCGAAATTGCTCAAAGCAAATCATTAACCTGCTACCTCTCCATCTCATCCCGCGCATACAGACCCGACTATTATATCGATTGGTTATTCAAAAACAATTTGAAGGAATCCACGCGATTATCGATGAGAGAAACCGGCGGACCCACCTGGGGCAAGAAAACATTCACGCTGGCTGATCTGGGTGACTGGGAAGCCCGCCTGAGGACCGGAGACGGCAATGTCTTGCGCAAAAAGCGATTTAAGTTGATTTATCCCAAAATCGAAGTGACGCGGGCTATGGTCTGTGAAAATGTGGTCAATAATGAACCACAAAATCCTCGCGAGCTTTTTCTGGCGCAGAATATCACCCTGCATTGCTATTCTGAAATACAAGCCAACGAAAAATATACCGAAATCATTCACGAATGGATTTACGATAATCAGAAAATCAATCGCAAGGTGATGCAACTCGATGAACTTGAAAGCAAGCAATCGAGTTTCTGCCATATCAAAGACAGCCAAACCGGCACATGGACGGTGAATATTTTAAACGGAAATGGTGAATGGCTGAAGAGTGTGCGCTTTGACGTACAGAGTCAGCAGGCATTTGTTCCCGAAATTCAAATGTGCACCGCTCTCGTAGATGGAAAGCCGGATACGTCGTTAAATTCATTTTCAGCGGATGGGCGCACGCTCTTTGCATACAGCGCAACCACCAGCAATTTCCCCGGATTTCAGATCAAGCATCGCTGGATGCACAATAGCCAGCCCCAATTCGAAAAAGCGTTTAATTTCGATTCGGACAGCGGTCAGGCGGTCAGTTCCATGAAAATACCTGCAAGTCAGGCTGGTCTCTGGCTCGTTCAGGCAATCGATCAGCATGGCACGGTCGTCGCGAATAAAAGCATCAACATCACCAGACCTACCAGCGCTGATGTGAAAGTAACTCGATTGGTCTTTTGCAGAACCATTTTTCAACGAGATCCGTATGATATCGCTTCCAACTTTGACCTTAGCTATGATACTGAAATATATGCGCATGCGACAATTCAAAATAGCCTGTCCGAAGTATTTATTGTATTCTATTGGTATTATGGCGACAAATTAGAATATAAAAGTCGGCAGTATAGCATCAGCAAATCCACATCATATCGAACATATACATATAAAACGGTGTCTCCCGCTCAAAAAGGTACCTGGAGAGTTGCTATTCGAGCAGCAGACGGCAGTCTTTTGAAAGAAGCAAGTTTCACTGTCAATTAAGGAGGGTTTGAAATGCGAAAAGCTCTAATATTTATGATTTTAATGGCTTTAATCGTTTCCGGTTCAGCGTATCTGAAAGCCGATGAAAACGCGTCCGATGGTAAAAGATCGATCATTGTGGAAGCGGATGGATACGTCTACCTTTCCGAAGATAAAACCATGCGACAACTTCGAAATGAAGCGCGCATGGAAGCCAAACGCCTCGCCCTCGAACAAGGCGAAATGTACATCAAAAATGTGACAAAGGTGGAAAATTATACGCTGGTTTCGGATGTCATCGAAAGCAAAGGCGAGGGATTGATCAAGATACTCGATAGCAAAGATTACGGTATTCAACCGGATAACCGCTGGCGATATTGGATAAAAGCTGAAATCCGCTATATCATAAAAGAGAAGCAGGAACCCATAAAGATCAAGCCATCTGAAGAATCGCACCCAACGGTTGAAAACCGGAAGCAGGATTCAACAGGTCCGTTGACTGTCAAAATATGGGCTGCAAAGGACGTTTACGAAGAAGGGGAAAAAATGACATTTTTCATGAGAGGGAATATCGATTTTTACGCCAGAATTATTTATGTCGATGCCACCGGTCAAAGACTGCAACTGGTTCCAAACCGCTATGAAAACAATAACTTCTTCAAGGGCGGGCAGACTATCGAATTCCCCAGAAAGAGCGATAAATATGAATTGACAGTTGCGCCACCTTTCGGCAAGGAGAGTGTCATTGTGTATGCAAGCACGTCACCCCAGGGCGATATTGATTTGAAGCAGACAGAAAGCTCATATTACACAGTGGAAGACGATCTGAATAAGCTGGGATACAAAACCAGGGGTGTGAAGATTGGGAAAAGAAAAGGCGCTGAATTTTTCGAAACAAGCTGCGCTATCAAAACGGCTAAATAAGCGTTCGGATTTTGCCCTGCCAAAATGCTGCGCTGAATCCGGCAATCTTTCCGTGAAAGCTGCATCGCGGAAGAGGACGCTATAAACGAATAACCAATTTCTCGGTCAACGCACCAAGCTCCTCATTTTGGGATTTCAAAAAGCTGCACGCCGATTTAAACCTGCTTTTATCATCTCGCCAGGCTTCAAGCCAAGTATCCGTATTCTCATCATAGAAGGATAATCCGATTAAAAAGTGTAATTTATCGATGAATAAAACGCGTTCACGTTGACGCGATGTATCGATGAATTCGAAACACCCTTGCTGCTCGGAAATTTCAGCAGCCACTTTTGAAAATCGCCGGGTAAGCGTATCGAACCGATCCAGCGGATGCGTAATTGCTATATTTGCATCCACCTGCATTTTTTCAACTGCGATCAAGCCAGCTCTTTTAAGCGATTCGATTTTAACGAGATGTCGCGTGCGCGATTGAAGCTCCGACAATTTTATTTTAAATGAACCGGATAAATAAATCATGTATGTGTAAGATTCAGCATCGATATCCAGCAAATCCTCAGGCAATTGCCTTCCGGAAAAAAACACGTGATCGGCAAAAATCCGGGCATGCAAAAATAATGCTTCCAGCCAGAATCGCGTTTGCTGCTGAGGGTAAATTTTGCTCAGGTAACTGATACTCCACCCTGAAAACAATCCCTGAATTTCCGTCCCGGAAAGTGCTTCGAATCGCTGCGAGTCTTTTTGAAGCTGCTCGAACCGATTCGAAAGCTCCGCTCTCATGTTTGTGCTTAACTTCTGCCAATCCGGAGAACCGCCCTGTTTTGATTTTTCCCTGATTCTGCAAAAATGCACCAGGCGCGATGATTCCGCCTCGCTCTCATCGCCGGGAACATGAAAAGGAACGATCGCTTCGATGGTCATTCCGCTGTCAAGAATGTCTGCTGCAAAATTCAGCCAGGCGTTTTCGCTCTCATATCGATGAATTAAAATGATAAAGCCTTCTGGCTTAACAAGATGACCACATTTTGTAAGCATCGCTTTGAGATCACTTCGGCGCAAGTGGGATAGAGTACGTTTCCGCGCTGCCGGATTCTCATGCCGTGTCTGACGGCAATGGCGGGAACTCAAAAACGCATGCTGTTTTTCCAGAGCCGCCTTCAACCACGCATAATAAAAATCAGCCCAATACGAGAACGGTTCGGGTACTTCGGCTGGCGGCTCTGTAATTATCAAATCGACTTTATCCAAAAAGCTTTGGGAAATGAGGCTGTTAAGACTCGAGCACCAGATTTGAGATTTTAAGTCAGAGAAATAGGACTCGCCGGAAAAATGGATTTCCAAATTACCGGGCTGCGGAATCAGGTCGTGGGGTTGTTCCATAAAATCGGCGTTTTCACACACACGAGCGACGCAGCCGCTGAAAGTAGCCTCCTCATTCGGCACACCCCATACATTTTGCTCGACATAACCGAAGGGCAGGCTGCTGTCTGACCTGGCAAAAATGCCATCCGCTTTTGTACGCTTACGATCATAAACAGTGTACAAATTGTTTGATTCGAGCGCCAGCAAAAATGCCAGCAGCAATTGATTGCGGCACTTTTCATCCGTTTCTTCCCTGATAGCTTTCAGAATACACGCAAAGCTCAAAAGCTGGCGTTCATTGAAAAGCTGGCGCCAATACAAGAAATTCATGTCGATGAGTGTGCGGGTTTCTTTGTTAATCAAAATTTCGGTGTCCGGAACAGGCAATTCGGTGCGGTAAGCGTTCCAGGTCTGAGAGCAATTCAAATATCGGGACAGGTCATTCGATCCGATTCGCTTGAAAAACCTGCCTTTGTTTTTCCAGAGCATGCACTGCGCAGCATGCCCGGCGTCGTATTTTTCAAGCGATTTGAGGCTCTGGCAGTTCGGACATTGTCCTTCAATGGCATAGGGAAATGTTGGCAGGCGCTGTTTTTCTGTGAGTTGCGAATACGAATTACTGATTTTATCCATTGTGCCGCAGAAAGGGCAGGTATACCACTTCTTCTGCTGCACGTTCCCTTTTCGGGGATAATATGAACTTCCGCAATCAGGGCAGCGCACGTTCTGCGGAAGATTGCCCCGATATTGCCAAACTGCCTGGCAGTATGGACACAACAAAATCGACAGCGATATCTTTTTTTGAGCTGAGGTTCCGCTAGCCGGATTCGCTGCAATCGTTTCGTGGCACCAGGGACAATTCACCGTGCTCATGCTGTAAATCCAGCGGCGATTGCCCCTTCCGGCGCCGGCAGCATCTCCCGGGCTGTTGAACATCAATTTGGACTCGGAGATAAACGATGCCGGTTCAAGCTCCCAATCGAATGCCTTTTTACAATGCGGGCATTGATGATCGGGCAAATATTTGATCGAAATCGTCTTCTGGTAAATAATGAAATCTTCGAACAGCGGAATCCGCCGCTGGCAGGCGCCGTTAGTGCAAATCGCCGATTGAATCCAAAAGGTGTGCACTGCATCCGCACGGGTCGTTTTATCGCTGCAACAAGGGCACTCGGTCGCATAAAAGCCGTTTATTGCCTGTTTGAGCGGCATGCTTTCGAAATTAAGGGTGTCCGCCAGGCGCTTGAACGCTTCAACAAGTCGATCTTTTGCCACCGGCTCCAGCAGTGTTTTGGCGAAAAACCAGGAGACAGGGTTTAATTCGACTCCGATTGTTCTCATGTTTAACCGCCGCGCTTCAGCCAGAATCGCCCCGAAACCCATGTACGGATCGAGGACGGTCAACGGCGCTCCGGATGCATTCGCTGCCTGATTTTTTTTATATTCTTCAGCCGGATTTTTGATTGAGGGTAGGATTGCTTCAAGCAACAGGAGACGATAAAGTGCGGGATAGCTGTCAAACCACTTCAAAGACGCTTGCAAATAGCGCTTGTTTTTTCGTTCCACCAGACTGAGCGATTTTATCCACGAATAAGGAAATGACGTTTCAATGGCTCTTATGTTAGATTTATTCATGATAAAAGCCCTGGCAGATTGAAAATTAGCCCGTGAGATGAAAACGCAATTTTTCTGAATATGACAAAAATAATATAATGAAATATCGCTCTAAAAGCAATTGTTTTTTATATTTAATTGCCAATTGAAATCTCCGTAAATGTATTTGCTCCATCCGAAACTTTTGCTTGACTGTAGAATAATTATTTGTATATTTATTTTATCGTTTCGGATTCAAAAATATCGGGCAATTTGCTTCAGGTGCGCTACAGTTTCAATTGAATTCAATGGACGCTGCGCCAACTAATCAAAGAAGCATTTAATAAACGAGGCAGAATATGAATGCAACCGTAAAGTTAAGTGATATTGTTGATGGCTTGCAAATGCAAGGCGTGGAATTATCCCATTATTTACATGTTTCAACCGGCAAGGTATATCCGATTATGGATGAAGAAATTGGGTATGCCGAACATGGAAAATCGCTTGATGATATTCCTGATTGGCAGAAAGGATCTGTCGAAATTGCAAAAAAAATTCTATCGACAGATGAATTTATTATGCTCCCGGAGCAGTATGACGTCAATGAATACGCGATGATGGAGCGTTTTTGCCTTTCCCTGTCTGACGATGCCTTAAGAAATGAAATGTACTACAGCATCAAAGGCGCAGGAGCATTTCGGCGATTTAAGGATAATATCTATCGATATGAAATTCAGGATGAATGGTATCAATATAGAGAGGATGAGTATTATAAATATGCTTCCGAATGGTGTGAGGTAAATAAGATTCCTTATGTCGATGATCGACCCGTGTGAGGATTGGCTGGCAGTGATTAAGAAATGTCCACATCAAGGCAGGATATCAGTGGAAGGGAATGTAGCAAGTGCACCGGAGCGGGTAATAGAATACAGATTGTCACCGATGGATTGCGGAAGTAACGTTTGGAGTCCAGTCTTTCTTGCGGTTACCCCATATTGCCAGCGAGCTGCAATATCACGCCAGGGATCGAACTCCAAACAAACCTTCCCTTGCGAACGGATGGATTAATCCAATGCAGCTTTCAGTACCGGAACCCAGGCGCTTTTCGGATACGTTTTGATAAAATACTCCTCAACAGGTCCACGCTTCAAAATTGATCCATCGATGAGTTTGGCATTTTCAATTTTAGCGCTTTCGTGGTGCAAAATCTGCCGATTCACTGCTGTGCTATGGTCCGCGCCAAAAACATGATGTTTCAAATTAACGACGCGTCCCTTTGGTTCAACGCCGAAGTACTCCGCCTCAAAAATGACATTTTCCCGCATCTGAATCGTGTATTCACTCCCTGAATATCGAAGGTTGCTGCTAATGGTGATTAATCGCTGGACACCGACTGTCAGACGGATTGCCTGGAGTGCATACTTGCCAGGGGGAACATCGGACAGCACAAAATACCCATTCTTATCGGTAGTTGCCCAATATCCGCTAATTTTTTTCTTCCCGTCTTCTTCAACTTCACCAACAATTGCCACATCTATCCCGTCTTTATATACCTCCACTTCATCGCCGACAAAATAGTCATTCTGAAATATGACAGAACCAATCACCACAAAGCTGTCATCGGAAGTAGGTTCCTTCAACGAGGTAATGCGACCGGCACAAGCCATGAAAACGAATAACACGCCCAACGCAACTAAAAGAATGGATCGTTTAATCATCTTAATCCTCCCTCTGTTTGATGGTTGCATGTAGTATAATTAATTTATTTTCATAAAATTATAAGCTCTAAATAAATTGAATAAAATTTTATTTATCTATCGCATATCATTTTGATTATCGAATCTTGCCAGGAGGTTCGAAGCCGGGTTTATTAATAAAAAATGACAAAAAATCTGGTTTGTACTCAGTTTCAGTATGAGGATTCATTTCCCACCCAAAATCATAAACGCTGTTAATATTACTATCTTTTGCTACTCCAACAAGCACGGCATATATTATTCTTATTTGATTATCTAAATTTTCCTTGTATAAATCTTTAAGTCTACTAATGATTTCCTTGCTAGTAGTTCCTCTCTTAAGCTCGCTATCGACAACAAGAATGCATTTTGGATTAGGCACTGACTTAGGACAATCAAACTGGAGATAAATTCGCTTTCCACTTTTATCTGTTCCAGCAGTTTTTATATTTCCTAAAGGGATTCTATGCAAATAAAAACTTATATAGGATGCTATTATTATCCCGGCCTCGTTAATTCCGAATACAACATCAGGTTCAATTCCAGAAGCATCACATATCTTTTCTGTTAGCAATTCAATACCTCTTCCGAAGGTCTCCCAAGATAATTTTAATTTTCTTCTTTTGCTATCGAGCTTAAGCCTATAAATTTGCAGCTCAGATTCATCACGCCCACTAATGTATTTTTCGCCATTAATTTGAGAATATTTCAACCTTGTAATCCAAATCATAACATTCAGAAATATGATAAAAAATATTCTTAGGTCTATCGTGATATCAAAGATATCTAAAGGTTTAATAATAGTATAATTCTTACCATAGTGCCAAACTAAACAAGAGATTATAATGTGTAGGAAAATAACTTTTAATTTATTTAATATAGCTATTATTCTTCTATCTGTTATATATATTTTCCAAATTCTCTCCGCACCGAATATTATTAAGCTCACAACAAGGCCGATTAGAACCTGCATAGTAAACGATATAACTTCACTCATAATACTTCCTCCCTCAAAAAATATTATCAAACAGAGACAACTTAAGCTTTTTTAAAAAATAGCGCTGCATTTGGAATGCCCTTTCCACTTTGGTACGAAAGTATCCCATCTGTGGTATGCTTATTAGGAAGTTCAATTTTATCTATAAGTCTGAATTGTTTTTTTTCGGCAAAGTTTATTATATTTTCAACTCTATAAACATGGATGAGTCGCATTCCTGAATAATACTTTTCGGGAATATTATTTTTATTTCTATCGTTAAAATTTTTGAGAGCAGTTTTCATCTTTTCATCTTCAATTTCAATCATTCCTTCGTTTTCATCCAATATATTTATTTTTATACCAGATTTAGCAGAAAATGCTTCCCAATCTAAAATGTTTCGTTTGAAAATCACAAGAAAAATACCGTCGTTTTTAAGTATTCTGCAGATATCAGAAAATGCATATAAGACCTCCTCATCGCTAAAATGTTGGATTACCGCATTACAAAACACAAAATCTTGACTGCCATCAGCTAAAGGCAATTGATTCATCAATAGATTTAAAAAATGGTATTTGTGTGCATTTTGAGGATAGCGCGTTTTTGCATCAGCGATTGCGTCAATATCGGAATCAAAACCATTCGTATCCCATCCATAATTAGAATTTGCATCATCAACAAAATAATGTGATCCGCATCCGTAATCAACGCCCTTAACATTTTTATTATTCTCAAGCAATTTAATTAGAACACCTATTAATGTATATAAATTATTAATTCCTTCAATATTTCCATCTGTGTAACGAGTAAAAGTTTTTTCATTCATTTTTCTTTTATTATTCGTAAAAACATTCGAATGAATTGCGCGTAATGCTTGATAGTATTTTCTGCTTTCATTTTGATACATCGAACTTCCAACCTGAGTTGTTCTTCTCAATTTCTCAATTTTTGAATTCATTTTATAACTATTTTCCTTTTAATCATTTGCAGGTGTTCTATGAGAATTTGCTACAAATTCAGCCTTCGCGTCTTACAATAATTGCATATCAAGAATATAATATTTCATACGTATGGATTTATTACATAAAAAACCGCTAAGATGATTATCAAAAATAAAGTTGATTAATTTCCGCATTCATAAATAATAACATTGAACCGTAAACCGGCATTTAAGGTTAATGCAAAGCCACTAATTAATTGAATAAAATAAGATTAGATATAAAAAAAAGGTTGCATTTTACGTGCAAATTTTGTATGATAGTACTTAAGTAATCTAATTATAATATTAACAAAAAGCTGAGGGTAAAATCATGTCGCTGTCAGAACACGCCGCCACCTTAACCAGCCACGAAAAAAAGCATCCTCGCCGTCGCCTGCGTACCGAACGCCGGGAAGAAATTTTAGCCCTGCGTCGGAAGAAGAAAAAATTGGAGCGCCGCCTTCAGCGTGTCATTTTAGACATCGAGTT
>JAFGMA010000218.1 GCA_016927835.1 Candidatus Zhuqueibacterota bacterium | reverse complement strand
TGCGAATTGAAAATATTATCATCATTATTTTTATTGAAATTATATCTATTGCCGTTGAGGTCTGAACTTATCTAAAGGCGCTCGGGTAATATAGTCCCATTCGGTTCGTATAGTTTGATTTTCACGATATGCTTTGAGATGCAGGCAGTTTTCGCACATTTTGTCAGGGAGGTCGTGCTTCTCAAAAACATCAAAACATTTTTTCCCAATAATATCATCACCAAATATTTCTTTTTTAAGCTTATTTGCGTAGAGTATGGTACCCGTTGGAGAAATTATCATCGCTTCTTCAGGATTATTATCCAGAATTTGCTGTAACCAAATCCGCTTGCCCAATTCGTTTATCCAAAGCTTAATATGGTCTATTCGCACCGGTTTTTCCAAATAAGCTGCCGCCCGCGCATCGATCGCTGCTCTTCGAGCATCTGCACCACCCTTGCCGCTGAATACAATTGCCTCGATCTGGTCGGCAAATTTTTGTTTGGCCAAATGAACCAGACCAACACCATTTAATTCACTTTCAGGAAGATCATAATCGGCTAGCAATATATTGGTTTTTTGAAGATATTTTAGTGCTTCTTCTGAGCTTTGAACTGCCCAAACATTTTCATATTGTTCCTGTTCAAGCGCCAGCTTGAGCGATTCCCTTACCACTTCCTCGTCATCAACGATTAGAATCGTAATATATCTATTCAAATCTTCTAATTTTTGAAGTTCCATTGCTTCTGCTGTCATGGTTTATTATCCTTCATTTGCACGATTCAAAGGTAATTCAATCAGAAACGTTGTTCCGCCAAACCGAATTGTTTCCTTGATACTGATTTTTCCCCCAATGGATTCTATAAGCGCTTTGGCAATAAATAATCCCAGTCCGGAACCATTCTTTTTCGTGGTGAAAAATATATCAAAAACGCGTTCACGCTGCACCTCATGTATGCCCGGCCCGTTATCTTTAATTTCAATTTTAATCGGCAAATCGCTGTCATTTTGATGATATACATATAGCCAGATCTTTCCGGTCTTTTTGCGAACCACTGGTAGTTGTTCGAGTGAATTTATAAGTAAATTTGTGATAACTTGATCCAGGCGGCTGGTATTTATTGTGATAGGCTTGATCCTATTCGATGGATTAATGATTTCAATCCTAGATTTTTTAGCCATAGGGCGAAGCAGCAATGCTAATTTCGTCAGGTGTTCTGAAAGTTCAATTCTTTCTTCATTTTTTTCTCTTAGTAGATCCAAGAATAGATAATAAATTGATTGGATTTTATTTTGCTCATCCTGGAGATTTCTGACGATTCGCTGAAAACGGGCTATGAATTGAATTTCATTGAATTTTATTTTGGAATTGGTCAAATTATCGCTATCCATTTTCAGGATTTCAATATAATTAAACAGTGCTTGTTGCTCATTTTTCAATTCATGTATTAAAGTGGAAGAAAGCTGGCCTGCAACAATTAGTTTGTGCTGCAGTTTATAAATCTCTTCCAGCTTTTGGCTCTTTATCGCCGCGCCTAGAACTTGGACGGCAATCTTAATGTCCGCAACCTCATTATTGTCGAATGCAATAGGTTCGTTTCTGAATACAAATAAGCCGTAGCCATGGTCGCTTTTAAAGTCGAGCCTTTCACCGATAATCGCTTTAAACTCACCTAGAGGTTTCAGATGTACGTACTTATCATTTTTAATTTCCCATTCATGTAGCGACTTCGCATCGTGAATTACATCCTTAACTGGCGAGAAGCGTAGCATCTCTTTTTGTTTTTCACTCAGTTCTGGTTCTAGCCCAATTGATGCGAAAATATTCGTACTCAGGGTTGCTAAATGTTGTTCAAATATGATGACAAATTCAGCATTTGTACGTCTTTTTATCTTGGCAAGTATTTCATTAACTTCAATCCCGTCATAATGGCTGCTGATGAATGATTTTGATATTATTTCGAGAAAATCGGAATCGTTTGCAACTGGTGCACCTTCGGTTCTAACTTCTCCATTAACAAGAGCATTCATTAAATTAATTAGGTCTTCAATCACCCAAGGTTTATAAAGCAGCCTGTTTTGGATGCCCGCTTGCATAATTTTATTTAAGTACCTTCTTGCCTCCTCTAGTGTTGTTTGAATAATAAGGTAAGGTTTTGGATGTGTATTAAGGAATCCTTTTGCTAATCCAATCGCATCACCGTCCTGGAGGGTAATATTTAAAATTATCAGGTCATAGACATTTTCTTCGAATTTTGAGATAGCGGTCTCTGAATTCAAGACATAGTCTGCTTCGAATCCCAATTCCTCAAGCATCATGCTCGTAGACAAACGGACCGTGGTTTCTGAAATAACAACTAAAATATTTCGAATTTTTTGAAGCAAAGCAGCATCAAATGCACGCGCTTTTTCAGAACTCTTATCAGCTCTGAATCGCAGCAAATCAAGCAGATCGCCAAATTTTTCCGACAGGGACCATTGTGCACTTATTTTTTGCTCATCGTGTTCTTCTTCATATAAATGCGCCACACTCAAAATCACCAGTCGATGTTCATTATTAAGACTATCGATTTTTGCCTGTAAATTATCACCCACTAACACTGCTTCATCCATTTTCTCAGCTTTTAGCCAGGCATGAGATAGAGGTAAGAAGCCATTGACCTGACCTTCGAGTTCAAGATAAGCTGACTTTTCAAGGACCTGGATTACGCGACCTTTGATAGTATCATCTGGCTTGTACGTTGAGCAGAATATCGGCCATGGATCATTTTGCGCTTCTTTCAGGCTCAATATCAAGCTGTTATATTTCGGATTTATCTTTTTAACCGCAACCCTAGCTTTATCGCCGACTCGAAGTTTCTCCCTGGCATCTATAATGCTTCCTGTCCACGATAATACTTTTGTCGGAATATATCCTTGTATTCCTCCGGGCAATTCAACAAAAGCACCAAAATTTTCGACTCTTGAAATCGTTACTAGAAGAGATTTGCCTTTGGGATATACTGCTTCTAACTCTTCCAAATTCATGGCGCTTCTCCCTGTGTTTTCCATAACGA
>JAFGMA010000217.1 GCA_016927835.1 Candidatus Zhuqueibacterota bacterium | reverse complement strand
CTCCGAAGTCAAGAAAATGCGTAAAGCCAAGGGTAAAGAAAAATCTGATATGTTTGAAAAATTTTGGAGTGAACGGGATCCAACCCCCGGAACTGAGCAAAATGAACATATGGAAGAATATTTTCGGCGGGTGCATTATGCCAATGAGGTTTTTTCGGGATTTCGTGAGGGATGGAAATCGGATATGGGGATGGTGTATATTATTTTAGGCCATCCGAATGATATTGAACGACATCCGTTTGAATCCGGCTCAAAACCGTATCAGGTTTGGTATTATTATGATATCAATCGAAAATTTGTATTTGTAGATGAAACCGGGTTTGGTGAATACCGATTGCTGAGCGAATATTGGGATGATCTGTTTCGGGATGCCGGTTGGCGTCGGTGAAGAGGCTTGGATCCGGACAAATCTAATTCTGGTATGAGCCTTACGAAATCAGCCGTTCATATTCGAAACCATCGAACAGGACCTTTGAAAACCTGACCTGACGTGAACGGCGACGAAAGCTTTTTAACTTGAATACGAAAAACGGAGTTTTAGCGCAATATGGTTCTTTATCCTCCGCAGTTAAAAGCGGGTGCCACCGTCGGAATTGTTTCGCCGTCGAGTCCTCCATCCGATGAAAAAAAATTTCAGACCGGTCTTGACTATTTACAGCAAAAGGGATTCAAGGTCGTGGTCGGGGAGCATTGTCTGAGTCGTTATGGCTATCTGGCTGGTCTCGATGTCGAACGGGCTGAAGATCTGAATCAAATGTTCCGTAATCCTGAAATTGATGCAATTATTTGTTCTCGTGGCGGTTATGGTGCTCCCCGTATTTTGCATCTCATCGATTACGAAGCAATTAAAGCCAATCCCAAGATTTTTGTCGGATATAGTGATATTACGGCTTTACAACAAGCGATTTATGCAAAAACCGGATTAGTCACTTTTTCCGGTCCTATGGTGGCGGTTGAAATGGGCCGGGGAATCGAGTCCTTCACCGAAAAGCAATTTTGGCCGCTACTCACGAACGATGGACCGGATTATCTGTCTTTAAACAGTACTGCCCCGTATGATTTTGACATTTTAAAACCAGGGATTGCTGAAGGAAGATTAATGGGTGGTTGTTTGTCAGTGCTGGCCGGAATTATCGGAACCCCGTATATGCCCGAATATCGCGATACGATTTTAATTCTGGAAGATATTGACGAAGAGCCATATTCCATCGATCGAAATTTATCCCATTTAAAGGCTGCCGGTATCTTCGAACAGGTACGGGGAATTATTTTTGGCCAATTTCTAGATAGTGAACCTGAAGATCCGTCGAAACCGTCGTTGACGATCGAACAGGTTGTCGGCGATCTGATTGCCGATTTATCGATTCCGGTAATCATGAATTATGCCTATGGACATGGAATGCAAAAATATACCATTCCAATCGGCGGAAAAGTCCGGTTAAATACGCATGAAAAATCGATCAATCTGATTGAAAATGTTTGCTGTTAATTGACTTATCGACGAAAACCTTTATGAAATCATTAAAACTGGCAATTTTTGCATCGGGTCGTGGATCAAATTTCCAGGCGATCTATCAGGCCATTGAAGAGGGGAAGCTCAATGCCCGAATTCAGGTGGTGATTAGTAATAACGCTGATGCCGGGGCTTTGGATTTCGCCCGTGAACATCAAATACCGGCTTTGCATCTGTCACGAAATCAATTTACCAATGCCTCGATGTTCGATCTCGAACTTTTAAGGGTACTCAGAGAGCATGACGTGAATTTTATAGCCCTGGCGGGCTACATGAAATTGATACGCCCCCAAATCATTCGGGAATTTCATAATCGAATTTTGAATATTCATCCGGCGCTCCTGCCGTCTTTTGGCGGAAAAGGGATGTATGGCCATTTTGTGCATGAAGCCGTGCGGGAGTATGGCTGTAAAGTAACCGGGGTTACCGTTCATTTGGTTGATGAAGAATATGATCATGGACCGATTGTCGTCCAGAAAACGGTACCAGTTTATTCTGAAGATACGCCGGAGATGATTGCGAACCGTGTTCTTGAGATGGAGCATGTCGCCTATGCCGAAGCTTTACAACTATTTGCAGAAGAACGGGTTCAGATTCAGGGAAGACGGACCCTCATCAGACTCTGATAATTTATATCCTAATTTTTAAGTAAAACCTGGGGAAAAAGTATGAAATCTAAATTTTCGCGGCGAAAATTTAGTACGACTAAAACTAAAACTTATCCCGGTCCATTCGGGGAACAACCCATTTTTCACTCCCTGCCATCCAGGCTTATTTTGATCGTCTTCTGTTTGCTGCTCTTTTTGAATATATCGGAAATAGCTATCGCCGCCCAACCAGATGAGCCGTTAGTGGAGGTTTCCGGACTTGATTCAACGATCATTATCGATATGAGATACGCTTCTGAAGATAATTTTGTCAAGGTTCAACTATATCCGGTTGCGCGATGTTTACTGCGGAAATCAGTTGCTGAACGCTTGGTGCGGGTTCAAAAACGTTTACAGGCCCTGGGATATGGCGTGAAGGTTTGGGATGCGTATCGGCCTTTATCAGTCCAAAAGAAAATGTGGGAAATTTTACCTGATCCACGCTATGTGGCACCACCAGAAAGAGGGTCCCGGCATAATCGTGGTGCAGCCGTGGATGTGACCCTGGTGGATTCACTCGGTCATGATGTCGAAATGCCCACTGAATTCGATGATTTCAGTCGTAAAGCGGCGCCGACCTACCCACATGTCTCGGAAACGGCGAAAAAAAATCGCCAAATTCTGATCGATGCGATGGAAGCGGAGGGTTTTAAAGGTATATCTTCGGAGTGGTGGCATTATGATGCCCCTCGTTATCGACAGTATCCGATTCTGGATGAACCTTTAGATCGGGTTGAAACCGATTCTGGATATAAAATAAAAAATTGATCTTGCTTTCAATTGATTTGAAAGCGGGATCGGAATGGGTCTGTCCGGCATAGATCTCATCTGCTTGATTTTTGTTAGAATTTCGAATAATTTCAAATAATGAACCTCTCAATACCATATTTGAGGAACAAACATGGGCTTTTCCTTTAAAAGCTTTTTTAATAGTGATATTGCCATCGATTTGGGAACGGCGAATACCCTGGTTTTTGTACGCCATCGGGGTAT
>JAFGMA010000216.1 GCA_016927835.1 Candidatus Zhuqueibacterota bacterium | reverse complement strand
GGCGTGAATATCTCACAATATACAAGATTATTTATTATTGTCAAGTAAAAAGTGTTACAACAGGATCGAAATCAAAGCGAAAATTGCGTATATCATACGAGTCGTAAGATTGTTGAAGGGCGCCACGGATTTATACCGGTAAAATTCGTATAACATCAGTATCAAAAAACTAAATTGAATCGCAAGCTGTTGTGTTCTGCAAAACAGGAGTGATAAAATTTTGTGGCTTAAGATAATTTCTCAATTGCACAGACCGGCGTTTGGGAACCGGTGAATGAAGTTTTGCGTTCGTTAAAAAAATGCTGGTTATACCCATATAATTTTAGTATATTATCCTGCCAATCAGCTTCATTCAGGAGGTTGGATAAAATAAGGTACCCATTTGCATTTCTTAAGTGGCTATTTATCATAATTATTTTTAGGCAAAATGTCCGGATTATTTTATCCCACCTCCTGGATAATTCGTTTTGAATCTGTTTGTCTTAAGAGACCGTATAGAGAATGAGAGGAAAATCCCATGAAATCCAAACGTTTTAGTGTAATTGTTAGCATTCTGCTGATTGCTTCAATTTGGTATTCAGTTTCCAGCGCTGACTCGAACAAGATTACAATTTTGCACACCAATGACATGCACGGCGCTTTTTTGCCGTCGCCAGCCACCTGGGTCGATGCGACTCCTAAGCCATTGATCGGCGGTTTTCTGGCGCTTGAGCATTATCTCAAGCTCGAGCGAACGCAAATCCCCAATACGCTCTTGCTGGACGCCGGCGATCTGATGACCGGCAATGAAATCTGCAATATCGAATATCGGGGAGCCAAAGGCGGTGCGCTCATCGAAATGATGAATACGCTGGGATACGAAGGGATGACCCTCGGCAATCACGAATTCGATGTCTCCCAGGAAAATATCCTGAAGCTTATCGAGCTCAGCGAGTTTCCGGTCTATTCCGCCAATTTGTATAAAACTAACGGTCAGCTTTTCGCGCCCAAGGCATATTACATTTACGAAAAACAGGGATTACGCATCGGTGTCATCGGAATCATCACCGAGCAGCTCTTCGATGTGCTCAATTTTAATAAACGCGAAAACCTGGTCGTCAAACCGAATGCCGAAACGATCAACGAGATTGCGGATGAAATCGATGACGAAACCGATCTTATCGTGATCCTGAGTCATTGCGGCGCCGATGAAGATAGTGCGCTGGCTGAGAAATTGGATCGGCGGATCGATGTTATTGTGGGAGGTCATAGCCACACTCGCATTGAAAAAGCGCGAGAGGTCAACCATATCTTGATCGTCCAGGCGGGCTCGAAATGTCGCTACCTGGGCAAGCTGGACTTGACTGTCGCAGGTGATACGATCCAGACGTTTACCAGCGAGCTGGTGCCGCTCTGGGTAGATGCAATCACTCCGGAGCCGAAACTCGAAACGCATATCCGTGCGCTGGAGCAGCAAATTGATGCCAAATTTGGGAGGGTCATTGCGCAGCTTAAAACGGATTTAAAGCAATCACACCACAATGAGAGCAACTTAGGCAATTATGTGGCGGATTGCATGCGCGAGTACACGGGAGCCGATTTTGCCGGGATCAATAGCGGGGGCATCCGCAAAAGCATGCCCGCCGGTGTTATCAAAATAATTGATATCAGGGAAATTCTGCCATTCGATAATGCCGTCTGGACGTTCAAAGTTACCGGGGAGCAATTGCTCCGATTCATGGAAAACAATGCGCGCGCATCAGCGTTCGAAGAACACGGGATCGTGCAAATTTCGGGTTTGACGACCCACTATCGAAAAATCGGGGCAAACCAAATTGAGATCACCAAAGCGTTGGTGAATGGCGAACCCCTCCAGCCGGAAAAAATCTATACCGGCGCAACAGTTGACTTTGTGCTAATTGCGAATTGCGATAAATATTTAGGGATCAAACCTGCCGATTTGTACGATAGCGGTATTGTGATTTCAGATATGGTGCTCCAAATTACAGAGCAAAAAGGGAAGATTGCCCCGAAGATTGAGGGCAGGCTGAAGGAAGTTCAGTAATGAGCCCAACCGAAGGAAACGCGCTTCGCCGATTTTATTGCTGTCCTTTATGGATTAAAATATTCATCCGCGCTTTTAAAAATGAATGATAAGGGCTTTCTTTGGATACCTGGGGATAGCGCTTATAGCAAGACATTGCTAATTGCTCCATGCCTAAATTTTCCAGGCTGTTACCCAGGTAGTATAATGCCGCGCCATTGTTCGGGTCGACTTTCAATACTTTCCTGCAAAGATTCATGCATTTTTTGAATTCACCAAGATTGTGATATGAGATGGCAGCTCCAACATAGGCGCGGGTATTTTTCTTCATTCCCCGATGACGATTGGCTTTTATTATCGACATATATTCCCCCAATGCCCGATCATATTGCTTTTCGTTTAAATATAGTTCTGCCTTGGCATAGCGATTCACTGCACATTGACTCATTAGAGCCAGCATCAAAAATAGAAGTCCGCTGCTAACCATTTTCCGCAATACCCGTCTCCTGAATCGATTCTTCTGCATCATTTCCGTTCAATATCCTGTTTTTGTAATTCAATTTGATGATAACAACGGCAAAATCGTCAATGGACGCTGCCTCTACTCGTTTTCAATTTGTTTAGTCAACCCTTTGTGTGATTCCGCTAATCGCTTGCAAAAATTCGACCAACAAGCATCAGAGACATCAATTGATTAAAAAAATAAAGCCTTGCCGGATACGCACGGCAAGGCTTTTATTGGAAGAACTGTCCACTATCAAACAGTGTCACTATCTCTTATCGACAACCGGTTTCTCCACTGTACCTACAGCACGCAAAATTGCGATACCGCCGCCATAAGTTCCGGCATAAATTTTTTGGTCGGGACCAGTGATTATTGAACTGACGACGGTTTCCGGCAGTCCGTCACTATACGTGTACATATACCAGACATTGTCTTTGTACACCGATAAACCATCACCTGTGGCGCACCAGAGGGTTTTGGTTGGTTCGGCGATCAAGGCGCCAATATGATCGGTGGTAATCGTCTCGGATTCTTCATAGGTGATAAATTTTTTCGGATTGGCATCGCGATCAAATTTGCATAATCCGCGGAGCGTGCCGAACCATTTATTGCCTTCGGCATCTATCGTCATGCAGCAGACCGTATCCGAGGGCATGCTGCTGTTCTGCTCATACGCCAGCCATTTGCCATCCGGTGCGCGATAGCATGCGCCATTATTGGTGCACGCCCACAAATTGCCTTCCGCATCTTCATAGAGATCATTGATATAATCATCGGTTAATCCGCGATCCACATTCGCCATAATCCGCCAGCTCGAACCTTCGCGGATGTTAATTCCCTCATTTGTACCGAGCAGCAGGTTACCGGACAGATCAATCGTGATGTCATTGATGATATTTCCGCTCAAGCCGGTGCCGACATTATGATCGGATCCCCAACGCTCTCCGGATAGCCGGCGCAAGCCCTTGTGGGTTCCGACCCACAGGCAATTCGCCCTCGGGTCATATTTCAGGCATGTGATTCGCTGGTACTTATCGAGATCGAGTTCGATAAGTGTGTACGAATCGCTGCCTAATTGCCATTTGATCAAGCCATTTTCTGTACCTGCCCAGAGGAGGTTGCCGTTCCTCTCGATACTGGTAATCCGGTTCGCCAACGCCGAAATAATGCCAGAGGCGTCTTCTTCCTCAACCACATCTGCGACGGGAAGATTCGGACGATCGAGTTTTTCCGGTACGGATTCCAGTGCGGTGGAATCAATTGCGATTTCAGCAGCCGTCGAATCAACTGTGGTGGTATCTTGTGGCATGTCGAATCCGATGGCTCCGGCGAATAAATCTGACGCAATTTCCGAAGGTTTTGTGTAGCCGGCAGGCGAAGTCGCCAATCTGGTCTTCGGCTGCAAATCAACTTTCGCTCCTAAATTTGTTGGCAGAGTCGTATGATACCACGGATGAAAGGTGATGTTTTTTTCGATTATCAAATTCGGTTTTTCAAAGCCGCCCATGCGATAAACCTCGATATCAACCCGTCGGTCCAGCGTCCTGCCCTGGGGTGCGGTATTGGAACCGTATTCGATATTTTTAGCTACCAGCGGCGAGGCTGCCCCTTTGCCAAAAGTGAATCGTTGGTCATAATTCGGGCAATCCTCGGAAAACGGCGTGTCGATCCGAGATTTGAGCTGCTCCTTCAGACTATCGGTGAGGCTGTAATCGAAAT
Organism: Candidatus Zhuqueibacterota bacterium; assembly: GCA_016927835.1. GTDB lineage: Bacteria > Zhuqueibacterota > Zhuqueibacteria > Thermofontimicrobiales > Sulfurfontimicrobiaceae > Sulfurfontimicrobium. Next base: position 6,824 of record JAFGMA010000216.1, on the reverse strand, counting down.
CGATTATTTTCGCCAGCCAGCCGGCTAATTCCATAGCACGCTCAGTTGAAAGCACCTGGTTGCGCTCTTCGGTGCCAATCATATCGGTGTGACCGTAAAATCGAACTTTAATCCGATCATCCAGCTTCATCATATCTTCAACCTGATCGAGCTGCTCGATGTAAAATTGATGCAATGGCGCTACTTTATTGAATTTCGCCAGTGCAAAAATGCGTTTTTCTTTCACGATAACATCTCTGGTAATTGTGAATTGCTGCATCGGCGCTTCAAACACTTTGCCGTTTTCATCGATCAGTTTGCAAGAAAAATAATACGTCTTATTGAAGGCGATCAATCGCTGGTTGTCTTTGATGCCATCCCACTCGATTGCAAGGTTCCAGTTGTTGCTCTGCGCAAATGTATCGATTTCAATGATTTTGATCGGGAAGGGATCGTCTTTCTGATCCTTAATCATAATCGTGAGATGTTTGGGCAGAATCGCTGATTTTAGATCCAGTTCGAATTTTATTTTTTCTGAGAGGATTTCATTCTTTTTGCGGGTAATCACTCGCGGCGCAAAGAAGCGCTTTTCATATTCAACCATTTTCGTTGGCGGCAAATTGCCCGGCAATTTGATTTCAACTCGTCGATTTTCCTCGCTGATCATTTTTTGCTCTTCCGGATCGATCACCGAAGATGTTTTTTCCAGCCGGGGCTCCGTGTCCGAATGATCGCTCAAAATTGCAATCTGGGATTCGCGCGAACCATAGTCGATCAGTTTTCGTTTTACCGTTTGAGCTCTGAGCAATGCGAGGCGCTCGTTCCCCAGCATTCGCTTCTCAGAATAGATATCGGTGTATCCCCGCAAGTTGATTCTCAAACCGGGATAATCATTTCGCAATCGTTCCCCGAGCAACCGCAAAATCGAGTCCGGATCAGTTTCGTTATGTGTTCTGGTGGTTGCCGAAAATTCCGTGCTGTTTTTTTCAAAAAACAGGTAAGGGATGATAGGCAATTCGATATGTTCGTAGCTTAACTCTTCCAGATTCAGTGTATCGAGCGTCCCCACTTTTCCCATCGGGATAGTGAAAAATGATTTAACCATAACATTATTCGTTTCATTGCGTTCCGGTATATCATTTTCGAAATCTACCACCAGTGCAAGTTTGTGCTCAACCGGATTCCCGGTCCACCATTTTCCTGAAAAAGAAAAAGTTTCGCCGCGCATCAAACGCTCGATCCTGTCGGTGCAAACCACCTTTGCATCGGTGCTGTCATAAATAGCAACCTTGCAGGGCTTTTTAATTATTCCCTGAACTTTGCCAAAAAGCTCTCCCTGGTAGGTCGAGGTGTCGAATTTAGCGACCGGCGTATAGCTCAATGCAACCGGCTCCAAATCAGGCAGATTTTTATTGGTGAACCTGCCAATTTCGTCACTGCCGGTAGCGACTGAAATGTTGATGCTGCGGTCATAAGCAATGACTGCCCAGTAAAATTCCTGTTCGTCGCTATCTTCTTCATAGCTGAACCTGGTTTTATTATTCGACGTCAGTTCGTAATACAGCAGGTTCAGGCTGTTCGGTTCACGCAGTGCGTTTCGGATATACTCTTTGGCATTGCTTTTTATCTGCGCGATTTTCTGATAATTGCGGTCGACGATTACAAAATAACTTACCAGGTCATGGTCATCTTCGTCGGTCGCATGCTCCCATGTCAGCAGAAATTCGGTTTTATTCAGAAAGTGCTGGTTCAGTTCAGGAGCGAGTCGTTTGAACGGACCCGGATTATTCGGTTCGATCGAGAAACTCACCAGGTTTGTGTTGCCGAGGATATCGGAATCGTAATTATGCAATCCGTAATCGATTTGTGAATAGACCGAATTTCGCGCCATCTGGGTCACATCGAGACCGTACCCGACGCTGAACGCCAGATTGCCCAGGTCTTCGCCCAGAACGCGATAGCCTCCGCGAATTCCGAACCGGTGTACACCCAGTCGCAAACCATACTCCAGCCCGAGGTTGTGCTTGAGGTCATTATCCCTGGGCAAGGAAAGGTCATACGCCAGGGTGAAATCTTGCCGGTCCGTCAGATAAAATTTCATCGATGTCCCCGCCCGAAAAATCATGGGCAGGTACTTTTCTTCTTCGATGAATTTCACTTTTTTCAAAGTCAGGTTCTGGAGCGTGCTGCCGAACGAGAGAAACAGGTTCCGTGCGACCGGAGTTCGGAACAATATCCCCAGATCAACGCCGTGAGAATTTGATGTATAGCCGGCGAGTTTGTTTTTGACATATTTATAATTCAATCCCACAGATAATTTTTCGGAAACCGGATCCAGACGATACGCAAACGGAATGATCACGGCGAGGTCGGAAATATCATCGGCGCCGATTGCCGGCATGCTGCCCTCGGTACTGTCCCATCCGTCGGTTAATCCCAGGCGGATAACACCGATACCCAGCGATGTCTTCCTCGAAGCGAGCATGCGGAATTGGTGCGTAAAAAAGAACGCCTGGTATTCGAAGTCAGCAAATAATTTTTGATAATGAAAAGAGAGTTCCCAGCGCTTGGTGAAACCCAATCCTGCCGGATTCCAGTAAATCGCCGTTGCATCATCGCTCAAACTTGTATATGCCTGACCCAAACCAATCGCCCTGGCACCGGGACCCAGCTTCAAAAACGGAGCGCCTCGCGTGCCGGTTTCCTGGCAGAAACTGGTGCTCCAAACCAGGAACACGCTCACAAGGATAATGACGGTTTTCGTTTTCATGTTAGCCTCGTGCGTTTATTTTACAAGAATAACCTTTTTATACTCTTTAAATGATTTTGATTCTACATAGACCAGATAGACACCGCTGGCAACGTGGGTTCCATTCTCATTTGTGCCGTACCATTCAAACGGCGGCAGGGGATCGCCCTTGTAAATGAAGCCTTTATCAATCGTTTTTATGAACTCACCGGCTAAATTATAGACTCTTATCTCATAATTTTCAGAATGCTCCGATTGAAACATGATTTGAAGTGGCAACGTCCCCGATTCCACGATATTCCTGTCGAGAACGAGCCGGGTCACCACCTCCTCAATCGGGATCGATACGCTGTGCGTTCTGGTTGGCGTCATTTCCTCACCAAATTTCAGCCGGGCGCTAAATTGCAGGCTGATGGGATTGGGATGATCGTCCGGCAAATCAACATATCGATGAATCGTCGCTCCGACCAGCAGCTCATTGCCGGAGTTCGCCGGCACGTCGCCAAGCTCTATGATCACTTCGTCCGCCGTAGTCTCGATAGAGTTCTGTCTGCCATTTAATGTGTAATAATTCAGCGTGGCGTATGTCGGTTTGGTGATGATCATTTGCGCGTCGCGGGCTACAAAATTTCCTTCATTGGCATACGGGATGGTGTATTCTACATCCCAGCTCAATTGCGGTTGCGATCGGTCAATGGTAATTGCAGCCAACGACGGTTTGATCTGTGCGTCAATCGTCACCGTAAGCTCAGCCGAATTATTGCCATAATCGGAAGCGTTTCCGTCAACCGAGTCGATGACGGCGGTGGTGTTGATGGTATAGCCCTGCGGCGTGGGAATGTTGTCGAAAGCCAGTTGAAAATACAGCGGCAAACTCTTCCTGTAGCCGAGCGGCGGAATTCGCCAGTTGATGGCGGTGGCGGCTTCACTGCGTGTACCGCCGAGTGTGTCGCCCTCCAGCGTCAGCGTGTAGATATTCGATGCAGCCACACCATCATCGATACGGATATCAACCTCAATGCTTTCGTAAGTAAAACAGGAGAGGTTGCTGCACATTATTGTGTATTCAAATTCGCCATTCGGATTCACCGTATGCGATGTGGCGCCGTCTTCGAAGGCGATAGCCAGATCGGGTGTGCCATCCACCAGCCCGGCATATTCCGCTTTCTTGAGCGAATCGCCGAGAATGAGCGTGCCCAACTTGCCTTCGATATTGATCGGGTAATCTTTATACGTGCGATTGTTTTGATAATAATATTGTTCGACCCGGTCGAAATTCAGGCTGAATTCTACGGAACGGCTATCATCTCGAGCCAGCGGTGGTATTTGCCAGGTAATTTGCGTGGCGTTTCCCGTTACGATTCCGGCATTGGAAAGCAGCGTGTAAATATTAGCCTGTCCGGCAGCAGAATCGATAATTACTTTTATCAACGCACTATCGCTCGAGAGCATGCGGCTGCTTGAATTTTTGGCTGTCAGGGTGAAGGTCAGCGTGTTGTTCGGGAAAATGCTTTGCTTGCCGCTGTTTTCGATCAGGCTGATACTCAGGTCCGGGGTTCCGTCCAGCGTGCCCGCAAACGTATCCTCGCTGGTTTCAACGTACGCAGTGATTTCGATCGGAAAGTCCGCATATTCACCGAATTCCATGAATTCCAGGCTGAATTGCAGTTGTGTGCTGTTATTCATCGGAATAGGGAGCACAGTCCATTCGACGATCCTCGTATTGTCATCCAGGTGATAGCCTTCGGTCGCCTGATCGCCGAGGAAAGTGTAGCTGTCACTTTCCAGTTTGCTCAAATCCACCCGGATCACGATGCTGTCTCCTGGCAAATGAATGCTCGATGCATTCCTGCAAGTCACGGTGAAATTCAAAATGGCTCCGGGATCGACATACGTGGTATCGCCGTTAATTTCAATTGACAAGTCGGGAGTACCATCCACGGCTACCAGGCAGGTATCGGAGTTATCCCCCCAGAGCAGTGAATCGGTTTCCAGCCGGGCAACAGTGGCGATACAGGTGACCGGGTAGTCATGATATTCACCACTCAATTTCGTGCTATCGAAGGTGAGGCTGAAGCTTTTCGTCACGCGCTGATTGGCAGGGAGCGAATCAACCTCCCAGTAAATATTCACTTTATTTTCGCCCACCAGCCCATCATCCGCCGACGTGATTGAATAGATATTGTCATTTGCCACGGCATCATCGATTTCTACCCAGAACGGTATTTTGTTGAACGCGTCCGCGCCGGTATTTTCACAGGTGATACTGAAGTTGCGCGTATCGGTATTGAATGCGGTTGCAGCATCGGGCACAATGCTGATCGTCAGATTCGGCATGGTATTGCAGGTGACCTGCCAGGAGGCAAAATTGTCATTTTTTTGCTGATCGGGTTCGGGACCTTCCGGCAGGGTCACAATCGTGTCGATGCCAGCGCTGAATCGCACTGTATCGACGCCATATTCGGTGAGCGAATCGAGGGTGATCGTGAAAGAAATCATTCGCTCACCATCCGGCTCGAAATCGTTGAATGTCCACGTCAGCAGCGTATGTTCTTCCGAAGATTCCGCACCTGAAAGACTGTATATATTTTTCTCCGGGTGACCATCATCGATTTTAATCCAGGCGGTTGCCGACGGAATGATGATACTCGATTCATTGCGGCAGAGGATTTCAAAGCTTTGTGATTGATTGCGAGCGAGCTCAAATTCTGTTTGCTCCCCGAGGAGGTTGAGCGCCAGATCGATGATTTGTTGAATATAAATTGAATCGGCGACAGAGCGATTATCGACGTAGCTTTTTTCGCGGGTGCTGCATTCGATGGAAGCGCTGTTGGCGACTGAATAATTGGTGTCGGTGAGCAAGGCTGCACGCGCTTTAAATTCAAGAAGGTAATCTTGCTCAGAATATGGCAAATCGATCTGCGATTGCCAAATCAGGATTTTCCTGCCGTCATCGGTATACGCTGAATCCAGCGCCATAAATTCGGGGAATTCATGTGAATCCGGAATATCCGTAAACCCGGGAGGCAGCGTATCTCTGACGACAACGTGCTGGGTTTCGATGCTATTGGGTACGCTGTTGTTGAACAGAATCTGGTACGAAACGATATCGCCGGTGCGCAGCGTATCTTCAGCTTCACCGTATTTATTCTCTTTTATGACATACAGGTTCGGATAGTCTTGCTGCGGAATATCGCCCGGAACGTAAATATTCGTATGGGCTACTTCTGAAGCCGGGGTACCAAATGCCTGCGCGGTGGCGGTGTAAGCAAAATACACCGTATCTTCGGGTGGTGCATTTTCTACCAGCAGTTGGAAGGTGATGCTTCCCTTCTCCGAAACATCGAGTTCACCCAATGACCAAATTGCCCGCAGCGAACTATCCACCGATGACGCAGGTGGGTGGCTTTCGCCGTAAAATTTGGTGTATTGCTCGAGGCGATTCGGGAAGAACGCGGTGATCCGAAAATCAGTTTGTGCTTCGTCGGAGTGATTTTCAAAGCTGATGTTAATCGTGATGATATCTCCCTGGCGAACCGTGTCCATTTGAACGCCATCGAAAGGATTCTTATCGAACCAGAGCGCAAAAACATCCATTTTCAGACCAAACATATCCTGGGTGGTGGCATTAGGATCCGCCTGGCTGATGCTGATAAAAAGCATGAGGAGACTCATGAGCGTGAACGATAATTTGAGCTTCATAATGATCTCCGAGGTTTAATTTGCAGTATTACCAATTTTAATTCCTGAAAGAGGATTAATAGATTTGTTGACGTATTTTTCGACCGGGTGAGACCTGAATTTTGATTCCTGCAAGCTCAGTTTATGTGTTGGATATGCCTGGGTGGACGTGCAAAAACTGAGATTCAAAGCTCCTGCATTTGCACTATGCAATATCAGCTTACAGCTATAAAAACTCTAAGTTTAATTATTTCAAGGAGGATAGCGATTACGGATGTGTAATATAAATATATTTAAATAAAATGTCAACAATTATGTTGTTTCCAAGCCAAATTTCTTAGACCTGGGTTGAACGGTTCCTCGTTCAAGGTTCCCGGTTAATGGGCATTAGCGGAAGAAATTTAATAGAACCATG
>JAFGMA010000215.1 GCA_016927835.1 Candidatus Zhuqueibacterota bacterium | reverse complement strand
TAGATGTAAATTCTGGAAGATTTGAAAATTTCAATTTGAAATCCATAATTTTACCGCCATCCTTTATTGTCTTGATTTTTTGATGTAATTAAAAAAATCCGTTAAAATCCGCTGCATCCGTTTAATCGGTGTTCTGATTCTGTCTTCGCTTAAAATTTATCGTGGCTGAAAAATGACTGCAATTGTGGGAAGATAATTAGCCTTTTTAACCTTTCAAAGGTTCGGAACCTTTGAAAGGCTATATTTTTTCCCTTAACTGAGGGATTACGAGCGTCGGTTATGCGTCAGATATTGGTTCTTTTCAAGGTATACAGTGCCTCTGGGGTTCCCAAACGGTAATTTGGGAACCGGAGACTGGGGGATTAAGGTGAATCTCCATCGGGAATCGACGCCGAGAGGGACTGGAATTTCCAGCGGCGCCTCGATTGAATAGCTGAGTGATTTTGTGATTGACTCGAAGCTGAATCACAAGGGACACCGGGAAAGGACAAAATTCACAAAATACTCCTTCGCGGACGGGCGTTACTTAAACGCCCAGAATTTCGAGCCCAGAAAATTTATCACCGAAACAATGACAATGGATGCAATCAAAGCATACATTTCATAAACCTGAAGCGCATCTACCAGGAAGAAAATCAATGCGCTGCGAATGAGATAGGCGGTTACCGAGATAATGACGAATTTGGCATATTGGCGTCGGGAATCGCCTTTCGCCTGAAAAGTGATCCATTTATTCAGATAGAAATTATTCGATACGGCACAGATAAAAGAGAGGGATTGCGCCACAAGATACCAGTGAGTGCCAAAATTGAAATAATGAATCAGCACCGAGAAAACCATGGTGTCGATGATGAATCCGGTGCCGCCGACGAGGGTGAAGGCAACGAGTTGAAACAGCAGTAGATTTCTTGAATGCAGTTTTTTGATTAGCGCCGCGACGCTATCGATCAATCCGGGAATGTACATCGCTTCTCCGATATAATGGAGTTATCTGAATTGCATAAGGCGGAACTGATATTTGAGTATTTGAAGTTATCCGCACCAGTTAGCCGAAAATAGAGAGTCAATAGCGACAGTATGCTTAAAATGCATAATTTTTAATTTGATAGAATAGAAAATTAATCTGCCTTTCTCGTCGATGAAACGCCCGCGATCACGAGGTACTTCACCAGAAGATTGAGCGTCGATCGCCAAATTCAGTAAAACAACCCGATTCATATTTTTGTTTGACAAAAAGGCAAATTATCAGTATATTTATTCAATCGGTTATAATGCACAAAAATAAAGAGCTGATAATGCCACATTTTGATTTTGCATAGGAATTCGACAGGCATATTAAGGCGCAATATGGCGAAGGAATTGGGTGGGGCATCGTTGGCAGCTATCGTTGATAATCAAATTCGTGGCAAATCAGTTGACGATTTCCGCAGACAAGATATCAGGGCAGCAAATACAAATTATTATCGTGGATTTGGCAAAATATCTCTTTTTGGAGTTTGAAACTGTTGCCGATCTGTTCAGCGGGACCGGGGCGGTTTCGTACCTATTCAAACTCCATGGGAAATCAATTACTTATAATGATATCCTGAAATCAAATTACTATATCGGCGAAGCGCTCATTGAAAACGGGGATACCCGTATTGATACATTCAGCATACGAAACATCCTCAATCGCAAAAATGACAATTATCAGACGATAATCGCCGATCATTTTAAAGACATCTTCGACGCCCCGTCAGAAAATACCTGGCTCGATCGTATCGTTCAAAATATCTATTTCTATTTCGACGGCGATGAATCCAGGAAAGCCGTATTGTTTTGGGCGTTCTTTCAGGCATGCATCATCAAGCGCCCGTTCAATCTCTTCCACTGCAAAAATCTGTATATGCGAACGAAGGATGTGAAACGGACTTTTGGGAATAAAATTAGCTGGGTCAAGCCTTTTGACGATTACTTTCTAAAATTTGCACAGGAAATTAATCATGCCATTTTCGACAATGGCAGGCACTGCAGAGCAACCCGGGGCGATCAAATCGATTCCAATCGCAAGCATCACCCGTTGAAATCTAAATACAACCGCTGGGTAGATAAATCCCGAATCAGGGATACCTTTATTGAGCTAATCGATTATCATAAAAAATCGCATATCATCATTTCATATCGCAATGATGGTATCCCGCCGGTTGATGAATCGCTGAAGCTGGTCAGGCAATTCAAGCGCAACTGGAAAGTGGTCGCCTCTGAAAATTATAAATACGTGCTTTCGACGAATCATTCCAGCCGGAGGTTTTGCTCATTGGTTGGGACTGATGCCTGGTTGAGATTCGTCTGCCCCAACGTGCAATTGTCAGGCATCGGGCATTCGATGCTATTGTATTCATAATTTAACTGTTAAATTATAAATGGATTGCGTCGCGATTTTTTTACGCAACGACCGATTTAACCCGCACAGAATAAACAGGTGATGGCGATTAATGATGGATAAAGGAAAATTTTCCGGAAGCAAAATTTTATTGGTGGAAGATGAGGATGCACTTGCCATCGGATTGGAATATAATCTATCCGAAGAAGGCTATGTTGTTGTGCGAGCTGATAATGGCAAAACAGCTCTCGAGTATTTTGACAAACAGGCTTTTGATTTGATCATCATGGATATCATGCTGCCATACCTCGACGGATTTGAAATTACGAAAAAAATTCGGGCGATTTCTCCACAGATTCCGATTTTGATTCTCACGGCGCGAACAGCCGCAAACGACAGGGTTCATGGATTAGAACTCGGCGCAGATGATTATTTGACCAAACCATTTCATTTGCCGGAATTGTTATTGCGCCTGAACGGCATGCTCAAACGCAAAGAGTGGTATCAAAAGCGAACCGCCGAACAGGCAATATTCAGCTTTGATGGCTGCGAGATCAATTTCGAAAAACTCACATGTACCGTCGGCGCCAATGAGTTCCATTTGACGCAAACGGAAGCTATGGTTTTGAAATACCTGATCGATAATCGAGGCAAAATAGTCTCCCGAAAAGAATTGCTGGAAAATGTGTGGAGCATGCCTTCGGCTGTTGAGACACGTACGGTGGATAATTTTATCATGCGGTTGCGGAAATATATCGAAGTGGATCCTGCGAATCCCGTGTATATTAAAAGCGTCCGCAGCGCCGGATACATATTTACTGATTCGGCTTAACCTGGATTATTCATATAAATTCATTAAATCAGAATTTTCGGGGATTCTGCGACATTCAGACGAAAAGCAAGCAACTAAGATTGAGCCACTGATTTTCACAGATTTAGGAGGTGGGATAAAAGAAGATACCCAATCAAATGGTTTAAGTGGCTATTAATCAAAATTATTATTAAGTAAAATGTCAAGGTTGTTTTATCCCACCTCCTAAGCGAGGCACTCCCATAGCCTGACGCGCTTTGAATCATTCATTCAAATTCAAGTTTAAAACTGAATTCAATTTGCGCATTCGGCTAATTATTTGTATTTTTGTTAGATACAAAATGACAATTAGCTCTTTATGAATAATTCAAGTTAAGCATTATATACTTGTTACGGTTGAATTTGTAACATTGCATTTTTATTTTGTCATTGCGAGGCGTTTTTTGCCGAAGCAATCTTTTAAGTGATTAACCTCAGGGGATTGCTTCGCTGCACTCCGTTTCGCT
>JAFGMA010000214.1 GCA_016927835.1 Candidatus Zhuqueibacterota bacterium | reverse complement strand
GTGATTAACCTCAGGGGATTGCTTCGCTGCACTCCGTTTCGCTCGCAGTGACATAAAAGTTCAATTTGTGCCCGTGCAAAGTATAACCAGTTATTGGATCGCAAAATGAAAGTGTGCCAGTTTGTTCGTCTTTTCGGGCTCTATTTTGGAGGATCTGTTTTCCCGGAGGAATGCCGACATTACATCCATTCCTAATCAATCACTCGAGTTTAAACATGATAAAGAATGTCAATCCTACAAAATTGTGCTATTTGGCTAATAATTTGCATTATTGTTATGAAAATGAACCTCATAACTGCAGCACGATAGAGAAAAATATTTTGAAATAATCCAAATGCATGTTCGTAACATGAATAAAAATAAGAGCAATTGTTTTTCGCGCGTATGAAACAAAACTTTAAATACTTTGGTATATAAATTGCAATCCTGTACTGAAATTTACCAAAAATTTTCTGCATTTTGGGGCGTAGCATAGCTGGCAATGCGCCTGGCTGTTAACCAGGATATCGGAGGTTCAAGTCCTCCCGCCCCAGCAATTTCCCCCCTTCATTTGATGATACCTACTCATCAGTTTGCACCTGACAATTAAGCGGATGTTTAACTTTCCAGTTGACAGTGATATCTTACAACAGGGAGTTAGTGAGAGAGGAAATGCAACACCCGGCGCTTTTAAATCGATGATTTATCAACCATCCGACGGAAACTGCTCCTATAATTAATCGCGGAGGGATCGTCAGGCTGAATGCCGGCGATCACTAAAAACACCTGTCACCCGGTTTTCAAAATGTTGCGTCGTTGAGCGGATTTGATAACATGGGGCATCGGCAGGTGTTTTTTTTATACGACCATACCTTACTAAAATTTCAGGACGTAAGAATGATAATCCTCTCAAAGATATCAATCAGCAATAGGCCCGGGGCTTCGCCATCTGGTTTGCTTTCACCGAATTTTGAGCGAGGCAACTGCGGTATCGGTTTTATCGCGCGAATCGATGGGAAGCGGCAGCACACGATTTTGCGGCATGGAATTCAGGCTTTAATGAACCTCGAACACAGGGGCGCTATCGGCGGAGACAAATCAACAGGTGACGGCGCCGGTCTGCTGCTGCAAATTCCACATCAAATTTTCCTTGAAGAATTTAAGGACAGGCAATTTCCCGCGCGTGGCAACTATGCGATAGCTATGGTCTTTTTGCCCCAAAATGCCGGGTTGGCTGGTCGATGCATCCAGGTAATCGAACATATTGTAAAGGCAGAGGGATGTGATATCCTGGGTTGGCGCAAAGTACCAGTCGACAATTCAAAAATCGGAAATCTCGCACGTTCCACTGAACCTCAAATTCACCAGCTTGTGATCACACAATCGGGATTCTCACAAAATGAATTCGAGCGCAAGTTGTATGTCATCCGGCGGCTGGTGGAAAAACAAGTCGGCGGATGGAAGGATCCGGATTTCCGTCAATTTTACATCGTCAGCCTTTCCAGCCGAAACATTGTATACAAAGGACTGCTCACCGCAACCCAACTACCATTATATTATCCCGACTTGCTCGATAATCGCTTCGAGAGCGCATTCGCCCTGGTTCACCAACGATACAGCACCAATACGCTGCCCACGTGGAAATTGGCGCAACCGTTTCGGTTTATTGCTCACAATGGGGAATTTAATACCCTTCGGGGAAATATTAACCGTATGCGTGCACGCGAAGCAATGATGGAATCCGATCTGTTCGGTGATGTGATCGAGAAGATTAAGCCTGTCATCGACGAATCCGGCAGCGATTCCGCAATCTTCGATAACGTACTGGAATTGATTGTAATGGGCGGGCGTTCGCTGCCCCACGCCATGATGATGATGATTCCCGAAGCGTATGGGCGCAAAATACAGATGAGTGAGGACAAACGTTCGTTTTATGAATTTCATTCGGCAATCATGGAACCCTGGGATGGTCCCGCTGCCCTGGTATTTTCGGACGGACGATACATCGGCGCCACACTCGATCGAAATGGGCTTCGTCCGGCGCGGTACACCGTAACGCATGACGGATTAATCGTTCTGGCTTCCGAAACCGGTGTACTCGACTTACAACCGGAAGACATTCGCAGTCGAGGTCGGCTTCAGCCCGGCAAAATGTTTCTGGTCGATCTAGAGCAAAACCGGATTGTGCCCGACCATGAAATCAAGGCAAAAATTTCTCGGCAGCGCCCTTACCGCAGATGGATCAATGACAACGGAATCGAACTCCGAGGGCTTTTCATGCCATCGCTGATCCCGCCCATCGAACCTGAAGTGCTATTGCGCCACCACCACGCATTCGGCTACACCGATGAAGAATTGTATAAGGTCATCAATCCCATGGCGTCCCGTGGTCAGGAGGCGGTGGGTTCCATGGGCAATGATGCAGCGCTGTCGATTTTTTCTAATCGACCGCAATTGCTATTTTCGTATTTCAAACAGCTCTTCGCGCAAGTGACAAATCCACCCATCGATCCGTTGCGAGAAGAACTGGTGATGTCGCTGGAGAGTTTCCTGGGACGCGAAAATAATTTTCTCGATGAATCGCCCGCGCAGTATCGCGGTTTGAAAATCCGGCATCCTATTCTCTCGATTCGCGATATGCTGTACATCCGCGAAGCGAATCACCCGGATGTAGTTGCAGCAGATATCGATATCCTTTTTCCGGTTGCAGACGGTGCCCCGGCATTGGAAGCGGCACTGGAAAAAATGTTTCAAACCGCCGAGAAACATATCGCCAATGGTGTAACAATAATCGTCCTGACCGATCTCAAACTTGATGAGCAACATGAACCGATTCCGTCCCTGCTGGCAACATCCGCCCTGCATCATTATTTGATCAAAAAAGAATTGCGTACATCGGCGGCAATTATCGTTGAAACCGGGGAAGCCAGGGAAGTCATGCACTTTGCCTTGCTCATTGCGTATGGCGCCGATGCCATCTGCCCCGACATCGCATTTCATACCGTGCGAAATATGGCTGAAGCGGATTTGCTCGAAAAAAAATCGTCGCCCGAAGCCGCCATGGATGCTTATATCACAGCCATCAGAAAAGGACTGCTTAAAACATGCAGCCGTATGGGAATTTCGACGATTCACAGCTTTTTCGGCTCGCAAATATTCGAAGCGGTAGGGCTGGGCAAGGAACTGGTTGATACCTACTTCTGCGGCACGCCATCCCGGATCGGTGGCATTGGTCTGGTAGAAATTGCAGCCGAAACACTTGAGCGGCATCGACGCGCTTTTCCGCCAAACAGGACGCCAGCGCCGCTGCTCGATATCGGTGGTCAATATCATGTCCGCGTTGGGGGCGAAAAGCACCTGTGGAGTCCCGAAGCCATTTATAAATTGCAGCTTGCGACCCGAATCAATGATAATCAAATTTTCAAAGAATATGCACGATTGATCAATGATCAATCGGAAAACCGGGCGACGTTGCGCAGCCTGTTTCGATTCAAACAACGCGAGTCAATTCCCATTGATGAAGTGGAATCGGTGGAATCCATTGTCCATCGATTTTCATCGGCGGCGATGTCCTTCGGCTCTATCAGTCGAGAAGCGCACGAAGCGATTGCTATTGCCATGAACCGACTGGGAGCAAAAAGCAATTCAGGCGAAGGCGGCGAAGATCCGGCTCGATTAATCCCCCTGCCCAATGGCGACAGCAAGCGATCTGGTATCAAACAAATTGCGTCCGGTCGGTTCGGCGTTACCACTGAATATCTGGTGAATGCGGATGAGCTTCAAATAAAAATGGCACAAGGTGCGAAACCAGGCGAAGGCGGGCAGTTGCCCGGGCACAAAGTGAGCGAGGAAATCGCCCGTGTCCGGCATACGACCCCCGGGGTCACGCTGATCTCTCCGCCACCGCATCATGATATTTATTCTATTGAAGACCTGGCGCAGCTTATCTATGATTTGAAATCGGTCAATTCAAAAGCGCGTGTCTCGGTCAAACTAGTCTCCGAGGTGGGTGTGGGAACGATTGCTGCCGGTGTTGCCAAAGCCAATGCCGATATGGTGCTCATCTCCGGGCATGATGGGGGAACCGGCGCGTCGCCCCTCACTGCAATCAAGCATGCGGGGCTGCCTTGGGAATTGGGTCTGGCGGAAACCCAACAATCGTTGATTGCGAATCGTTTGCGCGACCGAATTCGCATCCAGGTGGATGGACAGCTTAAAACCGGTCGTGACCTCGCCATAGCGGCGCTACTCGGTGCTGAAGAGTTTGGTTTCGGAACGACTATTCTGGTGACACTCGGGTGCGTCATGATGCGCAAATGTCATCTCAATACGTGCCCCGTGGGCGTCGCTACGCAAGATAAAAAATTGCGGCAAAAATTTACCGGGAAGCCTGAATACGTCGAACGTTTTCTAACATTTATTGCCCAAGATTTACGGGAAATTATGGCACAACTCGGTTTCAAAACACTCGATGATATGATCGGTCGCGCCGATGTGCTGGATACTGAATCTGTCATCGAACACTGGAAATCGAAAAAGCTGGATTTGACATCGATTTTATATCAATCGCCACGCGAGGACGGGCAGGCTTTGCGCTGCACCCGCTCGCAAACACCGCTGCCGGAGAATTCATTAAATAACGAGTTGCTTAAACGGTGTGAACAGACGTTGGAGCATAAAACGCCAGTTCAGCTTGAGCTGCCGATTAGCAATGTGGACCGGGCGGTCGGCGCGACGCTGAGTGCGGAAATCACACGCAGATTCGGCTCCAAAGGATTGCCTGAGAATACCATTCAACTCAGTTTCCGCGGATCTGCCGGGCAAAGCCTGGGCGCGTTTTTGGCGCCCGGCATTCACATCCGGGTTGCCGGCGACGCCAACGATTACATGGGCAAAGGCATGTCCGGCGGACGCATTGTGCTCGTACCCCCGCCGAACGCCGGATTTCTTCCTCATGAAAATATCATCGCCGGAAATGTCGTGCTCTACGGCGCCACCGGGGGCGAGATATACATTAATGGCATTGCAGGCGAACGCTTCGCCGTCAGAAATAGCGGCGCTACAGCCGTGGTCGAGGGTATTGGCGATCACGGGTGCGAGTACATGACTGGCGGCGTGGTGGTTGTCATTGGCAGCACCGGTAAAAATTTCGCTGCCGGCATGAGCGGCGGCATTGCTTATGTCTATGATAAAACTGAATTATTCGATACAAAATGCAACCTGGATATGGTCGATCTCGAGAGCGTATGGAATGAGGATGATCGGCAACAACTGCAGCACTTGCTGGAAAATCATTTTCAATTCACGCAGAGTCCCGCGGCTAAAACGCTCCTCGACAACTGGGAGGCACATGTGCCGCTGTTCGTCAAAGTGATCCCGATCGACTACAAGAAATCGCTAGAACGGATGCGCCTGGAAGAAAGTATGGACAGAGAGTCGGTTGCTGCAACTGAGGAGGTATATCATGGATAGGCTCCCGGGATTCATGCAAATCAAGCGTCAGGATGCGCCCAAACGCCCGGTGCCCGAACGCATTAAAGATTATAAGGAACTGGAAATACCGCTATCGCCTGAGCAGATTTTGGAGCAATCCGCGCGCTGCATGGATTGCGGCATTCCGTTCTGCCATGCACTGGGATGTCCCGTTGAAAATCGAATACCGGACTGGAACCATGCGCTGAATAAGGGACACTGGCGTACGGCGCTGACATTGCTGCACTCCACAAACAATTTCCCGGAAATCACGGGTCGAATCTGTCCCGCACCGTGTGAAGCTGCGTGCACCTTATCGCTTGATAGTGTCGGTGTCAACATTCGCCAACTTGAACTTCAAATTGCTGAGCGGGGATGGGATGAAGGCTGGATTCACGCCGAACCTGCAGCATTCAAAACCGGGAAACGAATTGCCGTTATCGGATCGGGACCCGCAGGGCTTGCCGCGGCGCAGCAATTAGCCCGCCTGGGGCATGATGTGGTCATCTTCGAAAAAGCGAACCGAATCGGCGGGCTGCTGCGCTACGGTATTCCGGATTTCAAGCTGGAAAAATGGGTGCTCGAACGGCGCCTTGATCAATTGCAGCAGGAAGGTGTTCGCTTCGAGTGTGAAGTGGACGCGGGCATCGATATTTCCGTGCGCTATTTGCTGCGAACCAGTGATGCCATGATCATCGCCACCGGTGCCTGTGTGCAGCGGTTTCTTCAAATACCGGGACGGCAATTAGGCGGCATCCATTTCGCCATGGAATATCTCGAACAGCAAAACCGGAAAAACGCCGGCGAAACCATTGCTCCGGAAATGGAAATCAGCGCCCGGGATAAAGATGTGGTCGTCATCGGTGGTGGCGATACGGGCGCCGATTGCGTGGGAACCGCTCGCCGACAGGGCGCCAATGAAATCACCCAGATCGAATTGCTGCCCCAACCGCCGCGCGAACGAATGCCGCTAAATCCCTGGCCCACAGTGCCTCAAATTTTGCGCACGTCCAGCGCTCACGAAGAAGGCTGCTTCCGTTTGTGGCGCATCCTCACCAAGGAATTTATCGGCGACGAAGGAAAGGTGACGCATTTAACCGGCTGCCAGCTAGACTGGTCGGATACGCCAGAAAACGGTAATATGCAGTTCACCGAAATCCCCGGTTCCGAATTCAAACTCAAAGCCGATCTGGTGCTGCTGGCGCTGGGATTCATCCACACCGAACAAGGACGCCTGGTGACTGACCTCGGGGTACAGTTCGATAAACGCGGGAATATTCTTGTTGATCAAAGCAATATGACCTCCCTGGCCGGCGTCTTCGCTGCCGGAGATTGCGTGCAGGGTGCGTCGCTGGTTGCCCGCGCGATTTACCAGGGCAGGCGGGCAGCGCAGGGGATTGAGCAGTATTTTAAAAAAAGAAGCTAACCTTTTTGGAAAAGGCTAGCTTCTCGCATAAGGATTTGGGATTAAATAACTTGGACATTTTGCTTAAAAATAATTTTGATAAATAGCAGCTTAAGTTGTTATGTTTAAACGTGCGATTTTGATATTTTTCTATTGAAATTTTAGGTATTCTTTCATAAATTAAATTTTCATTGAAT
>JAFGMA010000213.1 GCA_016927835.1 Candidatus Zhuqueibacterota bacterium | reverse complement strand
ATCTCCAAATCCGGAGTATTCACAATTGGGATTTATGATATTTTGGGACATTTTATCACCAATCTGATCGAAAATGAATTCAAAGAGTCCGGTTCTTTTGATGCACATTGGGATGGAACCGATCTACCAAGCGGTGTTTATTTTTATAAAATTCAGGGACTTTTTACAGATGGCACTCAGGCGAGCATTACGAAGAAAATATTATTGTTGAAATGAAATTTTAAATTGGAATTTGTCCGTTTGCAAGGGATTGGTAATCCCTGGCGGAACCAATGAAATTTGAGAATTTATTCCTTTCAGTTTGGGGAATTCACTTATTCATAAAATTATCGAATGCATTTCGCGATCGCTGATCCGATGAGTTTTCCCACAACCCTATTCCGGGCATCCCCACCTTGAAGCGCTTAATGCTCAGACTGATTTTCCCCACGACTCAGCCGGTTTTCGTCCCGGGCGAGATCGGCAAAACGCAGCAGGAGGTTAAAAGCATTCTTTAATGCATTCGCGCTCGCACCCGCCAGGCGCACTGTCCGACTGCTCATTTGCAGAATACCCCTATTTGACTTCCAGAGTATCTGCAGCCCGGCATCTTTTTTTGCAGCAAAATCTTTCGTAATCAGGATCGTCAGCGCATCAGCCGTAGGCTGCTTTGAATTGTTTCTGACATGCGAAAGCGTTTCCTGAAGCCTGGCAAGATGTTCTTTCTCATTTAAATCAGCCGCCTCTGAAACGACACGCAGCACCAGGTCAGGCATGGATAAGATTTCGACAAGCTCTGCGGGTTCTTCCAGGATACAAAATGCACCAAATTCAGGCTCAGGGAAGTTTGCCCACGCGCCGAGAATGACCGCCTTCCACATCCATTCCATCTCCGGTGGCGCATCTCCAACGGCGAAGTTAAAACCGCAGGTGCCATCCGCGCCGCCGCGTCGTGCAGCCGTGATGGCGCGTATGTACTGACTGGGCAAGGTCAAAAACTCTCGCATGGGCAGGAAGACAACCCGCGCGGCTCCGGCTGCCTTCCATTTTGAAACTATATATTCGATTTGATTGTACTCGATACCGTAGTAGAAGGGGAAGACCGTCAGGTTATCCCCGATATCGCCGCTGATAGTGCGCAAGAACAGATCGTAACGGTCAAGCGGATCAACATGGGCGACACCTGGGAACGGGGCATAAAACCAGATACCAGCGTCCGCGTTGTATTGTTTCTGAGATTGTTGAATATTTTTCCATTTATCTGAAAAGCATTTTGCCCAGTAAGTGACCATCTCATCATGAGTTGCCTGTCCCAGGGATTTTCCGTTTTCAGCTTCGAATGAACGGACCGGTGCGATGGCATCCCAGTAGTAGTGGTCCTCGTCCTGTCCGATTGCGTCCGGAAGTTGCTCCGGTGTGCGAGGGCGGGCATAGAAGGCATCGAATTTTGGCAAGCCTTCCATATAAGAGCCATGACCGGCAAGCAGCATCTCAATGCCCAGTTCATGTCCGTGACGGATCAGATCCGCTGTCTGATCGGGATCTCCCAGACCGGTAATAAAAAGGTTACACCCCCATTCCCGCAGCGTTTCAATATCTTTAAAGACCTGAGGAAATCCCGTGCATAAATTCATCCCACGTACTTTCGGACGGTCCAGATTCGCAATTTGATCGATTATGCAAACACGTTTCTCGGGTTCGATTGGCGAGGTTTTGAAGCTGGCAGGTTGAAAACGGGTAAATGACATATTGGAAAGGTTGTTCAGGACAACTGGATTTTCAACTCGTTCGGGAATGGAACGATGCGCACGGAGCTCGAATTTGAAGTTTTTTGATGCACCTTTCGGGAAATCACCGACCGTGCACCGGAGCTTCACCTGCCATCGATTCATCTCGGGAAATAGTTGATATGTGAGTTCCATCCCTTCTGCGGCAGTGAAGCTGTACCCGCGTTCCATCCCGACAGACCAGGCATAGAAAGCCCGCGCAGATCCCGATTTCGGTGAATTCAGTTCGGTGTAGACATCATTTTCAGCGATTCCGAAATGGCTCCAGCAAAACGATTGTTCGAATGTCAGCACAACTGCCACATCGCTTAAATCTTTATCGCCGGAATTCGTCACCGTGCAAAGAACAGGCACATTGCTGCTGCCTTTTCTCAGTGCCAAAACCTCTTCCAGTGAAAGGGGATTGGATTCCTCGTTATCGACGCCCCTCTTAATCGTCACATCTTCGGGCATCGCGATGGTTCTGTTTCTAATCTTCACGAGCAATTGATTATTTTGAGAAACCATCTCCACACCGCTGCGGGGAGTGAAGCCAATCGAATGCGCACCCGCTGTATCGCTGTAGAGGATATTCACTTGCTGAGCCAATTCCGCGGGCGGATCAACGAAAGACAAAAAACTCCGAATCGGATTGTAGGGCATGGTATAGTCGGCGAGATCACGCCCTGGAACGATTCCGTAATGCAATTGCAAGGCATCCGTGTCGAAGCGGGATATTCGATAAATTGGGCGCATACGTTTGGAACCCGGTGCGCCCCACCATCTGACAAGGTAGCTTTCGAATGAAACACCTGGTGCTGTCAATGCATCATGGTTTTTCGATTGAGCGATGCCGGAATTGGGAACAAGAAGCGTTAATAGCAAAGCGACCTGCTTAAATTTCATCGATCATACCTCCTTTGCATGTAAAAAATCGGCTTCTGCAAAATAGGTATTTTTCGAGCTCTATCATGGTTCGACTCCGCTCACCATAAAGTCATTATGACTATATTTTTTAATCGCTTAAGCGAAGCTTCATCCTGAGCGGAGTCGAAGGATGAACT
>JAFGMA010000212.1 GCA_016927835.1 Candidatus Zhuqueibacterota bacterium | reverse complement strand
TGCGTCAACATAAGAGATTGCTTCGCTCCTATCGTCGCTCGCAATGACAGGAATATGTTACATTATAAGCCTTAACGAGTATAGCTTCAAATAGTATTTGATCCGTTTGAATCCGTTCCATCTGTCAAATCGGTGTTCTATTCGGTGTTCTATTATGAGCATGCATCTTTTCAGTGAGATTGCTTAATTGAAGCTATGCTTGTTGACAAACAAATCGTTTGACCGGTTTCACCGCAGCAATAGCAATTTCCTGGTGAGGGTGCTGTTTTCCGACTTCAGTTGATAAAAGTAGATTCCGGAAGCCAGGTTCTGCTGCGATTCATCCACCGCACGCCAGCGAAACGAGTGATAACCAGCGGATAATTTGTCATTTACCAGCACTGCAACCCGTTGTCCCAGCATGTTGTAGACAGAGAGGTCGACATGAGTGGCTGCGGGCAATCCGAATCTGATCTGCGTTACCGCGTTAAACGGATTCGGGTAATTCTGTGACAGCGTGTAAGTTTGCGGAATTTCAGGGAGTGGATGTTGTTCGGCGACCTCCATCGGAAGATTCTCGACAATTTGAATATCATCGATGTACCAGCCATCGAACCGCCCGCTCGAAGCGGCGCTCGATTCCATTCGAAATCGCAAGCGCACATTCGACAGCCCCATGTAATCTGCGAGCGGGACGACGATGCGGGTCCATGAACGGTTCACGTTTTTAATGACCGGTTCGACAACTTCCCACGCTGCCGTATCTCCCCGGCTCAGCTCAAGGTAGCCAAACGCGTTGCCCGGTTGGAGACAGTATTGCGTCTGGTAATAAAGCATGGCATTTTCTGATTGACTCAGATCGAGAGGCGCTTTAAGCTCAAGAATTTCATTCAAACCGGCATTATAATTCCCCAGGGGGCTTTCGGTGATCGAATAGGTTCCGCTATATGCAATCGGCTCTTTGACCAGCGCCCAACCACCGGTCAAATTCCACTCATTCAATCCGTTTTCGAAATCTTCGATACCGACAACAAACCAGTAGCGTTCACTTACAGCCCGATTCGATTGGGTTGAAATATCGGTGGCAGACAGGTAATAAACAATCGTATCGCCATACGCAGCGATGCCAGGGATATCCGCCTGGTATTTATCCGGTTTCGCAGTCGCAATCATTTTAAGGCTGTCAAAAAGCCCGTTTTTCAGCGCGTAATGCACGAATACCGTCGACGTATCGATGCCCATATTATCGTGGATTTCGGCAACGTAATGGTACGGACCGGCTTTGTCCAGCGTGCTCACCAGCGGGGCAGAATTCACGAATGTCGGTTTTTCAGTGTCAGAACCAATCGTGAACGTGCAAAATTCAAGTGAATTGTAATGTCCGGCTGTGGTGGCGGCAATGATGTAATAATCCACAACCGTTCCACTGGATTGCGCTGGCATAAACGCCTGATAGGTGCTATCATCGATCATCGACATCCCGATTCTATTTTCATAAGGCAGCGTACCGTCCGTATCCCAAAAGAGTGCAATCTCTGCAACTGAATCGGTCTGAGAAATGGCTTTTGCCGTGATCTGGTAATCCTCGGTGCAGCTTTCAGTATCCTTGAAAGGTGTGTGTTCGAAGCGCAAATCGTTGAGCCAGTTCAGAATTCGGGACATCAGTTTCCACCGCACATCGCTTTGTTGAATTGACTCGAGACCACCGCAAGCCAAATAAACCAGCCGGTAACCGCCTGCAAAATGGACAAGTCCCGAATTCCGATTGAGATAATTGAAACCGGAAACGCCGCCGTTAATCGGGAGCACTTCGCTCGGGGATTGGCTTGCGCCCTGCATCGGTTGATGAATGTTAAATTGGAGATCATCGCCAATCGGATCGCCTTCCACGCCAATCAATTGGGAATAATTCGATTCATTAACCACGTATTGCGCGTGTAAATAGCTCTTGTAAAAATCCTTTGAAGCGCCGCTGGATCGACTATATTCATTAGTAATCTCCGCCGTTGCATCGCAAAGATCCCAGCCGATGTCCTGTCCGCTGATGAACAAATTTCCTCCCTGCCTCAGGTACGAGGTAAGGCGCTGGCGTTCGCCAGTATTCAGCGTCGGGAGCGTCGATCCGCAGCCCCAAATCACCGTGCTGTAATTAACCAGCGTCGTCGGGATACCCTGAGATGCACACGCCCAGCAATCATACGAAACGCCAAGTTCATCCAAAACTTCGGTGTAATACAGCACCACATTATTTGTTCCGTCGTCATCATCGACCAGCAAAACCGCAGGATTGATACTGAACGTGATGGGAAAAGACCGGCTGTAACCGTCGGATTCGAACGTGATGGTCGCTTTCAGGCGATGGGGAAATGCCTGTGTATTAATTTTAAAAATGAAAGGATTATTTGAATTCACTACCGTATTGTGTTCCGGCGCATCCAATCCGAGCAGCACGCCGAGCGAAGCTTCGGTGCTGAGTGGTGTAACCGCCCAATCTTCCAGTTCCATTCGGGCAACGACATTTGTTGCGGTTTCCCAATAATTGGCGAATTCGGCGGTAATATAAATGGTTTCGCCCACATCGACAACACCGTCCGCGTTTCCTGCTTCGCAATCACTGATGGTGTAACTGAGTAAATTAATCCTGGGCTTGGGAGAGACGGTTTCTGTTAATGCGCGATATGCATTGATGCGCCCGGAGCCGAGTTTGCCTTCATAGCCCGGATTCAGGGAGTCTATTTTATCGGCAGTTTCAACGATTTGATACGTGATTTCTTGCGATCCCCAGTCGGGGTGATATGATTTAATCAGTGCCGCCAGTCCGGCGGTAATCGGTGCGGACATTGATGAACCCTGTAAAGAAGCATATTGATCGTCGAAATACGTACTGTAAATGCCTGCGCGCCCGGCGCTTTGATCACCACCAGGCGCGCTGATTTTCACCCATTCGCCGAAGGATGAATACGAGGCTTTGATATCGCGATCATCAACAGCCGCCACTGACAGGGCAAACAAGCCTTTTTCCAGCGGACCTGCCTCCTCATCATTAGAATTTCCGGCGCTGACAGTGATAACGACGCCCATATCGAAAGCGTAACGAGCGGCGTCAGCAACGTATTCTGTAGTACCTGAACTTAAGTTTGCAACGTGTGCGCCATTAACAGCCGCGTATCGGAAGCCCAGGGCAGTCCAATCTGTACGGGTATATCCTTTCCCGTCTGCACCCTGCCAACCAGCCCGTATTGCCATAATTTTGCTATTCCATGAAACACCGGCGACCCCACTACTGTTATTCGTGACCGCTGCGGCGCACCCGGCGCAATGCGTTCCGTGTCCGTTAAAATCCATGGGATCGTTGTCTGCAATTTTTCCGTCTTCACCGGATATATAATTATCATTATCAAGATCTACAAAATCCCAACCGCGAATATCATCGATAAAACCGTTGCCATCGCTATCCTTGCCATCGAGGACTTCATCGTCATTCACCCAAATGTTCGCCGCCAGATCTGGGTGGTTCCAATCAACGCCGCTATCGATGATGCCAATGATAACCTGGGCATCCCCCTGCTCAATCTCCCATGCTTCTTCGGCGTGAATTTGTGGCAAGTGCTGCTGCCGGCTGTAGAACGGATCATTCGGAACCAGCGTCGGAGCGTTTGCCAGGCGTACTGCCAGCACTGGTTCAGCGTACACCACCCCTGGCAGGCGTGAGATTCGGCTGCAGGCAAGTTCGGGATCATCCGGGTCAGCAATTGTGATTTTGAATATCCGGCTCAAATCGTTGATTTTGCGTTCCGGCGTCGAGTGATCGACGAAGTTCCGGAAAAGCGGTTCCACATTTTGAACCGAACAGATAGTATTCATCTGCTGCAGAATTGAGCTGTTTTCTATTTTGCCGGTTGCTGGTTGGAGCTTCACAATGATTTTTCCGGGAATGACTATCGCGTCCCGGTATTGGCCCGGGGTATAAAAAGAAGATTCTGTTTCAGCCGGGGAAGCAAGCTGCATTGAAATGAGAAGAATGAGTTCGACAGAAAAGGCAAATGATTTTTTATTGAAATGCATAATACCCTCCGCGTATTCAATTCGTATTTTGCGATAATTGAATTGGGATCGATGGGGCTATTATAAAAAAGAACTTAATCATAAAAATATTAAAAATCAATAGTAAATTCAATTGGATTGATCAAGGAGGTGGGATATACCTGTTACGGGTGAATTTGTAACATTGCATTTTTATTTTGTCATTGCGAGGCGTTTTTTGCCGAAGCAATCTTTGCTGCTATTACGTCAACATAAGAGATTGCTTCGCTCCTATCGTCGCTCGCAATGACAGGAATATGTTACATTTTAATCCTTAACGAGTAT
>JAFGMA010000211.1 GCA_016927835.1 Candidatus Zhuqueibacterota bacterium | reverse complement strand
TTCAGTGCTTAACCTCATGGGATTGCTTCGCTGCACTCCGTTTCGCTCGCAATGACATGAAAGTTCAATTTGTGCCCGTGCAAAGTAAAATTGAGCGCGTAAAAATGGGAAATTTGCACTGCAAAAAATATATGTTTTCGTAAATACTTCAGCATCATGCTATTTTATTATTCCTACTTTATCATCTCTTTGGTATATTGCCAAAAAACGCGATCGACGTACGCATTGGCATAATGCATATAAAACGGGATAGGACCAACCCAGGGGATGATGCTCGTTTTGTGACCCTGGTTCTTGAGATCCAGCAGGCAGCGTTTCAACAGGATCCCCCCTACCCCCAGTCCTTGCTTGTGGGGATGGGTTCCCATGGGACCGAACCAGCCGGTGTTGAAATTATTAGCGTCGTAGGCAGAGAACGCGACCACCTCGCGATCCATCAGGGCGATGTGTACACTGATCGGATTCCATCGGAAGCACGTATCCGCTTCATTTACCCAGGGAGGGAAAAATTCGGTCAGGAAACGCATGAGTGCAGCTTTATCACCAGGCTGCGCCCTGCGGATTGTGATGCCTCTGGCAGCGGCGGCTGTTTCATCCTTCGAAGTATCAAAATCCTGACTCAGCAGATCAGCCCGCAAATTTGATGTGTCACCTGTTTTTTCATACCCTCTGCGCTCCACAAATGCCACGGCTTCGGTATAAAACGGATCGAGCCCCCCTTGCAGGTAATTGGGCGCCGAATCGATGATTTGAATTCGTTGAACCTGTTGGCTTCGCAGATTTTGTTCAATCCGCAAAAGCAATTCCGTAGCCAATCCCCGCCGGCGATGCGATTTTTCAGTAGCAAAAAGCTTGATCCATCCGGTCCTGGGAGTGGTATTTTGCCTGACAATGCCCATCATAAATGACAGAATTGTGCCATCCTCTTCCGTTAGCAATGCCAGCTCGGATTGATAATCAGGATCGGCAAATATTTTTTCATTCAATAGGTCTGTTGACAGGGGATCATACACCGCTTGCTTATTCCAGAAGTCACACAGCTTCTCCAGGTCATTCTTCAGCACTTCACGAGTTCGAATCATACAGCACTCTCCCATTTTTCAGTTGAAAGACTTTTCACCACGAAAGCAGCACAGAAACCCATCAAGCAGAATAATCCAATACCCAGCCAGGGTCTGCCAACAAAAAATTGTCCGACGCCAAGTAACGCCGAATAGATAGCAACAATGCTCAACAGCGCCCGCTTGAAATTAACCCAATTAAAAAGGGACGAAGCCGAATAATCCTGCGAAATTTTTTCAGCGATTTTGCGCCACCCCGGACCTCCGGGATGAACGCGTCGGTAAAATTCAATTAATTTTGTTTCCTCCACAGGTTTCGTCAGAATGGTGACAGTGAGCCAGATAACCAGTGAAATCGGCACGGTATAAAGCAACGTCCACGGAAATACTTTTTCTGGCACAGTTAAAACGAGCAGCACACAAATTGTAATGAGTGCGGAAATCAAAATCAGAGCAGACGAAGTTCGGTTTTGCGCGAACCGACCGGATCTGCGAATTCCAAAATAGATGAGTGCCGATACAGTCAAAATTATTGTGCCAATCAACAGCGAGCGCAGCATGGTTTCAGCCGCGAGAAAGGTGTTAATATTGAATTCAAACGAGCAAACTCCGAACACATGCAAACTGCTATGAAAATTAAAACTATCGAATACAATCAGGCAGACGATCACACCCAGGATCGAGAGAATCGCTGACATCTCCGACCAGGCATTGATTCGCCACCAGTACCAGCGCGCAATATAGACGATCCCGATGCCGGCATTGATGGCGGAGAGCAGCAGCCACGCCATGAAAATATTATCCATTGCCAGCGAGATGAGCCCGCCCAGAATCGCCATCCCGATAGTAGTCAGAATGGACACGACAACATAATGTCTTTCCGAAGCGGTTTTATTGATAAACGGCTTGTAAAAATCATTGATGAGGTATGACGCACCCCAATTGATCTGGGTGCTGATGGTTGACATGAATGCTGCGAGAAACGAGGTCAGCATCAAACCCAGCAGACCGGGTCTTGTTTTCAGGAAATGCAGCATCACTGCAATGTAGCCGACTTCGGGATCCGGGGCATTGGTGTGTGGATTGATGATATTGGGGAATTTGACCGCAGCCACCAGTCCTACCGCGATCCAGGGCCAGGGGCGCAGACAGAAATGCGCAATATTGAACCAGAGATATCCCAGGAAAGAATGCTTTTCATTTTTCGCGGAAATCATTCGTTGAGCCAGGTATGCGCCTCCATCTGTATTTCCCACCGTCCACCACAGCAGCAGGATATAGATCAGGAAGATTCTGAATCCGTTCAAATTAGACAGCGGCGGGATAATCGCTGTCATCGATGCGTATTGTTCAGCGCCGTAAATGGTTTTGATTTCGCCGAGAATTGAAGCAAAGCCGCCGACATCATTGACAGCGATAACAGCGAGGACAATTGCCATACCCATTGCCAGGATGAATTGAAAAAAATCGGTAACCATCACGCCCCAGAGTCCGGAAATGGAGGAATAGAGCATGGTGATTGCGATGCTCAATGCGACCGCCACGGTTTTATCGATATTGAACGTTAATCCGAGAATCTTGGTCATCGCCAGAATGACCCATCCCATGATGAGGCAATTATAGGGAATTGCGAAATAAAGCGCACGGAATCCGCGCAAAATTTTTGCTGGTCGTCCGGAGTAGCGCAAGTCGATAAGTTCGGTATCCGTCAGGATTCTTGCGCGTCGCCAGAGCCGGGAAAAGAAAAACACGCCGATCATAAACATTGGCACCTGAGCCCACCAGAACCAGTTCCCCCAGATGCCCTGTTTCAC
Organism: Candidatus Zhuqueibacterota bacterium; assembly: GCA_016927835.1. Taxonomy (GTDB): domain Bacteria; phylum Zhuqueibacterota; class Zhuqueibacteria; order Thermofontimicrobiales; family Sulfurfontimicrobiaceae; genus Sulfurfontimicrobium. The sequence goes on along the minus strand of JAFGMA010000211.1, from coordinate 25,778 downwards.
AACCAGCCCGCTGATTGCCAGGGGCGTATCGGCAGCAAAGGTGGTGGCGACCATTGAGGTACCCAAAATCCACCAGGGAACACCCTGTCCAGAGGCGAAATAGTCGCCCACGCTCCTGGTGCCCCTTTTTGAGAAATAGATGCCGATGCCAATCGACAGGGCGATAAATCCAATCACACAAATCCAATCGATAGTTGCCAGCTTCGATTGAAAGACAAAATGTGTCGATCCAGGAATCATAAATATTCTCTAGTTGAGCTAACGAACCAAACGTGAGAGAAAACTCCTGGTGATGGAAGTTTTCTCAAGGAAATGCTAACGTTATCGGAATAGTGATCCGCCCGGCAATCCCGAACCGGATTTGACAAAATCAAAGAAACTCATTTTCGATGTAATTTAACGTCCTATTTAACAAAGATATACGAATGGAGCGATCATATTGTAAAGTCATGATGTGGTGTTGGAAAGTGGGGTACTGCAAATTGAAATGGTACGCGCGAAAAGGATTGAATTTTTTCGTATTAAGCAAGTTTAATCCATATTAATTTTCGTTATTGCGCTCTTCTTTAAGCGAATTAATTTCATCTCTGATTCGAGCCGCATCTTCGAAGCGTTCATCTTTGATGGCTTTTTGCAATTCGATATTGAGGCTTTCGAGTTTATCGCGGTCGTCTTCAAGGCGCTCGATTTCCGGCTCGAACTTCTCTTTGACGGCTGCTCGTTTCATCACCTCATCTGACACAAAAATCGGGGCTTTCATCCTCAAAGCCAATGCGATGGCATCGCTGGGACGAGCATCGACTTCCTGGGAATGCCCGTTCGATTTCAGAGAAATGAGCGCGTAATACGTGTTTTCTTTGAGATCGCTGACGACTATTTTGGACACGCTTACATCAATCGCATCGAGCAAGGTTTTCATCAAATCGTGGGTTAACGGACGCGGTGGATTAATTCTTTCCAATTGAAGCGCGATCGCTTGCGCTTCATTCGATCCTACAATGATCGGCAACCATTGATGATTTTTATCATCTCTCAGGATGACAACGAATCGATTGGTCGATGTATCCAACGTCACCCGATCCACTCTCACAGCTATCAGCATCGATGGAAACCTCCTCAAATAGTCTTAATAGTCAGTGCGCTGTGCTGTATTTTTTGCACATCATATTATATAAAATTTATTTACAACTGTCAAGAAAAATTTTAAAAAAATACGGCGTCGTAATGCATACTATTTAAATTAAATAATAACGACTTAAGTGCACAGCGTCCGTTCCCCTGTGAATGAGATATAAAATACTGCTATTTCATATTCATGTTAAATTGGCAATATGCTTGTAATGTCAGGACAATAGCGAAGCAAAACATTAAAGACGGCTTTGTATTTGCCCGGACTTTTGCCTTGCATTTGCAGCTAAAGTTCTTTATATTTTCACTACCGGACGTATTTTGGGGCGACTTGTGTTGCATATCATTCCCGCATGTTTTGTAGCAGGAGCCATGCTATTTTATCGACCTGGATGCTACTGAGAAATCGTTCGGGCAGGGGGCATTAACCAGAAGCGCTATTTTTAAGAACATCAGGGCTACAAGCTTGTATTCAATCATCCCGGACTTGATATCGTCACGAATAAATCCTGCAATCGAAGCAATTGTATCGGCATCCTGAAAGCTCTGCACCTACTGATCGTGATGCTCGTTTCCACACAGGCTCCAAGTGTATTTTTTAAATATAATCAATCACTAAGGGCAAACCCATGATAAACGAAACCGTCTCACATTATAAAATCCTCGAACGGATTGGCGGAGGGGGAATGGGGGAAGTTTATGCGGCAGAAGATCTCAAACTGGGACGAAAAGTTGCCTTGAAGTTCCTCTCGCCCGAATTGACACGAGATCCCGCATCCAGAGAACGGTTGATACAGGAAGCGCGTACGGCTTCGCTGCTCGATCATGTGAATATCTGCACGGTATACGAAATCGGTGAAACGGATGAAGGGCATATTTTCATTTGCATGGCGTATTATGCGGGTGAAACTCTGAAACAGATGCTTGAAAACGGTTCCCTGCCGCCAGCAGAAGCAATTGGCATCGTATCTCAAATTGCATACGGTCTCGCCGGGGCGCATGAAAAGGGCATCATTCATCGGGATATCAAAGCTTCAAACATTATTGTGACCGGCGAAGGCGTGGTGAAAATAGTGGATTTCGGTCTGGCAAGACTCATCGATCAAACGCGAATCACCCAATCGGGCGCAACCGTCGGCACCATCGCCTATATGTCCCCTGAGCAGGCACGCGGGGATGAAGTCGATCACCGCACAGACCTGTGGTCGATGGGAGTGGTATTATACGAATGCCTCACCGGTAAGCTGCCATTTCGGGGACATCATGAGCAGGCAGTGGTATTCTCGATTTTGAACAATGAACCTGAGCCTATTTCGAAGATATGCGCTGATATCCCTCCGGAATTGGAATCGATTGTGCTGAAGCTGCTGATGAAGAACACGGATCAACGATATCAGCGTGCGGCGGACGCTGCGGAGGATCTGCAGTGGCTGCAGCAACCAGCGTCAACCTCCAAAAAGCGGAAAGTTCCCAAAATCAAACGCACCCGTCCCCCGAAGCGATTCCCGATGCCCGCGATCTGGGCGCTGGTACTGGCGCTTATTGCCATCGCTGTCGGCACGCTTTTTATAATACCGCGAAATGAGATTTCATTTGTTGAACGCGATTGGATTCTGATCACTGATTTCGAGAATCTCACCGATGAAGGCGTTTTCGACAATTCATTGAATACCGCACTCACCATCAGTATCGAGCAATCAAGGTATGTGAATGCCCTGCCCAGGATGCGCATCCGGGAAACCCTCAAACGCATGAAACAGGATACTATCGAGCACATCGATGAGAGCATCGCCCGTGAAATCGCAATTCGTGAAGGGATCACACTGCTGGTGGTTCCTGGCATCAGCAAAATTGGGGAAACTTATGCGATCTCATGCAAAATTCTGGATGCGCATTCCGCAGCCACGCTGCAATCGGAATTGTTTTATGCTGAAGGCAAGGATAAAATACTCAATGCGTTGGATCGGCTCTGCAAGAATATTCGCAGCAGCCTCGGCGAATCGCATTTCGCAATTTTGAAGCAGAATCAGCCTCTGGTAAAAGTCACCACTTCCTCGCTGGAGGCGCTGCGACACTATTCAGTCGCGGTGGAGAAAAATCTTAGTGGTGAATTTGATGACGCAAAGCAATGCCTTGAAAATGCGTTGCGTATTGATTCCAGTTTTATCTCGGCAAAGGCGTCGCTCGGAATTCTCAATTTTGAGCGCTTTGATCGGCAGCGCGGGATTCAACTCATTGAAGCAGCCAGCAAAAGAACGGAGCACCTTGCAGTTCGGGAGAAATATAATATACTCCGCTACTATGCGGAGGCGGTTGAGAATGATCTCGACAAGGCTGCATCCTATTTGAAAATTATAATCGATCTATATCCCGATGACAAATCCGCGCATCACAATCTGGGGTGGTATTATCACCAGACGGGTCGTTATCGCGATGCCATGCGCGAGTATAAAGAAGTGATTCGAATCGACCGCCACTCCTATTTGACTTATCACGGCATGCTCTGGCTGTATCTCAATGAATTCTCAGAAATTGATTCGGCGATCCAATTGTGCCGGCGCGTACTGGCGCTCAACGATCGGCTCGCATTTGCCTATGATCACCTGGGATGGGCATACCTGGCACTGGACAGCTTGACTCAGGCACGTGATGCATTTCAACGGGCGGTGGAAATTAATCCGAGATCGGCGATAGACTTATACCGGCTGGCACATGTTCACCGATTGCTGGGCAATTACTCGGACGCTGTGAAGCCCCTGAAAAAGCTCATCGAAATTGCTCCCGATGATTCGTGGGCGTTGTACCATCTGGGTGTCAATTATCAATTGCTGGGAAATCATAGCGCCGCGAATACATATTTCATGCAATTCAAATCTGAAGCCGAAAAATGGCTGAAGTCTGAACCGGAAAATGGGAAAAACTATTTTTACCTGGCGTTTGTTCTCAGCCGCCTGGGAAAGGAAAAAACCGCGTATGAGCTGGGCAAAAAAGCAGCCGAAGTCGATTCAACCCTCCATTTTGAGTTTGCACAATTATGCGCCATCCAGCAAAAAAAACAGCAGGCGCTGGATTATCTGGAACTGGAAATCAAGAGCGGCTATCATAATTACATCTGGATCAAAATTCATCCAGATTTTCAAGCGCTTTACAGTGAACCGCGATTTCAAAACCTCGTCGCCAGTGGATTGCAGTCAAATCCAAAGGGGTATTCCTTTCGATCCGAGTTATAGGAGTCTGCTCTGAAACTTATGCGGAATTCATTCTCCCGCTGAAAGCACACTTGAATTGCCACTCGTTCCCCAATAGCGCTTATCTTTTTAAGCGCCTCCCGAAATTCTAAGCATAGTTCACGCAGCAATTGTTTGCCCACGAAACACTCGAAATGACACGAACAGCTTTTTAGCGCATTCCTTGTATTTTGTTGGAAATAAAAATTCAAAAGAATTCTAAGCTCGCCATCTTGGAAAGTCATCTTTTAATTATTTTGTCGCCAATCATTTTGCCTACAAGCCTTTAAACGACGACTCAAAATTTAAATCGCTCATATTGAATTCTCTTCGTAAATATTTTTTTATTAATTCCATTTTGCGTTTCGCAATTCGATAGAACCAATTGTGGTACGTCGGTGCGAAATCCTTTGGAAAATTGAGTCGAAAAATTAACATTTGACTTTTAAAATGAAATATCATATCTTTCTTCCTGCGTATCTAAAAAAAGAATAAAAACGTGCTTTCCCTTGAAGTGCCGCCCGGTAACGAGAAATTCTGAAACTTGAATTGACGGAAATCAAAATTTCGGACTCGAGCTTATTTCAACACTTCAGGGCTGTTCATTCTAATCGATTAAGGAAGGGAGATCATTATGGCGTCGAATAACGGGAAAAGTGCGCCCCCGAAGAAACTTCTGGTGATTTATAATCCGCATGCAGGACATAAACGGGCAAAAAAGCTGTTGCCACAAATAGAGGAAGAATTCAGTCACAGACACATATCTTTGGACATACTTTTTACTGAATCACCGAAACATGCGACGGAGTTGGTTAAAGGGGCAGATTTCAGTCAATATAACGGACTGGTTGCCGCAGGAGGCGATGGCACGTTGTTCGAAGTGATTAACGGATATTTCAACAATACGAGCAAAAAACGGATTCCGATTGGGGTGCTGCCTGTAGGAACCGGAAATGCATTTGCCCGTGACCTTGGATTGGAAAACCACCAGTGGCAAAATGCAGTCGATATCATTAGTCGCAACCAGCCTCGCGCGGTGGATGTGGGACGCTTTGCATTCAGCGATCAGGAATTTTACTACCTTAATATACTGGGACTTGGCTTTGTTTCCGATGTTACAAAAACAGCCGTTTCATTGAAGTTGTTCGGTAATATTTCATATACGATCGGCGTCTTATATCAAACTATTTTTCTGAAAACGCATCACCTGATGCTGGAAATTGATGGCAAGAGCTACGAACGCGATAATATTTTTGTCGAAATTTCCAACACCCGCTATACCTCCAATTTTCTCATGGCACCCAACGCCAGGTTTGACGATGGCTTTCTCGATATTACGCTGCTAAACAAACTGAACCGCAGAAGACTTCTCAAATGCCTGCCAACGGTATTCACCGGAGAGCACATTCACCTGGATGAAGTTGAGACATTTCAGGCGAAGCAAATCCGAATTCAAACCGATATCGACAAAATCTTGACGCCGGATGGAGAAATAGTCGGCAACACCCCGGTTGAAGTCGAATGCCTGCATCATGCGGTGGAGGTATTTTGCCCATGAGTACGCTAATTTCTCTGTACATGTGGGCGGTAGGAGGCGGTATTTTCGGAGCGATTCTAGTCATTGGACTCATTCTGACGTACCTCTTCCCGCCCGAAACGTATGATCCATGGATTAAAGCCATGTTACGGTTTGTATTCAAAGCCATGCGGATTCGCGTAGATGTTGAGGGAAATGACAAAATTGATCCCGATAAATCCTACCTGTTTATGGCGAACCATGTCAGCCTCTTCGATGTCCCGTTGCTAGGGGGCTTCATTCCGACTTTCGTTCGTGGCGTGGAAGCTGATCGCCAGCATAAGTGGTTCTTATACGGCTGGGCGGTTCGACGCTACGGAAATATCGCCATCGAACGCGATCATAGCTTCCGTTCCATGCGCAGCCTGCGCCAGGCGGAACAACATATTCGCAGCGGCAAGTCCATCGCAATTCTTCCGGAAGGACATCGAACACTCGACGGCAAGCTAGGCAATTTCAAAAGAATGCCGTTCTTTCTGGCAAAACAAGCCGAAGCCGATATCGTACCAATCGGGCTTTCCGGCTTATTTAATTTGAAGAATAAAGGCTCCTGGCACATCCAGCCTGTCAATTTGAAGATAAAATTCGGTGATATCATTCCAGCGGATAAAGTGCGGACGCTCTCGGCAGCCGAATTGCGTGATTTAACTCGCAATGAGATTTTGGCGCTGATAGAACGACCCTGACGGCAAATTATGGCACCTGGATTTTTGTCAGCAATTGCTTCAATCGATTTAATGGTCTTTCAGCCCGAATGTCAATCGCCATCGCAAAATATGCTGTATTATGTATCGAGGCTTCGATTCTATTTTCCGAGATGTCTATCTTGAGCTATCCTTATCTTGGATTGTTTTGTAATTTCAGATCGGGAGCTTGTCATTCTGGAAGAATCTTTTTATGGTTACGTAACATATAAAAAATTAACATCCTATTGCGAATTATGAAAGATTCCTGCTGCCTGACAAAGGACTTACATTTTAATCCATAATGAGCGATTGCGAATCCTGCAGACTTGACATAATCTTTCTCCTCATAACCAAACTTGCCCAAATTTTATAATATTCTGGTGATTAAATCCGGCTAAACTGTCGATAATACTATAGCGAAGCTTCTTATCAAATTCGCTCTTCCTGCAAATTAAATTGATCCAAGGCGTTTCTGATTCGTTCGGTGAATATAAACAAGCGAGTCCGGTTTCGTTATTCAATGAAATTCAAAACTTTATTTGGCGAAATAAAGATGATTTCAGGCTATCCTGGAATAGTACATTTTCGGGTAGAACTCTAACATGCAATAAATAATAAGCATATTTAGATTCAAATTTTCTTCAAAAGTTTCGAATAGCGCGTATATTAAACGTCAAAAAATCGAACGTTAATTGAGTCGCGATTATAGGAGTGAAAATATGGAGCCAAAGACGATTTTTCTTGCTGTATTTGACAACTTATCGAAATTCTTTTTTCTGGTGATCGTACATGAATTTTCCCGTTATCATGCTGAAAAATATAAATCGCATCTTTGCTTCTTGACAGGAATCGGTATTGCCTTGCTTATAAGTCTGCTGGCTTATAATGGGTACAGCGAATATCCCAAAGATTTTGAATATTCTATCATCATTTTTCTGACGATACTCATCCCGTCCTGGTATGGCATTTACAAAGGCACACGGGTGAAGGAGGTCACCCTGGATCGATTGGTACACACACGCCGCTTTTTCCCCGAGTACAGGTTACTATCCGATCAGGAGATCGTTTCAATTTTCCGCGAGCAATTTCCGAAACTCACCGAATTATCGGATGATTCTATCATCGCTGAATTGGAAGCGAAATACTCTGCTGCCCCGACCGATGCTGATGATACCAATAATTTAACATTGCTCCCGAATACGAGGTCGAATTTCCCCGAATACAAAAATCTCTCAGACAAACAAATCATTTCCGTTTTCAAAGTAAAATATCCGGAACTAGCCGAAACACTCGATATCGGCGTTATCGTGAATATCGAGAAGCGATTTTCTCAATAATTCAACGCTGAATATCGGTACGCTCAATGCAATATCTCACGCACATTTCGCGCAGAAATTACAGGCTCAAGCCGCTTTGGAGGTTCTTCCGGAGGCAATGTTGCGCTTTATCCTGCGAGTCTCGTTTTCTGGTAACCAGATAGAAAAAAAACGTTAAATTTATCCATGCCTGACTTGATCGGCGTTTCATTTTCGCAGTTTTACATAAATGCTTTTTTCATCTGAGATGCTTTTAGCAGGAATGTCATCATAATCCCAGGCTTCGATTTTGAAAAACAGATGTCCTTCGTACGCCTCACCAATTGCCGGAATCATGAATGAAAAACGATTTGCTCTAAATCGCGGGTATCGCGTCTGGTTTTTTTCGCTGAAAACAGAAGCGCGTTTCTCGCCATAAGACTGCCGCTGCTGATCGCCATAGCGCCAATAAATCTGAAACGGCGCGTGACCCCATTTGCTGTGGCACACGCCCGAAGGATCGGTGATTTCCACTTCAATTTTGAAATCTTCATCATTTGCAACCGTATCCGGGAAACTCCAGTTACTGAAGACAGGTCCGGTTGTGTCAGCATCGACAATCAGTGACTTGATTCCTGTGCGAATCAACTGGTTCCGATGATTCTTGCCTTCAATGTAAAATTGAATCTCTCCCTGGAATTTCGCGCCCGGCTGCAACATGAATTCCAATACGCCATTCGCATCGGATATCGCCCCTGACCGTTGCTCCGGGCTTTGATTTGCGGAAGATACAAGCTGCGCATGTTTCAGCGTCGGGGCGCTAATTGCGGAAATCGAAATGCCATCCCTGCAATTGCTGATGAGTTGCGGGAAGGACCAATCGCTGAATGCGGTTCCATAATCGATGTCCAGCACAAAATTTTCGATTGCCCGGACCTTAATCCAGATGCGATGATCGTCATTAACATAGACCCAACCTTCCGAATGTGCAAGTTGCGAAAGCTTCCGAAATTGGTTGAGCCGGGCATCAGTATCGATTGTAACCTGATTTGGCGCACTTTGGCTTTTGATACGGATGATCAACGGCTGGTCATTTTTTTTGAAACTCAGGCGCGTAGTCGTGCCGGTCTGCTCACAACGCACCGGATGCGCACCAGTGTCATCATGCCGGATATAATCGGAAATGCCGTCGGGATAAACGTCAAGCGTCAGGTGACCGGCGGAAAAATGGGTTCCGTGCCCGGTTGCCGCGTTTCGCACATTCCTTGGAATGATTGCGCCGGATTTGATGAATAGCGGAAGCTGGTTCAGCGGCGGATTCACAACAATTTGACAGGGTCCGGTAATAATCTCTTTTTGATTCCAATAATTTATCCAGCGACCGGCGGGTAAATAGACACTCCGTCCCGCAGCGGTGCTGTCGTAGATTGGCGCAACCAGAAACGCATCACCGAATAAATACTCGTCATTGATTGAAATAACCCTGGGATCATCCGGGTAGAGCAAAATCAGTGGTCTGATAATCGGCATACCGGTGGCGTTGGCTTCGAAGGCGCAGCTTTGGATATACGGAACCAGTTCCGAATGCATCCAGGCATAAGTGCGATAAATATCAAGTGTTTCGACATCCCAGTCCCACGGCTCCTCATAATATAAACCGCCGCGATCCATGATTGGCGAAAATGCACCAAATTGCGTCCAGCGAATGAAACATTCCCGGGTTGGTAACATGCCGAAACGGTCCTTGCAGCGATACCCGCCGGCTTCATGTCCCCAAATTGGGAATCCGCTCAAGCTGGCGCGCAACGCAGTGATCAGGTTTTTACGAAAATGTTCCCAGGTCGGATCTGTATCGCCTGAAAAAAAAGCAGCGTACTGCTGCGAACCGCTGAAACCCGGTCGGGAATAGATTATGAAGTCCCGATCTTTGACCTGTTTACAAGCGTCATAAAAAGTTTTGATGTAGAGCGTGCCATAGTCATTGTACATTTTATCGGCGGATTTGCCATTGTGATAGATGACCTCCGGTGTTTGCGGGAGCATTTCGTCGCTGCGGTCGAGTTTGAAACCGTCGAATCCCAGGTTTAGCATGCGGATGAGATTGCGCTGCCACCAGCGAACTGCATCCGGATTGGTGAAATCGACGTAATAGATGTCCCACTGGGATTTTGCGTTTTTATTCACACGAAAATCATTTCCCGAGAACGGTGCGCCATTTTTGAATTTCAGGAAATAACCCTTTGAAATGCCTTCCCGTCCAATCGGGCTGTTCCCTTCGACCAGGGGCGCCGCCCATAACAGGATTCGAAAGCCCTTTTGATGCAATTCGTCGAGCAATTTCTCGATATCGGGGAATTGAATGGGATTGAACCGGAAATCCATGGCAGCGGTGAAATGGGGTCGATCGAGGATCATCACTCCGCCTGGAAGATTCAGTTTATAGTGCTGGTCAGCATCTTCGATCAACTCCCAGCCACCCTTCACTTCGTTACGCCATTTCCATGGCTCGAACGCCCAGCGCGGCGGCAAGATCGAGCGACCGTAGCGCCGGATGTAGGCATTCAGAATTTGCTTGAAATCTCCGTAAAAAACAGTCCATTTCAGGTGATTGGTCAAATATCGAATCGATAGAATTTGACTATCAGATTTCGCCAGGTCAAATACACCCTTTTCGCCGTTTTCGATGAACATACCATAATTGGCTGTACTCATGAAGAATGGCACATACACCCCTTGCGTTCCCTTGCGCCACATCTCCACGCCCGTCCCCCGCTGATCGTAGTCTTCGTTTGCATAGCCTTCAAGTCGCTCGCCAAATCCATAGTAATGTTCGCTTTCGCCGGCTACGAAGCGCAGGAAAATGGCATCGGTCTGCTGAATCTGGTGAGCGTCCAGTTCGAATCCGATGACATCCGCCGCAAGGATTGATAGCGTCAGGTGAATCGGTTGATCATTTTCGAGTTGGCAGCGAAGCACTGCTGAATTTTCTCTTTTATCTGCCGAAATTATCCGCGCGATGCTTAGCGTATCTCCATTTATTTCAATACCTGTGCTGAGTTTTTCCGGTTGCGTTAATATCGTTCTTTTAAGGCGATTTTTAATGCTGAAGCGAATAGGCTGCTTGTAAAAATCGATAATCAATTTTTCGGTTTTTATGAGGATGCGATCGGAATAATCTTCCAATGTGAAGCGGGGAGTTGAATAGAGCTGTGAAATCAAACCGATGATGTAAAAAACGCACAAATAGAATATTCGGGTTCGATAAGGCATAATGAGATGCTCGCAGTTTAGTTTCATGTCAATGCTGATTAAATTGGCACTAAAATTTACGAAAATTATTGTTGCAGATCAAGCAAAAGTAAGGAAACGCTTGCGATCAAATGTACCCGTATGTAAAAACGGAGCCAATTCGAATGCTATAGCCGGAGCAGCTAGAATAGTTATTTTTAATACAGTAGCATGTTACTCCATGTCATTTAAAAATCACGGAATCTGTCTTGCACCGGGCAGAGTAAACCTGCAATACCAAAATTCGGATGAAGTGCTAAAAATTTATCTTTATTATATCATCTAAATTTATTAAGGAGGTGGGATAAAATAACTTGGACATTTTGCTTAAAAATAATATTGATAAATAGCAACTTGAGAAATTTTAATGGGTAATTTATTTTATCCCACCTCCTTTAGCAATTTATATGAATAATCCAGGGTAAAAGGATTCAAATATTTGTTTTCAAAAATCTCAATTTTTGCTCCGAATGATATATCTACTTCGATTGGGGCTCTTCCTTCCCCTCAAAATATTTAAAAACACTCATGCAAAACACCTTCACACCCACCGCAAGCGCCCGGTCATCGATATCAAAATTGGGGTGATGTAATTCGAATTCACTTCCGGGACGCCCTTTCGTTCCAAGCCGAAAAATCATGCCGGGAACCGTTTGCAGATACCAGGCGAAATCCTCAGCGCCCATATCCGGCTCAACGAGTATTTTTACGTGCGATTCTCCCAGTATTTCTGCCGTCGCGTTACGGACTATTTGGCATAGTGCGTCATCATTTACAACCGGCGGGGCGCCTTTGTCAAGCGTTAGCTCAGATTGCGCATGATGCATTTCGCACAGGCTAGCGGTGACTTCACGCAATCGATTTTGCAGAAAAGTGCGCGTTGATTTATCCAGTGCCCGCAAGGTTCCCCAAATTTCTGCCTCTCCGGGGATTACATTAATCGTTGTCCCCGCCAGAATCCGTGTCACTGTAATGACAGCAGGTGTCACCGGATTAATCTCCCGGCTGATGACCTGGTGAAGGGAATTGATGAGCTGGGCAGCAATCATGATCGGATCGATGGATTTATGCGGATTCGCCGCATGCGCTCCTTTGCCGAAAATTTGAATTTTGAAAATATCCGTGGATGCCATAAAAGGACCGAATTTGAATCCGACCTTTCCGACTTCGATCCTGGGATCCGAATGCAGCGTCAGAATAGCCTCCACACCCTCAAGCACCCCGCGTTCGATCATATCCAATGCCCCGCCCGGGGTGATCTCCTCGGCTGGCTGAAAGATGAATCGAACATTTCCGGTTAACTCGCTTTTCAGTCGGCTTAACACCATTGCCGCGCCTGAAAGCACCGCTGCATGGGCATCGTGACCGCAGGCGTGCATTACCCCTTCATTTTTTGAGGCATACGGTATCTCATTTTTTTCAGCGATCGGCAGGGCATCGATATCGCATCGAAGCGCTAAAAAGGGTGCATCGGGCTGTATTTGCAGATCAGCCCAAAATCCGGTTTCAACGTAATGCGTTGTGAGCTGTAAATTAAATGGTTCGAGTTGATGAATGAGATAAGCTGTTGTCTCTTTTTCCTGTCGTCCTGGCTCCGGGTATTGATGCAGATGATGCCTGATTTTTATCAACGCGGGTGCCAAAGTATCCGCAAGTTTCGATATGTGCGGGGCGAGTGGTGTGACTTTCATAACTCAACCTCTCAAGCGATATGGTGTGAGTTGCTGTGAAAAGCTGCATGAATTATGAGAACGCCTATAATATAAAACCGCCAATTCAAGATGTCAAGTAAGAAAAATCACAGGCGCGCGATCTGTTATTAAATCTTACCGGACAGGCGATCCCCTGAAGCATCAAAGTGAAATTCATTCCATCCAGCTTGTGGATTGGACTTATGATTCATTTTAATTATAATTAGCCGATTATTGACCACTATAATATACGGATATTATTCGATTTTTGCTGATTTTAAAAATAATACCATTTTTCTTCATAAGCTCGAAGCGGCTCCTTCACAAACTCTTTAAATATAAGCTGATAAGATTCAATGTTAATCATTGTTATGTCAATCTTTAATCTTGCTCAAGTATGTCCGGGATGCCATGCAAAATATTACTGGCATAAATATTGCGATAATACGACTTGTTCTGTGGATTCACAATGATTTTATGGTATAACTATTTAAAATATAACTGAATGCGATATGAAATAAATTCAACTAATTGAAATGTATGGAGATAAATATGGATAAGATTAGTAGAGGCGATGCAAAAAAGGGGATCCTCATCATCGATGACCATGAGGATATTGTTTTTGCCTATGAAAGGTATTTAAGAAGAAAAGGATTTAACAACGTTTATACCGCAACAACCAGAATCCAGGCGTTTCAACTCATCGAGCGGCATATCGACAAGATATCGATTGTGGTTTTGGACTGGATTCTTGACAACCACAAAGATTGCCGGGAGATTATTACCTATCTGAACGCTTCCGCGAGGAAACCTTTGAGTTTGATTTTCATGTCCACCAGGGTTGATGTTCCGAAAGAATATTATACCCAGTACATTGACAAGAAATTCAATGCATCCAGATTTTTCACTTCGAAGGATGCATTCTTACTCTATGAAGAAATAAAAAAGGCGCTTCCCGGCAAAAAAATCAAAAATCGTGTTCTTGCTCCGCAGATGTGTACGGCATGAACAGCATGGTTGCGCGGTAACATCGAACAAGCATTTCGGTGAACACTATTTGAGTGCGATGAGCACTTTGTTGCCGGACCTCACTTCGATGCGCTGAATCGGCGAATATGCTTTCATTCCGATATCTCGATTAGAGATAATGAGCTGCACTTTTCGCGCACGCGCCTCCCGCTTGAATACCACCTCCAGTGTTTTGTGTTCGCGATTCAATCGCGCTACCTGAAAAACGCCGCCTTCAATCTCAATCAGCTTCCCGAATTCTGCAATCCAAATCCTCGTTCCGAATCCTGAATATGGCTTGAGTTGCCAGCCATAGCTCTCGCGGATGAGTTGCCCGCCCAGGCAATTCGAATCGTCATAAACATACGCTCCGAGGCATAGCAGCGTTGCATATAGCCCGACACCCATCTCGCTGCTCCAGGGATCGAAAATGCGTCGGCAGGGCTCCCAGCCACAAAAATCATGCGCCGTGCCGTCAGGTTCTACCAGACACCATGTACCCACCGTCGCCGCGAAACCCTGGCGCAAGTCTTCTGGTTTCGAGAAATAGAGGAACGCATCCAGCATGACCCTGCCGTTTAGCGGCGCCATATAATTATAACAAATTTCATCCGGGCTCTCGATTTTCGAATTGCCCCAACCCCAGCGCGTATCGTTGCCGTAGAAAATCCAGTGCGGCTGACTGCCCCTGGTCGCACGGATGGTGTGCATCACATCTTCCATGCCCGGCGCATCGCCGCCATACTTCCTCAGCCAGTAGACGCCTTCGTAGCCGGTTGTGTCGAATGTGTATTCAGATGCATAGGGACAACTGGCGGTTCTCATATACTCACTTTTGCGTTCGATCTGGTGTGTGAGTGCCTCGTATTGCGTCGTGCAGCCCTCCGCTTTCAATGCTTCCGCAATTTTTACCAGCACATTATCATTGGTGTTGCCCTGCGTGAGATTGCTATTTTCATACATCGGCAGCGTCATGTACGCCATCGCTGTGCCATACGCGTGTTCGAGATATTCCGTGTGCGTGGCTTGCTGAAGGACATCAAAGCGCCTTCCGATTTCATACATACAAAAATAGATATTCATCACATGCGCGTAATTGAAGGAGCGATCGGTACGCTGTCCTTCTCTGTCAGGGTTGCCATCGGCGCTGGCGTAGCGGATGACGCCATAATCCGGTCGCTGGATCACCCTTCGGAGAAAATGGTGAATATAATACTCCAGCGCTTCAACCTCCCTGGGATCAGGATAGAACATGTTTTTGCCTGCCAGGTACAACGGATCCGCAAAGCCTAATTCATCCGATCCCCCGGTCTTGAATTGAAACCGATCCTCGCGCACCTGTTTTTTATCTTCGGCATCCCACATATAAAAAATGCCATCTTTATATGCCCTTGGCTCGCGATACTGCTGATATTCCCGGATGAATTGCGCACGCTTGCCAATCAGTTCGCCCACTGGCGGGATGATCCGGAAGTTTATAATCGTCCATCGGTCCGTGCCATAATAAATGCGCAGCGGGATTTCGCCCAATTCAGTCCATTCAATCTCGAACCGATTTTCGTTGAGGCGCTTGACTTTTGCGGATTGAGGCAATTCGATGCGGTCCACCGGGTGACCTTTTATTTTGAGCTGCGTCCGGTGATCAATTGGAATGACGTAGCCGGGTTCTGTTTCAACGACGACCTGATTGGCTTTTTGACGAATTTCCGAGATATCTTCCGGACTGTCGATCCAGTAGAAAGTGAAGCCGAAATGCCGGGTTTCGCCAGCCTGGAGAACCATTGAATGATGACCATTGTACCAGGGCAGCCAATTTTTTTGATATCGACTCGCCGCGGAGTATAAATAAATATATACCAATCCTTCCCATTTTGGCTGCACGCCACCATATTTTCGCTGGTCATGCGCCATGCATTCCAGCGCTGTATTTTCATCGGGCAGGATGAGCAATTTTTTGCCCCGACCATTGAGCGCAGTTGCGAACAGGAAAGAGCTGTAGCCTGCCACATGATTGTGCATCATCAACCGGTTTTCATAAATTTGCGACTGCGCATCGGGTTTGGAAAAATGGGTATTCAAAGACAATGGGAGCATGAAGTCACCAATTTCCAGCGCATGCCGCGCGGTGTTCTTTATCTGCACAGTCCAGCGAAAGGTACCATCACTTTGTGGACTGAAATGTTGCACGATTTCAAGGTTTTTCAATCCATTGGTTTGCCCCGATTGTCCCTGGTAGGTTATGGTGAAATTGCCGCCACGTTGCTCTGCCTTTCGAATATCCCCTGAGTCAAGGGTATTTTGGTCATCCCAGGTTGTGGTTCGAATTCCCCACTCTTCGGTGTACGGATGCGTTTTGAAAAAAAGATGTCCCAGCCGCGGCGTATCGGCTTCAAAAAGCGGATTATTGGTTTCATTGGCAGCAAATTCCAGATCGCCGGCAGCAGCGGTATTTCGGATACTT
This sequence comes from Candidatus Zhuqueibacterota bacterium, assembly GCA_016927835.1. Classification (GTDB taxonomy): domain Bacteria; phylum Zhuqueibacterota; class Zhuqueibacteria; order Thermofontimicrobiales; family Sulfurfontimicrobiaceae; genus Sulfurfontimicrobium. The sequence continues at coordinate 9,418 of JAFGMA010000211.1, read as the reverse complement.
GAAATGTGCCCGGATTCAGCATCAATTTGCAGCAGCAACTCTGAATTGCGGTAAGAATGTACCGAACCGAGGCGTGTCCAGCCATCTTTTTCCGAAGGACAGACCAGCAGGTTTTTTGTCATCTGAATACGTTTTTCAGATCCGGAGCCGTCTTCAACCGATAATGCGATTCGAAAATTGCTAGGCGGCAACGGTTTAGTAGAAAGAACCAATCGGCGATCCCGACCCGTTTCAACCATTGGTTCTTTAAATTCTCTGTCGATGCTTTTTCCGTTCCCATCTGTCACATCCAGCGCAGCACGGAGATGCACGTTTTGAAAGCAGTCAATAGACATACGAATGGCAATCTTTCCACCCGGAGTGACTGCAAGTCCCTGCATCTGATAGCGATCCTTGAGAAAACCACTCAAGGCAGGTGCTTCGCCATCTATCAGCCATTCAGAAGCGATGTGACAGCTCTTGGATGCGTAACCGAGCAGACGCCGGAAAAACAGGTGGCATTGATACGCGTGATGCGTTTCCAGGTATTTGAACTGGATCGCCGGCAGACCAATCGCCAAAATCAACCCATCTGCTATTTGCCATTCGATGAAAACAGAGCGCTCCGGAAAGTTGCGACCGTCGATGAAATGTGAAGCGAGAATTTGCGCGGATTCAGTCAGGGAGTTCCAGTAGGACAGCCGGGCGGATGGTACGCTCATCTGGTTGCACAAGCGCCATTTCGCGCTTTCGTCAATTAATAGCGGATGCTCACCAATGGCAAAAAATCCGTCGCGAACCAGTTCCGCACCGTTTTCATAGCGAATGATTTCCGGTGGGGAGTCAATGCCCAAATCGCTGACGAGGTCGACTGCGCTGCCGGTCAAAATGACTTTCCCGCCATTGTCGATAAAGCGCTTCAGCTTGATCTGACTCTGAACGGGCAGGGGATCGGCATCATGCAGATAATGAATCCAGATAGCAGAGAACGATTCGAAGGCGTCGTCCCTTTCGCAAACGCGCAAATTGATATCCCCTGAAATGCGTTTCAGGAACCGGAGCATCGGTTCTCGCTCGGTCAGATCTGCCAGAATACCAACGGGGCGCTGACCATCGAACCGCGGAGAGGCAGACTCATCCGACGCCCGGATTTCGACAGTGATTTTTTTTTCGGGATCGAGTCGAACGAGTTGGGTTGCAATTTCAAGCTCCAGTGGCGCGCCCGAAAGCAGGCAAAGTTGAATTTTCTGTTGCGTCAATGTTATGGCGAGTGTCCGCCCGAAAATAATGAAATTGAAATCAACCCGCTTCCAATGCGCCGGCAGGTGGGGATCGAAACCGGCTTTCTCGCGTTCAATATCAATCCAGAAGCCGATGAAACCGAAAATCGCAGCTCGCCAGGTTGCGCCCAGGCAGGCGGCGTGCAATCCCTCTGCCGCATTGCCCAGCGTATTCCCCAAATCCATTTGTGCCGCCTGCCGAAAGTAGCGCCAGGCTTCCTGATGACGATTCAATCTGGTCACCAGCGAACCGTGCGTTGCCACCGAAAGCGATGAATCGTGACAGGTCAGCGGCTCGTAGTACTGATATGCCACCCTGAGTTGTTCGCGCGTGAAAGCGTATGGAAACAGGTCGAACGTCAACAGCGCATCCGCCTGTTTAAAGCAGCGGCTCCGTGTCAGGCGTTCGTGCGATAAAAATCGACCCAATGGCTGACGCCGATCTTTCCAAACCTCATCGAAATTCAGCGGCTCCAGTGTTTCGAAATCGGCTGATTGCAGGACCAGGTTACGGCTTTCATCGAATGGCAAGACCAGGTTCTCAGCCAATGTTTCAAACGATTCGATTTCCGCCGGATCAAAAGCGAGTTGCTGCACCAGCGCATCCCAACGCCGGGGAGCATTTTTTCGCATCAAATCGACTGCCCAGATCATGGACCGAAGCGCCAATCGCGCCATCCAGTTGGTATAATAATTATCATGAACCAGCGGATTGTATTCATTCGGTCCCATGACGCCGAGAATGTGAGCCGTGCCATCGGATGCCCGGTGAATTCTCGCCCGCCAGAACCGCGCAATTTCGATGAGCATCTCCGTACCAAAATCATAAAGAAATTCAAAATCCTGTGTTGCCGCCATATAATGCCGTATTCCGTAAGCAACATCCGCAACCACATGAACTTCGAGTTCTGCAAATTCCCAGAGCGAACACGCCTCATGACCATTGCGGTCGCTTTCCCAGGGGTACATTGCGCCGGGATAGCCGTTTTGTTTTGCTTTTTCCCGGGCACCGTCCAATTTATCATAGCGATAGAGCAACAGGTTCCTTGCGGCATCGGGACGGGTATAGATGAAAAATGGCAGGATAAACACCTCGGTATCCCAGAATGAATGCCCCCAGTAGGCTTCTCCGCTGTTGCATTTGGCGCAAATGCCTGTGCGCGGATCCGATGCATTCAATGCCCGGTTGAGATGAAATGCAGTAAACCTGAGCGACCGCTGCGTTTCCGGATCGCCATCAATTCGGATATCCATCTGTGCCCAGCGGTCTTGCCAGCCTGTTTTATGCTCCTGAATGAGCCGCAGAAGTCCGGAATTCAGCGCTTGCCGCAACGTTTCTTCGGCTGCCTGATCGGGATTTGCTGTCCGGGGATCGTAGCTTGTATGCAGCGCGGAGTATTTTATCAACCGGATTTTTTGTTCGGCTTGAATTGGCAGGTTGATTTTTGTGGAAATGCTGCGGGCGGTTTGTGCCGGCTGCCATCCGGTTCGATTGTCATCTGCAGCGTGAAGCGTTTCCAAAACCATTTGGGATACGATAGCCACCCGATCACCCGCATCGGTGAGGACATCCAGATTGATTCGCCCGCGGGCATCGCCATCCATTCTCATGGGCGTCAAATGGTCGTAGCCGTTTGTCCGAATATCCGAATCGATTGCCGATGACACGGAGAGTGATGTGGTTTCAAAGCCCCCGGGGGCGTCGATTTCGCACACCTGCACACAGAGGTGCGGCACCGCCAAACTGCAAAAGCGCATGAATCGGAATTCGAGAAATTGCCCGTCACGGTGGCGCCACCGAAAATTGCGGTACAACGTGCCATCTCGCAAATCGAGCCAGCGAGCATAATTTTCAATACTGCAATTCTCCAAATCCAACGTTACATTTTCCCATTGAAATTGCATCCCGAGAAAGAATGGCAAATTGATCATTTCATTGCCGCAATATGGATGGCTGCCAAAAAGGCTGGGGACATACGTTCCCCACATTTGTTTGCTTGCACGCCCTTTTTCGAGGGTTACGATCTGTGGCTGGCGGGGATTGTCAAGATTTTGCGGATCATCGGGAAGACCCTCTTCGAAGGCGCCGCGCAGCGACATGTAGCCGTTGCCGATGGTAAACAGGCTTTCGTAATGCCGGTGGCTTTTTACATCGAATTTTCTTTGAATGATGCACCATTCCGATACCGGCGAAACCTCCCAAAGTCGATTCAAGCATTACCTCCATTTCATGATCACGCCGATTATTTTCGACGCATTGATAATTTCAACTGATTGCACTTGATGGGAACGCCGGGAACACTTTCCAGGCTGGTTCCAATTTGAGTTTCTGTGTTGCTGACGAGCGGGGATAAATCCTTCAGCCGTTCCACGCCAACCATGCTGTCCATTGGTTTGCCCGGCTGAAGCATGCCGCTACCTGGGATTCACAGAACCGGGCGAGGGAAGATAATCGGGTTTCACATTTTTCATGGCGCGGTAGATGTTTTTCTTTACACCGCGATAGTCCTTTTCAAGCTGCTTCAGCAAATCTTTCACGTATTGCCGCTTGGATGTTTTTCCGGTAGGGCATAAATTATCGAAAACCGGTAATTCATTTTCAATTGCGTATTTCTTGATAAGAGTCTCTTCAATGTAAAACAGCGGTCGGATGATATGGAATTTGCCGTTGAAAAACTCCTGATTCGGAACCATGGTGCTGGTTTCGCGTCCGAAAAGGATATTGATGAGGAACGTTTCAATGACATCATCCTTGTGATGCCCCAGCGCTATTTTACTGCATCCGTTTTCGCTTGCAAGTTCGAACAACCGCTTCCGGCGCATTCTTGAGCATAGAAAACATGGATTTAAACGATTTTTTTCGCTATGCGCGAACAGCCCAATCGTGGTTTCCTCGATGATATACCGAATTGAATGCGCTTTAAAAAACGACTCGAGACGGGCAATATGTGATCTGTCATCCGCATGAAATCCCATATCCAGATAAACGGCGAGGAGCTCGATATCATTGCTCACATAGATTTTCGGAGACAGCAGCAACTTCAACAGGGCGAAGGAGTCGCTCCCGCCGGAGATTCCCACCAGAAGGCGGTCCCCCGGCTGAATCATCGCGTAATCATTGATCGCAAGTTCCATATTTTTGCGCAGGAACTCATGGAGATTTTTCATTTACCAGCCCAATTTCCTCTGCTATTTTGACCGAGTACCACCACCGGGATTCAATTCAGTGAACGGCTTTTTGAAGTCCCAAAAGTACGAGATTCCGAATGTAATGTCAAGGAAAAAACTTAGCACACTGGTAATCGCTTAACTAGCGGAGACATGGCACCGCAATATGCTTAAAATCAGGATGACTTATTGATGCATCGAAGTCAATCTAACAATTCGGATTCGATAATATTTCAGCCGTCTTCAAATGATTTATGATCGTGTCGGCTGATTGCTCGACAGTCAGCTTATCGGTTTCAAGGATCAACTCAGGCTTCTCAGGTATTTCATAAGGCGCCGAAATACCGGTAAATTCTTTGATAATCCCCCTGCGCGCTTTTTCATACAGTCCTTTGGGATCTCTCTTTTCACAGACTTCCAACGGCGCTTTCACAAATATTTCAAAAAATTCGCCCTCTGGCATCAGGCTTCTGGCGGTATCTCTGTCCTTTCGATAGGGCGAGATGAATGACGTTATAATGATCGTGCCTCCCTCGGCAAAAAGCCTGGCAACCTCCCCGATGCGCCGGATATTTTCCTCCCTGTCTTCAGGCGAGAATCCCAGGTCTCGGTTCAAGCCGTGCCTGATGTTATCTCCATCCAGAATGAAAACGCTGCACCCCATCTCAAATAACCGGGATTGGAGTTCGATGGCGATGGTCGATTTTCCGGATCCGGAAAGCCCGGTTAACCACAAGACGATCCCTTTGTGCCCGTTCCGTTGCTCTCGTTGCTTTTTGGAGATATCCGATTCATGCCAGGTGATATTTTTGCTTTTGACACCGGTTTTTTTATAATAGAGGGAGAGCACTTCTGCAACAGGTTTTCTCATAATTCGCTCATCCACGGATTCCCCGTTTTGAAGCTTTTGGCGCAATTCTTTTCCGGATATCGAAACCTGACTGAATCCTTTGGCTTTAAATTCTTCAACCAGTCCGACGCGTGCAATCTCCTCGAAGTAGGCGGCGAATCCGACATTCAACGACTTGATTAACAATTTGCCATCGAGATTTTCAAATTTCAATTGCGCATCGAAATCACCCCACACCGGTGCGCCATCATCAAAGGGTGCATCGGCATGCTTCCTGCCGATGATAATATCCGTGAATCCATAATTTTGTCGATAAATTGCATGCATGATTGCTTCTTTTGGACCCGCGTAAAACATTTTCATATCGAGTCCGATGAGCAAAAGCTGATCATTCAATTCATACACTTTCGATTGCCAGAAATCCGAATCTTTGTCGCCATTACCTATCAGGTTTTGCTTTAAGAGCATTTCATAAGTTTCCATTCGGACATCTGCCGGCACATCATCCGATTTGGTTGCTCCCACAAGAGCATTGATAACCGCACCGGTGAAATATCCCTTTTTAGTGAGTGTTTCCATCGCATAAACGATTGCATATTCGTGTGCCCGGTGCAGAGCATTTCTCGTTTGAAATGCGACGATCCGCTGCCACTTTCTTTCTTTGAACAGACTGCGTGTTTCCCGGGGCGTCAGCATGTATTTACCATAAACCGGATGCTTCGGCTGCGGCAGCGCCCGGATTTTCCCGCCCAGCAGATAATCCCTGGGATCTTCATTGAAAATTCGCGGACCGGGATGATCGGTCCTCTCGGTAAGATAAACGAGTCTGTTATACTTTGCCTTATCAAAATAATAAATATCTGAAATTTCCAGGCTTCCGATGACATTTCCCGACGGATGCCGAATCGCGATGGTTTCGCCAATTTCCAGCGCGTCAGCATCCTCTTTCGAGATCGGGAAAGCGATGGGAATTGTCCAGAGATGCTGCTTCCCGCCGGCAGAGAACGACTCATGCTCCAGAACCTGATGAAATTGCTCGCTATTCATTGGCCCTTCCAGCGGAGACAACGCGCCGTCGGCAATCCGGTATAAAACGGACAAATCTGCCTCTGATATCGTGTACGCTTTGCAGGTTGACAAATTTTGAATGAATGCCTCGCTATCGGATTCTCTAACAAACCTGTCGATAAGATCAGATTCGCCATGTGGATCTGGAAGTACGTTTTGCATTTTCTGGATTCTCCTCGCATTGTTTAATATTGGCGACAAATTCTAATTGCATGCTGCGAATCAAAGTCTGAGCGAAAAGCGGATTTTTTCACCTTGAATGGAGCCGAAGGTTGGTAGCTCTTTGCTTTCACGGTTCGCTCCATATCCGCTCAGGTTGCGGTTAATAGTTTTGATTCAGACTCTGCACAGTCCTCGTATTCATCTTTTTCAACAACCTGTTCAAATCGATCCGTACATCGTCTCCGAAAACGCCAGGCTTCACATTCGGTTTTGTCGCACCGTGGAAGTCACTGCCGCCGGTAACCAGCATGTCAAGCTCTTCAGCCAAAGACTTGAAGAGCATGTTTTCCTGATTCGTGTGATAACTGCTATAGGCTTCGATGCCGCTCGCTCCCAATGCTTTCAACTCGCTGAAGACGGCTCTGTACTCCACCGGCGTGCTGAGTTTCAACTGAATCGGATGCGCCAAAACGGCTATTCCGCCAGAAGCTATTATCAAAGCGATGGCTTCAGCTTTTTTGAGCCGCATTTTATTGACATAACAGGGAGCGCCTTTGGCAAGGTATGAATCAAAAGCCTGCTGGATACTATTTACGTATCCTTTTTCCAATAACACCTTCGCAAAATGGGGTCTTCCTGCCCTGGAGGTTCCGACTTCGGCATTAACTTCTTCCAATGTGATATCGATGCCCATTTCATTGAGTTTTTCAATGATCCGCGGATTTCTTTTTTCACGCGCTTCCTGGACGATTTTCAAACCATTTTTGAGCGCTTGATTGGTGGTGTCAATGAAATAGCCGCACAAATGCATGGTTCCCGGCTCAAAGTCAATGCTTATTTCTAAGCCGGGAATCACAGTGATGCCCATAGCCTTGCCTGCCTCGCATGCAGCATCGAGACCACTGATCGTATCGTGATCGGTAACGGCAAGTGTCGTTATGCCCTGCCTGGCTGCCAGTTCGATCAATTCAACCGGGCGCAGCGATCCATCGGAAGCAGTGGTGTGAGTATGAAAATCAAAATTTTGCATATTTGCTTTTTCCGAGTAAAACGTATTATAGTATGCAATCCTGCTTTTGGTTCGACTTTTGGATAAAATTTATTCAGAAAAATGAAAATTTGTCATGTTGTCATCATCTGCGAGGGATTGATCGCTCTGGTGTTTCACGCGGTAAAATGAAATGAGGCGGCGAGTAGTAGCAAACCTTGATTGATCATACATTTTCCTGGTCATCGATTGTCAGGATCTTTTGCCCAGCATGTACGTGACCACAGCAAAAATGAAGCTCAAGCCGCAATAGAAAAAATATAGCAGATGCAATGGGGTGACTTTCAAAGTGAAAATTATCCCGCGTACCCTGATGAGAAAACGATAGAACTTACAATTTACCAAAAGGATAGTACCAAGGATAAAAACAGGCAGCAGCGGAGCATTTGGCGGTAATTGAATGGGAGGCAATAGAAGGCAGGGAGAGAAACCCAACAAAAATACGGTAACAACGCTCACCTTTTGTGAAAAGCGCAAATTCAGGTTTTTGGAAATTGATTTATAGCGCAGCATCAGGAGCGTCCAGGGTATGCCGCGGTCAAGGATATCAGTTTTGATTAAATCGCGGAGTGTCCAGCGTTTTAAATGCTTCACCTGAATTTGCTTTTGTAATTTTATCTTTTGGTTACCAGCCGCCAGTCGAAGTCCCAGTTCAATGTCTTCGATTGAGGACTTCTGATATCGGCTGTCAAAACCGTTATAGTCCAAAAAGATCTGCCGGCGGATAGCACCACAGCCGGACCAGAAGGTGGCAACAATCTCTTCGGAACTCTGATGTATATAATGACGAAACAAACTCTTGAATTGGGAAAGGAACCGTTCGTCACCTGGGGCATTGTCCAATGATCCGATCAAGGCTGCTGTGTCGGGCTGCTCAAAGAACGTTTTGGCGATTTCTGTCAGCGTGTCGCGCAAGATGAGGACATCTGCATCGATAAAAAATAAAATTTCCCCGGAGGCAGCTCTGGCACCCATATTCCTTGCGTTTGCGGCACCGATATGCTCGTTCAACTTTAGCAATTTTACAGGGTAATCTTCGACCAGGCTGACGGAATTATCTGTCGAATTATCATCAATGACAATGCATTCAAAACGCGTGTATGAGGATAAAAAGACCGCACCCAGGCATCTCTCGATATATCCGGAGGCATTGTGCACGGGAATAATGATTGAAATTTTCCGTTGATTATTTGAAGACATTGCTCCACCGTGCCTTATTCATGATGTTTATTACGAAAATTGCCTTCTCTTTAGAAAAGCTACAAATTGCATGAAAATTTCTGTCTCGCGCCCACACCCTCGGCATGGAAAGCACGAAGCAAAAGAATCCACGGAAATCACCTATATTTGCGATTCGAGCTCAACGCGGGCTTGATTCCTGCAACACGAAAACACTTGTTTCAAGACGATTTTAAATTTCTCCAAAGAATATACAAACACATAATATGATTTACAGAAAAGTAAACGCTCACGTAATACTTGCAGGCAAATTAGAAATAAGAATGTAAATTACGAACAGAAAGTACAAATTTGCTTTGTGGGATGAAAAGCGAGTTCATTGCGTCGCAGGTGCCACCGTAACAAACACCTTTGATCGGCTATCCGAAAGCCTCCGACAAGTCATGCAAAAGCAGATATTAAAGCATCCGAATTAAAGAACATACATATTGGCTTCGCATGTTTTAAGAAACTTGCGGGAGATAATTTTCAATCAACACTATTTAGTGTCTGTCCGAGAACTACCTTTGAGCTGTCATTGCGAGGAGCGTTTTTTGTGACGAAGCAATCTCAGCCGTTTTATTAGGGGATTGCTTCGGCAAAAAACGCCTCGCAATGACAATTTTTCGAGTTTTCGGACGGACA
>JAFGMA010000210.1 GCA_016927835.1 Candidatus Zhuqueibacterota bacterium | reverse complement strand
TTCAGTGCTTAACCTCATGGGATTGCTTCGCTGCACTCCGTTTCGCTCGCAATGACATGAAAGTTCAATTTGTGCCCGTGCAAAGTTATACCTGTTTAAATTTATTAATTGGCTATTTATCAAAATTATTTTTAGCCAAAATGTCAAGGTTATTTTATCCCCCATCCTTTAAATCAGCGTTAGCGATCTTGCGTTGGAAGCATTGATTCAAATTCACCATTCCCCGCGACTGCATAAAATCGGCTGCATTTTTCCCTTCCTGTTCAGTGCGGCATTTTCGCGTACAGCACCAACTCACTCGTCATCGGTGTATCGAGCCTGACGCGAAGCCCGCGGTTCAACAGGTCGCTGCCGGAAATACGAAATGTCTGGCGATGATTATCCAGGGTCACTTCATACTCGACTGAAATATCCGCGCCACGGGGATAGAACCGGTATTCCGAGCAATTGGATGTCAATTTAAACAAACCGGCATACCCGCGGCTCTGGTCCTGCGCCGCATATTCGAGCACGCACCAATCAGCCGGTTCCAGGAGACCAATATTCGGTGTGTGATGAAATACGCGGGGTCGGGAAGCCAGAATTTGCCCGGTGAATTTTTTGGCAAGGGCAATGTAGCGTTTCGTCAGTTCGAAATATGGTGTTGTGCGATCGGCTGCCTGTGCGCCGAAACCGACAAAAACCGGCTGCGCAAATAATGTCACGCGCAGGTGCGTTTCGAGATCGGCTTTCTGATGCGCCACAGGCACATGATTGTGGTAATAGCAAAGCGCCTCCGGCGGAAGGAACATTGTCAATCCGTTTATAGCGCGAATGCTGCGCGGGAACGTTGAAAAGTCAGACTCGCAGGCGTAATGAAAACGCGACATCATCCCCAGATCGTTGCGTCCGCCGCCGCTCGAGCAGCATTCGAGTGCCACTTCGGGCATTTCAGCCCGTACCCGATCGAAGACGCTGTAAAGCGCCTCGTAATGCCGCCACAACTCATGTTCGATCAGCCCGTCCCGCTCGCGTTGCCCCCCTTCATGCACCCGACAATTATAGTCAATCTTGAAAAAATCCAGCCGATGTTCTTTGATGGTGCGCAAAATCGCTTCGGTCATGTACTGGGCTGCCCCGGGATGGCTGAGATCGAGCATTTGTGCTACTTCACGGTCTCCGTCGGTTTTGAGCAACCAGTCCGGATGGTCGCGCAGCAACTTGCTCTTGGAGCCAGCCGTCTCCGGTTCCATCCAGAGACCAAACATCATCCCGCGTTCATGGCAATGGCTGCGGCAACCGGCAAGTCCCCCCGGCATCCAATCGCCAACTTCCCAATCACCGCGCCGATCCGTCCAGGAACCGAACGTATCGCCGTACCAGCCGGCATCGACCATAAACGCATCGACTCCCATTGCGGCTGCAATGTCCATTTCTTTCAGGATCCAGTTCCCGGGCTCCTCAACAACCCTGCCGGCAACAGTGAAAAATTCCTTGCCCTCGGGTCGCGGCGGGATGACCGAAGCCCGCAGGTGTCCGTGCAGCGCGGCAACGCAATCATCCGTGCTCGCGTGCAGCAGAGCAAGGTGCGTTTCCGGGGAAACAACCGTCTCGCCCGGGGCGATGACGCGCAGCGGCGCCGGACCGAGTGGACCGAATCGGAATGCCAGGTTGGCGCCGCGAGCCGGTTGCCCCGATAAATCCAGACTGGGATCGCGCCAGAATTCCATGAACCAGTTGCCGGACCAGGCAAGCGCACCGATGGCAGTCTCACCGGTCATTTCGTTCCGAATCATGAAAAACGGATTGCCGAAGCCGCTATGCCCGTTGGTGCCCTCGATGCGCCGCACACCCGGCGGCAGAACCTCCCAACCGAAATCTCCCTCAGTGCCCTGCATGAGACCGCGGAAATAAGCCAGCACGAATGGCGCGGAGGCTTCACGCGGTCGCTCACCCCAGTGGTCCGCCTGTCGCCACGTCCACAGCATCCCCGACCACGGGCTTACGTGTGATAGCGCCGCCGGCGCTTTACCCGTGTTCGTAATCTCAAGACGCCGCACCAGAAACGGTGTGCCGTCCAATCGCGTGATAACCTTCAACGTAACCGGGCGCACCTGGTGACGCAGTTCGACGACCGCCTCCCGCGTTCCTGGTTTGGCGCCGATTTGCTCGGACGCGCTGACAAATTCCCAGCGATTTCGAAGATCCTGTCCGTCGAGTTCCAGATCGAAGGCGTGCAGCGGGAATTCTGAGGGATTCATTCCGGGCAGTGTGTCGGAGATCGTTTCCCGCTGCACCTGTCCGCTGGCAAACCAATAAAGGCTAATCCATCGGCTCTGCTGCAAGCATTCTTCGTGCACGCAGGATCCGGATACAAACTGCGCCGCCGGTCGCTGGCTGGTCCGGTAAAATTTGATGCTTATGTTGCGTGTTTCGTTATGCATTTCCTCGGATTCCACTGTGAAGGTAATATCTCAATCTTTATGCAGCACTTTTTGCTTCTCTGGTTCCAAAAACTCACGTTTGGGAATCCAGGGGTATTGTAAACCATTAAAACAACCAATAACTAATCCATTACTTCTATGCAACATTTTTTTTCTTGACAATAAAAAATAATTGTGTATATTATAAATTATTCACGCAGCTTATCATACAACCCGCCGCACAGGAGCAATGAGAATTGCATCCATCCGAGTCGTCTTCCTGTCAGAGTTAAGCCGCCTGCACCGCTCCTGAGCCGTTTGAAGCGTGTTCACATGTTCCGGGAGGATCATATCTGGCAGGAAATATCGGAGAAATTGACTATCTTTCAGGCTGCTCGTTCATCATAATAAATCAAGAGGACTGTGGAGGTCGTCAATATTTTTTTCCATGACATGGGTATAGATTTCCGTGGTTTTGACATCCGCATGTCCCATTAATTTTTGGACAACTCGAATATTGGCACCGTTTTCCAACAGATGCGTCGCAAAGCAGTGCCGAAATGTATGACATCCGACTCGTTTTACAATTCCGGCTTTTTTGACCGCAGTTTTAACTGCTTTTTGAAGTCCGGATTCCAAAACATGATGTCTTCGGATTTTGCCGGTACGAGGATCTTGACTTAAGTTCCTTGAAGGGAAAATGTACTGCCAGCAAAATTCCCTGGCGGCAGATGGATATTTTCTCGCTAATGCGTTGGGCAGGTAAACGCTACCATATCCATTGGACAGGTCCTGATCATGCAGCTTTTTTACATTGCCCAACTGAATCTGCAAGTCTTCATGAATGGATTTTGGGAATAAGGTAACTCTATCCTTGCCACCTTTTCCATCGCGAATATAGAGTTTCTCGCGTTCAAAATCCAAATCGCCAACGCGCAGGCGAACACATTCCATCAACCGCAGTCCGCCGCCATAAAGCAATTTTGCCATCAGTAAATGAATCCCTTGCATTTGATCCAAAACCGATTTAACCTCTTGTTGAGTTAATACGATGGGTATACGCGGATGTCTTTTGGATCTGGAATGTTCAAGTTCTTCATCTATTGGAATATCCAGGACATGTCTATATAGAAAAACAAGAGCATTTAGCGCCTGTCTTTGCGTAGAAGCGGAAACGTTGCCATCACCAGCCAGATGGCTTAAGAATTGTTCTATTTCTTTTTTTCCCATTGCACGCGGGTGCTTTTTGCCGCCGTGGAATTTAAGATATCGCAAAATCCAATTGCAATAGGCGTGTTCGGTTTTGTACGAATAATGATGATATCGCAATACCTGTCGTACTTGATCCATCAGTTTTAGGCTCGGATCCGGCGTGAATTTTTTCTTGCTTTCCATGAATAGTTTTCCGAAATATTAGCGATTCGTTTTGCAGAATATATGATTTCAATTTTCAAAAGTCAAGAGGATTTTCCAGCTTTAATACTTAATATCACAATAGATGGAAATGATAATATTTATTACAAATTCCATATTTTTCTA
>JAFGMA010000209.1 GCA_016927835.1 Candidatus Zhuqueibacterota bacterium | reverse complement strand
TGGCGCGCTAAATCCAATAATGCTACGCATTATTGGATTTAGATGCTCATCAGCCGTAATAGTTGCACTTGTTGCTTGAACCTGCGAAATAAAAAATATGCGCCTACTATTCATAATCTTTACAGATTAGCCGAATTGTGTGAAATTGAATTGACGGATGATTATTCTGATTGGCTCGATACGATCACTTCATTTAACATAAATGCAAGATATGATGATTATAAAAAAGAATTTTACAATTTATGTACTCGCGAATATACCAGATCATGGATTGATCGAATAAAGGAGTTGCGTAAATGGATAAAACAGATGCTATAAATATTGCTCGAAAATTTACTTCAATAATAAAAAATAATTATGATTGCAAGCAGGCTTTCCTTTTTGGATCTTATGCAAAAGGAACAAATCGTGAAGAAAGTGATATTGACATTGCCGTAATTCTTAATGAGTTTGAAAATCCAATCGAAATGCAATTAGAACTAATGAGAATACGACGCAAAATTGATAGCAGAATTGAACCACACCCTTTCAGAGAAAAAGACTTCAATCCCTCAAATCCAGTGGCTTATGAAATATTGAAGTATGGACAAAGACTGATTTGAGAGCAAATTGATGCAATACATATCAACTTTTAATATCAAATTGGAAAAATGTTATTCAATAAGTATAACAAGGCGCTTCGGCGAAATCGAACAAGCTGCGCCGTCGAGAGACACGGCTTAAGAGCGCATTTCCTCTACAAAAATATCTGAAGTAGCAGCACTCAGCAGCAAAAAATTTACGCTCGAAAAAATGACGATATTGGGATCATAAAGGTCAAATGATGAGAAAAATCGGGATATTTCTCTGTCACTGCGATTTCGATGTTGCACGCGCAATCGATTTCAACCGGCTCGCAGACAGTGTTCAGAAAATAGACGGAGCGGTTCTGGTAGAATCAGGCGATAACCTCTGCAGCGATCCATCCTTAGGCATTCTTGCCAGGGCGCTTTCAACCAGGAAAATTGATGCGGCTATTGTAACGAGTTGTGCGCCGGCATTGCATGGCAAAAACTTCAGGGCGGCTGCCCAAAAAGCCGGATTGAACCCGGATTCACTGAAAGTCATTGAAATCCCACACTCCCATAATGGGCATCAGGTTAATTTGACCGAAGATTTGCTGGATTTGATAAGGAAGGCGGCAAGCGAGTTACACCAGGGAATTGCAAACAAAAAGGAAAAGACGAAGGTCACCAGGAAAGCGCTGGTCATCGGCGGCGGCGTCGCCGGAATACATGTTTCACTCGATATTGCCGATGCCGGGTACGATGTCTATCTGGTGGAAAAATCCTCCAGCATCGGCGGGCACATGGTTCAAATGTCGGAAGTTTTCCCCACACTAGACTGCCCGCAATGTATTTTAACGCCCAAAATGGTCGCCTGCCATCAGCATCCGAATATCAACATTCTGGCTTATAGCGAAATTGAAAAGGTCACCGGACATGTGGGCGATTTCAACGTGACCATCCGCCATAAGACGCCTTACATTGACTGGGATAAATGCACGGGCTGCGGCGAATGCGGTAATGTATGCACGGTAAATTATCCGAGTGATTTCGATCGCGCTGTTGTCGATCAAAAAGCGGCGTTCAGACCGTTTGCACAGGCGGTTCCAAATAAATTTGTTATCGAAAAGAAAGGGCTATCGCCCTGCAAAAATGCCTGCCCCATCAATTGCAATGCACAGGGTTATGTGGCGCTGATCGCTAACGGTCATTTCGAAGAAGCCATCAAATTGATTCGCGAAACCATCCCGTTTCCGGGTGTGCTGGGGCGTGTTTGCAATCATAACTGCCAACAACATTGCCTGCGAAAAGATGTGGATGAACCAGTGGCGATTAAATTCCTGAAACGCTTTGCCGCTGATTATGAACAGAAAAATAATTTGAGGCTCATCCCGAAAGCCGAAATCCAGCATGATGAAAAATTTGCAATTGTCGGCTCGGGTCCTGCCGGACTGACTGCCGCGTTCGACCTGGCGAAGGAAGGCTATAAATCCACCATCTTCGAGGCGCTGCCCGTTGCCGGTGGCATGCTCAAAGTGGGCATTCCTGATTATCGCCTGCCTGAAGATATACTCAATTATGAAATCGATCTGATCAAAGAAATGGGTGTGGAAATCAAATTGAATACACCCATCGGCAAAGATCTGACAGTTGAAAATTTATTTGATCAAGGCTACAAAGCTGTATTTATGGCGCCTGGCGCCCATAAAAGCCTGAAGCTGCGAATCGAAAATGAAGATGCCGAAGGCGCAATTGATTGCGTTAAGCTTTTACGCGATATCAATCTAGGGAAGGAAGTGACGCTTGGTGACAACGTGGGCATTATCGGCGCTGGCAATGCCGCAATCGATGCTGCGCGCGTGGCAAAACGGCTGGGATGCAAAAATGTGAGCATCATCTATCGTCGAACGCGCGCTGAAATGCCGGCGGACAAAGCCGAAGTCGATGCAGCAGATCACGAAGGAATCGACATCCGGATCTTGACTGCACCGGTTCGCGTGCTGGTCGAAAACGGAAAGATGGTCGGCATCGAGTGCATTCGAAATGAGCTGGGCGCGCCCGACGCCAGCGGACGACGGCGTCCGGTCCCGGTTCCGGGTACAGAATTTGTGATTCCGCTGGACAATCTCATTCCGGCTATCAGTCAGGAACCGGATTTATCATTTTTGCCCGAAAGCCATCAGTTCGAAATTTCCAAATGGAACTCGTTTGTCGTTGATGAAGACACGCTGGCAACCAATATCCCGGGCGTTTTTGCCGGCGGCGATGCGGTGACCGGACCGAAAACTGTTGTTGAAGCCATGGAAGCCGGGCATATCGCAGCGAAGATGATGATTAAATACGCCAAAGGTGAGGAAATCAAACGGGAACCCGTTGAAAAACCGCCTGTTGTAGATCGAGTGGATTATAGTGATAACCAGGCGGCGCTGAAGCCCGTGCTGATGCCGGAAATCGAGCCTGCGGATCGCGTTTCTAATTTTGTAGAGGTTGAATTGGGCTTCAGTGAAGAGCAGGCGATTGCCGAAGCCAAACGCTGCCTGTCTTGCGGAGGCTGCTCCGAATGCCGCTATTGCGATAACGCCTGCGAAGCCCATGCAATCGATCATAGCATTCAGGACCGGCTCGAAACCATCAATGTGGGTGCAATTGTCGTGGCAACGGGATATGAATTGCTTCAACGATCGGAAATGATTGAATTCGAGCAGGATCCGGATATCATGGATCCCATTCAATTCGAACGGCTGCTTGCGCCCGGTGGTCCAACTGCCGGCGAAGTTTATCGATTGTCCGATGGCAAAGTACCGAAAGATGTGGTTTTTGTTTCGTGTACCGGTTCCCGGGATCCGGAGCGGCACATGCCGTATTGTTCGCGCGTCTGCTGTATGTATAGCTGCAAGATGGGAATGCTCTATAAACACGCGGTGCACGATGGTCAGGTTTATAATTTTTATATGGATGTCCGCTGCGATGGCAAAATGTACGAGGAATTTTACCAGCGCGGAACCGAAGAAGATGGCATCATCTACTTACGCGGGCAGGTTTCAAAGATTTATCGCGAGGGCTCAAAATTAATGGTATGGGGAGCGGATACCATTTCCGGAAATAAGATCGAGATTGCCGCGGATGTCGTTGTGCTGGCACTGGCAATGGTGCCCCGACCGTCAACAAAACGATTGGTTGAAATGCTGGGCGTGGAAACCGATCAATTCGGTTTCATCAAAGAGATTCATCCAAAGCTGCGCCCGGTGGAAACGAGTCGCGAGGGGATTTTTGTCGCCGGAACCGCCCAGGCGCCGAAGGAAATTCCCGAATGCGTGGCGCATGCAGCCGGGTGTGCCGGAAAAGTGCTCTCGTTGTTTGCACAGGAAGAAATAGAGTATGTTGTAGAGCCGTGAAAGGAAGATGACTTTGTTGACTTATAGCTGTAATGGCTCAATTATTCTTTGCATAGCTTAAAATACCTCTTGAGCCCCAACGCAGGTCTATGGGGGAAGTGTCGTTTTTCAACCAGCACCTGAAGGATTTTAGCTGTCAGCCAATAACAGAGGCATTATAAATTCAGACAAACAGGTCAAATTAAATACAATTATTCGGATTAGAGGATGGCTCGTAAAAAAATCGGCGTATTTGTCTGCCACTGCGGACTGAATATCGCATCCACAGTCGATGTTGAAAAGGTCGTCGAGAATATCAAGAAATATCCAGGCGTGGAACACGCTGAAAATTATATTTATATGTGTTCTGATCCCGGGCAGAACCTTGTTCGTGCTGCAATTCGGGAGAAAGGGCTCGACGGGATCGTGATGAGCAATTGCTCGCCATCGCTCCATTTGAATACATTTCGAAAAGTAGCGGCTTCGGAGGGATTGAATCCGTATCATTGTGATGTCGCGAATATCAGGGAATGGTGCAGTTGGCCCCATGCGGGTGATCGAGAGACGGCGACTAAAAAAGCGCTTAATATCATCAAAGGCACCATCGAACGCGTTCGCCTGAATATGGAGCTATTCCCGATGATCGTGCCCTTGACTAAGAAGGTGATGGTTATCGGCGCCGGTGTTTCGGGGATGCAGGCAGCGCTGGATATCGCCGATGGAGGATTTCCGGTGATACTCGTAGACCGGCAGCCACACCTCGGTGGTCATGCCGTGCAACTCGGCGGATTGGTCATCACGATGGATGACGCGCTTTGCAGTCTGAATAGCATGATGCAGGATGTGGTTCAGCATCCGAATATTGAATTGCATGTCAATACCGAAGTCGAAAATGTCGATGGCTATGTTGGCAGCTTCGAAACCACCCTAAAACACAAAGCAAGATACGTTGATTGGGACAAATGTGACGGCTGCGGCAAATGTATTGAAGTCTGTCCGGCAACCGCTTCATCCGAATTTGACCGTGGGCTGGGGCAACGGAAGGCGATATACACATCTTATCCGGGTTCATTCCCCGGAAAACCAATCATCGACGCTAAATCCTGCCTGAATCTCAATGGCGAGGAATGCGACGCCTGCATAAAAGTCTGTCCGCATGACGCCATTGATTTTGATTTGGGAGAAGAAGAAGTGCAGACGAAAGTCGGTGCCATGGTCGTTGCCACAGGTTACGATTTATACGATAAGAAAAATTTGACCGAATATGCTGAAGATCCGGATATTCTGGACGGGCTGCAATTCGAAAGATTGTTGGCGCCCACCGGTCCGACCGGCGGCGTGGTCAGGCGTCCTTCGGACGGTAAAATTCCGAAAGAAGTGGTTTTTATCAAATGTGCCGGCTCTCGCGACCCTGAACATCACTTTCCGTATTGCTCCCGATTCTGCTGTATGTACACCGGAAAACAAGCTCGGATTTACAAGCGTTTGGTTCCAGATGGTCAGGCGTATGTTTTTTACATGGATATCCGCTCCACGGGCAAAGGTTATGAAGAATTTATCAAAGCCGGGATCGAGGAGCAGCATTTATTGTATATCCGCGGGCGAGTCTCAAAAATCTATCGCAGGGGCGACAAGCTCGTTGTAATGGGCGCGGATACGCTTTCCAATTCAATGGTGGAAGTCGAAGCCGATATGGTGGTGCTTGCGATGGCAGCGACTGGCGCGGATGGCAGCCGTGAACTCGGAAAAACACTGAATATCATCACCGATATGTATGGATTTGCCTCGGAAGCGCATCTGAAATTAGGACCACTGGAAACACTGACCGCCGGGATTTATTTGTGCGGCAGTGCGCCGTCACCCAAAGATATTCCGGATTCAGTTTACCAGGGCAGCGGTGCAGCGGCAAAAGTGCTTTCATTATTTTCGAGAAAAGAACTGCTGCATAATCCGGAAATCGCACATGCGAATGAAGAGACGTGCGCTGGTTGCGGGCTCTGCGAATCGATTTGCGCCTACCAGGCTCCCAAAGTCGATCCCAGGCTGCGAATAGCAATTGTGAATGAAGCCCTGTGCGAGGGCTGTGGGGCATGCGCGGGACTCTGTCCTTCGGGCGCCATGCAATTGCGCAATTTCACGAATAAGCAAGTAGACAATATGATTTCCGTTTCAACTGACGATTATGAGTTAATTGAAATTATATAAAGTCTGAACGAGAAGTCCGTATTTCTTCACCCTGAACGGAGTCGAAGGGTGATAAATCATTGTTTTTGCGTCATGCTTCGACTCCGCTCAGCATGAAGATGCCAGTTTTCGTTCAGGCGCTATGTAGAATACCAATTGCATAACAGGGCTCTAATGGCTATAACCACTCAGTTATATTAATCCCAAATTCGTTGGACTCAGCCCTGATAAAAACGGTCGATTATTACATCCGCAGGAAAATATTCCTTTTCATCGTAAAGCCTCACTTTCTGGCTCCCGGGCTTCAGTTTGGGAGCCGGCGAACCATGGCAATCGCGTATAACGGAGGTTTTGCTTTTCATAATCTGCTGGAAGAATTTATATGAAAAAAGAAACTGGTGCGGTCCTCGTTGTGGGTGCCGGAATTGGTGGCATCAAAGCTTCATTTGAAGTCGCGGAATTGGGGTATCGGGTCTATTTGATCGACACAAATCCGTTTATCGGCGGAACACTGTCCCAACTCGATCGCCAATTTCCCACAAATAAATGCTGCATGTGTCATCTTTTGCCCACACTTGCCCGCAAAGGAACATCGCATTTTTGCTTGAGAAAAGAATTTTATCACCAGAACGTGACGCCTTTGCCCGGTTCTTCCATCGCACAAGTAAGCGGCAAAGCCGGGAATTTTCAGGTCACCGTGAAAACGGATGCAGCATGGATTAAGCCCGAACTGTGTATCAATTGCGGCGCCTGCGTTGATGTTTGCCCTGTGGATGTTAATGACGAATTCAATGGTGAGTTGATCACCCGAAAAGCGGTTTATGCAAAATATCCGACGCCTGTACCCAATATTTATGCGATTGATAAAACTGCCTGTACGCGCTGCGGTAAATGTGTGGAAATTTGTCCCACCCGCGCGATTGATTTGGATATTGAGGACCGAACCCAAAATATCAACGTTGGCTCGGTCATTCTCGCCTCCGGTTTCGAGGAATTCGATCCGAAATTGCTGATGCAATACGGGCATGGGCGCTATCCGGATGTATTGACCAGTGTGGAATTGGAACGTATGTTTTCCGGCTATGGTCCGGGCAAAGGCGACATTTATCGCCCGTCTGACGGATCCAAACCAAAACGGATCGCCTTCCTGCAATGCGTGGGTTCGCGCGATCAGGAGCGGGATTATTGCTCCGCTGCCTGTTGTATGTACGCCCTGAAAGAAGCGATGGTGATACGCGAAATTAATCCTGAAATCGATATCAGTTTTTTTTACATGGACGCCCGTGCGTACGGTAAAGGCTACCATCAGTTTTTGGAATCCGCCCGTGATGATTTCAATGTCACATTGACCCGTAGCCGCGTTCCGGTTGTAAAAGGAAATCCGGCTTCGAAAAAGTTGGCAGTCAAATATTTGGATGAAACCGGAAACCAGCATCTGGAAGAATTCGATCTTATTATCCTGTCCATCGGGCAGGCACCGCCGGTGAAACACGCTGAGATTGGGAAGATTTTCGATATTAAATTAAATAAATGGGGATTCTGCGTCACCGACCAGTATTCGCAAGTGGAAACCAGCCGCGATGGCATTTATGTCTGCGGCTCCTTTTCTGAACCGAAAGATATTCCCGAGACGATTGCCCAGGCAAGTTCAGCAGCTTTTCATGCGGCGGCATGCTTGCGAAAATCGGGATTGAAACCGGTGAAACACGAGGCATCCTCTGACAGCAAACCAGTCTCCGCAAAATATGATCACCTCTCGGAAAAAATGGATTGGGAAAACCGGACGGCTGTTTTCATCTGCCAATGCGGCGAGGAGATCTCGAAATTCCTGGATACCGCGGCATTAGCCGAGTATGGCAAAAGTTTGAATTCGGTGGTACATTGCGAAGAAATTCGCGTGCTCTGCTCCGCTCAAAGTTTGGAAAAGGTGAAACAGCGTCTCATACAATCGAATATCAGCCGTGTGGTTTTTGCGGCTTGTGTGCCCTATCATTACCTGAGATTGTTCGAGGAAACAGCGGTTGCGGCAGGACTCGATCCCGGCTACATCAAAGTTGTGAATATCCGGGAGCACGCCGCATGGCCCCATAGCACAGATAAGAAGGCTGCTTTATCAAAAGCCAAAAGTATCCTGGCAATGGGGGTTGAATTTGCGCGAACTGAAACGTTGCGCGAAACAGGCGCTGCGTATGAAATACAAAGTCGAGCATTGGTGATCGGCGGCGGCGCTGCCGGCATGAGTGCAGCGATAGCATTGGCTGAGTACGGCATCGAAGTAGACCTGGTGGAAAAAGGCAATGCGCTGGGCGGACAATTATCGAAAATACATTTCGCGCCATCAGGCAATGACCCGCAGGAAATCTTGAAATCCCTCGTCGGACGAGTGCATGATGCTGCGGATAATAATGGAAAAATTCATCTCCATCTGAATACACAGGTTGCCAGCGTAAGCGGAAAAGCCGGCGATTTTCAAGCGGTACTCAAAAATGGCAAAGGCGAAAGTCAGACTTTAAAGCATGGCGCAATTATAGTGGCAACCGGGGGAGAGGAACACATACCTGTTGAATACAACTATGATAAAAGTGAGCGAATTCTGACCCAGCAAGAATTCAAAGAGAAAGTTGTAGCAGGTGAGATTGATTTAGCAAAATTAAATTCAGTTGTAATGATACAGTGTGTTGAATCGCGGGAAGGGGCAAGACCCTATTGCAGCCGGATCTGTTGCACCCAGTCGATTACGAATGCGTTGAAGATTAAAGAAGCCAACCCTGAAGCTGAGATCACCATTTTCAATCGGGATATTATGACCTATGGTTTTCGGGAGCAGTATTACACCAAATCACGCGAAATGGGAGTCGCCTACGTCCGATACGATCTGAATCAGAAACCTGTGGTTGAACCTCATCAAGATCATGTAAAAATTACTGCCTACGACCCGGTATTACAAGCGGAACTGGAACTTGAAGCGGATATCCTTCTTCTGAGTTCGGGAATTGATGCGAAAGAGAATTCTGAACTGGCTGAACTGCTCAATGTCGAACTGGACTCCAATGGCTTCTTTCAGGAGGCTGAGGTTAAATTCAGACCCGTTGATTTCCATTCGGAAGGGATTTATGTGGCAGGTCTGGCTCATTCCCCGCGATTCATCGAAGAATCAATCACCCAGGGTGTAGCAACTGCTGCACGCGCGGCAACCATTCTGACAAAAACCAAAATGCCCGCGCCGGTATCGGTGGCTGAAGTCAACCAATACCGCTGCTCCGGATGTGAATTGTGTATCCCGGCGTGCGTTTACAATGCCCGGATAAAGGATCCCGAAACCAATACGGTCGTCATCCGCGAAGCGCTCTGCCAGGCATGCGGTGCGTGTGCCATGGTATGCCCCAACCATGCCTCGAAGCTCAGGGGATTCAGGGACAAACAAATGTATTCGGTGATCGACGTGGCGCTCGGGGAGTGAAAATTGTATTTATTGATGGATTGTTGATTGCGAGATACCGGAAAAATTTTGATACCGCATTAGTTGAACTTTTATTACGGGAGTTGCCAATATGGCTGAAGAATTCGAACCTAAAATCGTTGGCTTTTTTTGTAATTGGTGTACCGCCAATGCAGCAGACCTGGCTGGAACCACACGGCTGCAATACCCGCCGAACCTTCGCCCGATTCGAATGATGTGCTCGGGTACGCTCGATCCGACGTATGTTCTGAGCGCGCTTTTAAAAGGTGCCGATTCGGTGCTTATCGGCGGATGCCAACCGGGTGATTGTCATTATGTGAATGGCAATTATAAAGCCCGGCGTCGCGTGGCAGTGTTGAATACAATACTGAAAACGTTTGAATTAGGAGCTGATCGTGTTTGGCTCAGATGGATCGCTGCCAGCGAAGGACCCAAATTCGCAAAAACCATGAATGAATTCACTGAACATACCAAAAAATTGGGCAAAAATCCGTTGAGTGATTACTGGAATGTTTAATTCCCAATCCCCATGGTAGTGGTTCGCTTATAGCGACATTAAAATTGAAAAATTATTTCATATAAAGCGCGTAAATTTATTTGCGCCCACCTATCCTGCTTAAAGGAGAATCGAATATGCCGAAGGTTGCACATTTAGGTGTTAAAGATGGCTCTATTCGTCAAACGGTAAACGGATTCTGGAAAGAATTATTCGAAAAGAAAATCATTGAAGGTTTGATGGTGCCCCTCGAATTGCCCAATCGCGCAAGTGTGGTCCAAACGCTGGTCACCGAACCCGGGAAATTGAAATACGCCAACGCCTTTGCGCCGGTGATGCCGGTCAACGCCTCCAGAATTGTATCGAGAATGACGAAAGTGACACCCAGTCAGCGCAATTTGGCTGTTGTGCTGCGACCGTGCGAAATGCGAGCGCTTATTGATTTGACCAAATTGAAGCAAGCGTCATTGGAAAATATTCTTACAATTAGCTATGATTGTTTTGGCGCCTATTCCGTCACCGATTATATGGAATTCGCCGAAGGAAAAGACGAAACGGGCGATGCCTTTATCAAGAATGCTCTGGAAGACAAAGTTGAAGGGCAGCTTCGGTGGAATTGTACTGTTTGTGAGCATCCGGTGCCGCTTTACTGCGACTTGATAATCGGCTTTCTCGGACGGGATGCCAAATCAGAGCTTTGCGTTATTGCACAGACTGAAGCCGGCGAAAATGCACTCAAAACGCTGAATCTTGAGTTGGGTGAGATTGATGAAAAAGGCGAACAAGCCGTTGCAGCCTTCGTGGAAAAAAGAACAAAAGACCGTGATGCAAAATTGGAAGAGGCGCGCAAAGCCGCTGCCGGACCTGAGAATATGCTCAATTTTTTGAGCACCTGCATCAAATGCCATAACTGCATGACCAACTGCCCGATTTGCTATTGTAAAGAATGTTTCTTCAATTCACCGACTTTCGAACTGGATTCTGAGAAATATTTCGATTGGGCAGATCGGCGCGGCGGCATTCGCATGCCCAATGATACACTGTTTTTTCATCTGACGCGCATGGCTCACATGGCGACATCATGCGTGGCATGTGGCGCATGCACCGAAGCCTGTCCCAGCGATATTGAAATTGCGAAATTATTCACGGTTGTTGGCAAAAACATCCAGGATGTCTTCAAATATATTCCCGGCAAATCATTGGATGAGCCGTTGCCGCTAGCTGATTTCAAAGAAGAAGAATTGCGGATGTTTGAGAACTGACGGGAGCATACGATGCATATCAAAATAAACGATAAGCCGGTTCAAGGCGACCAAATGTTTCGTAAGGAAGTTCTGGAATTGAGCCACGCACATATCGAACGCTGCTACCAGTGTTACACCTGCGCTCTGGGCTGCCCCGTGGCATTTGCTACCGATTTCACACCGAATCAAATCATCCGCATGGTTCTGGCAGGAATGAAAGAGCAGGTGCTGCAAAGCGAACTCATCTGGATGTGTGCCTCGTGCGAGACATGCGCTGCCCGCTGCCCAAACGATGTCGAGATCGTGAAACTCATGGATACGCTGAGGATAATGAGCTTGAAGGGAAAACCGGGAAAGTCGGTGAAAGATATTCCATTCATGCACAAAGTGTTTCTGAAAATCGTTGAAAATTGTGGTCGAATTTATGAACTCGGATTTATCATGGGGATGAAAGCCGGCAATCCCGCGGGCTTGATGAACGTGAAAGCCCTGGTTGAAGATGGAATTTTAGGATTCAAGATGTTCAAACGCCGGAAACTCGCGATCCTGCCCCACCGCGCCAAAGGGTGGCAACATGTGCAGCAAATGATCAAAAAAATACAAGAGAAGAATCAATCCCAGGAGCAAACGAAGTGAAAATCGGTTTTTTCCCTGGCTGTTCCCAAGAAGGCACGGCTCTGGAATACGGACAATCGGTCGAATACGTCGCTAAAGAGTTGGGCATCGAACTGGTGGAACTCGAAGATTGGTCTTGCTGTGGCGCTACGGCAGGTCATTGCACCGATGAAACAGTTTCTTTTGCGTTGCCCGGTCGCAATATTGCCATTGCCGAAAAAATGGATTTGCCAATAACAGTTTGTTGCGCTGCCTGCTACGGGCGTTTTCGAGCAACCGAACATAAAATACGGAACGATGCTGAAATGCGTGACCAAATATCGCAAGTCATCGGTATGCCGATCGAAGCGAAAAATGATACGCTGCATTTTCTGGAAATCCTGTATCATCAGTATGGTCTCGAAAAAATCAAGGAACGCCTTTGCAAGCCTTTGAAGGGGTTGAAAGCAGCATGCTATTACGGTTGCTATTTGGTGCGCCCGCCGGAAATCACCCATTTCGACGATCCTGAGAATCCGACGATGCTGGATGAATTTATGGTAAACCTGGGCGCAGAAGCGGTGGATTGGCCTGCGAAAGTCGATTGTTGCGCCGGAAGCCTGGCATTCTGCCGCGTCGAAATGGCGAAAAAAATGCTCGAATACATCATGCAGTCAGCGATCGATGCCGGAGCCAATTGCATTGTTGCTGCGTGCCCGTTGTGCCAGGCAAACCTGGATACCCGAACCCCCATGAACAGCAAAAAAGCATTGCCCATCCTGTATTTCAGCGAATTGCTGGCGCTGGCACTGGGCTATGATAAAACCGCCCGCTGGTGGAAACGGCATATCTTTCGACCGAACAAGCTTTTGAAATCACTTGATTTGATTTAAGCTTGATGTAATTTTTCAGTCCCATGATGTTCGTTGAACAACATTGGAGTGCATCGTCAGTGTCGATGCTGCGTTGATGCAGTCAATGAATCCCACGTACTATTGTAAACAAATAAGGTATTTTAATAAGATGATGAATTCATGAGTCGGAAATTGAAGTTGCAATACAAGCAATCATTATATACTTGTTAGGCGTTTAAAATACAATTTTTTAATACATTTTAATTATGAATATAAAAAGCGTAAAAGAACACATAACGATTAGTAACATCATTAAATATGCTTTGCCAGTATTTGCGACAATAATTTCGTGCATTAGTCTATATCAATCGAATCGAAGTAATAAAATTTCTATGGACAATTTAGATTTAAATATAAAACCCATTATTCATACTAAATTTGAATTTAATGAATCTCAAAAACGTTATAGTCTAAAAATATATAATGATGGAGCAAGACCTGTTTACAATTTATATATTCAAAATTATGGAAGACTTTTTAATATTGATTCGAAGACTACTGTAATCGGCATGTATCCTGAAAACAAAACACTAATTTCTCATAAACTTGAGTCAGGTGATAGTCTTCAGTTTCCTATAAGATATAGTTCATTAAAGGAATCAGTTCAATTATATAAAACTGATTTAATCAAGTCAGAGGATTCATTTATTGCACTCCAGACATACTATTTGTCATATTTAAGACATCCCGATAATGTTAAATTTAAAAAATTTAAATATCTCTTTTTATTCAATACTTCGAGTAGCATAGAATTTTCTTATATTGATCCAGACCGTGGTTATAATGACTATTTTTTGCGAGTCAAGGAAATAATCGAAAATAATGATATGAGATATACTAATTTTTAAAAGAATATAATTATGTAAACGCTTTTTGGCCTAACAATATTTAACATAGCTTATTTTAATGAATTAGGTGTTGACTACTTTTGTCAAATGTTTTGTGAAATACCTCATGCTAATACAATTGGTAAATTTCGTAATAAAGAACATTAAATATTTTCATGTAAATGCACTTAAAAATAGCGCAAAAATAAAATTTTAACATCTTAGCTGTTGCAATGAACAAAGACAGAATTGAAATGCTTCAAAAATTGGTAACATGGCGGGAAATTACAAATACTGATATTGAAAATTGTGGAATTGATTTTCCTATAGGATTAAATGATCATAAAATTTTCCCAAGGAATGCCCTTCTTAATTTATTTAATTATTATCATAAACAAAAAAAAGATAATGAAATTATTCAATTTAGTCGTTTAATCTTGAAATATATGTCCAAAGACAATTATTATTGTTTATTTTATGGAAAAGAATTTAAGAAGATTTTAACATATCTGCAAAAAGCTAATAAAGTTTTTAAAGCAAAAAATTTATGTGAATATTATTTATTATCGTTGGGTGTTTTAAAAAAAGAAAATAATTCTTTGTCCATCTCAGATTTTTCCGCAGGTAATTATAGCTATTCATTTCCAGTTATTTTCCTTAATTCGTATATGAGTATATTATTAAAATTGGATGAGACAAAATTAGCAAAAAAGTTACTTAAAGAATGTTTGTATCATGATGATCTTAAAGATGATTCAAAAATAATGTTCAAAAGAATCCTCGATAAATTAGATAAGAAAAAAATTAAATATAATTTTCCAACAATAGAAATAAAAAAGAATGATTTGGATTCAAAATACCTAAACGAACCTAAAATAGAACTAACTGCATTAAATTATCTGAGAGACGCATTAAATTACGAAGGAATATTTGCAGATGTTGATATATGGCGACTGATTTTCAACATTTTGACCAAAGAAATATCAGAAGAAGATTTTAACAATTTTTATAAAGAAATAGCTGGTATCTCATCACCTCCTGATTTTTATGAATTTGTATTATATAATGAAAGTATGTTTAAGATTGCATGTGAATCAAGAAATGTAACTTTTGGTTTTGTAGGTTATCCAGATTTAATACTTTATAGTAAGAAGCATTTTGCAGATTACATTTTTTTTGAAGTAAAAGATATAAATGATAGATTACAGCCACACCAAGAAGCTTTACTCAACTACTATATTGAAAATAATATTAATTGTAGGTTATTGAAATTCTTAAAATAAATTTGAGTAGGTATAATAATTCTCGCATAGCAACGATGGATCAACCTGACGCAGAGGCTCAGACAAAAATCTAATGCCCAGAGCATTCTTGGAAGTCAAGATTAAATTCTGAATTTCTGTGCGCTTTAATTTCTGCGTAGGTTATGTTCACGTCAAGGATTAAAATATAACATAAAAAAGGAATTCCCATTTCAACCTGACAATGTCATTCCCGCATGCTCTAAGCGACATCAATTAAATCGATGGTCTAATGGATGCCCGATAAACTTGTCCCCGAATGTTTTTATCGGGGAGGCATTCGGACATGACAAAATGGGCCAAACTTGGTTTTAGTTAAATCAATTATGTTTCATAATCACCCTAAACAAGCATTGAAACGAGATGAGATAATACGAAGATAACTGATTTAAGGCTATAAAATACTCTGTGTTCACTGTGGTTACCATTTGACAATCCCGCGATTCACAAGAGGAGATTAAAGCATGAACGATACCAAAAAGGGGAACGCCAAAGAAGCCCCTCCCGAACGAAAAGATTTAATTCCCATTTTCATCATGGGCAAAAAATATATGGTTCCTTCAACCCTGACGATCCAGAAGGCGATGGAATATGCGGGTTACCAGCTTATTCGTGGGTGTGGCTGTCGCGGTGGTATTTGTGGGGCTTGCGCTACTGTATTTCGATTGCCCGGCAGCTATAAGATCGAAATCGGACTGGCATGCCAGACGGTTGTTCAACCCAACATGTACTTGACCCAAATCCCGTTTTTTCCCGTTAACAAAGCAATTTACGATATGGATGCCTTGAAACCAACCGGCGAAAGTATCCACAAATTGTATCCTGAAATTTTCAGATGCGTCGCTTGCAACACATGCACCAAATCCTGCCCGATGGATGTCCAGGTGATGGATTACATCAGCGCCGCCATTCGGGGAGACATAAAACTCGCATCAGAGCTTTCATTCGATTGTATCCAGTGCGGTTTATGCACCGCGCGTTGTCCCGGTGAATTGCCGCAATACCATATCGGTCAACTCGCGCGCAGATTGAACGGCAAATATATCACACCAAAAGCCGAGCATCTGGCGAAACGAGTCAAGCAAATTGAAGAGGGTCGCTACGAAGAAGGGCTGCAAAAATTGATGAAAATCGGGAAAGAAGAAATGCAGCAGCTCTATATTGAGCGAGAAGTCGAGCCTCAATTTGCTGAAGAAGAATGGACGCCTCAAAGCAAAGATTTTATTTAAGCTATCATTGCGCTCATTTTATAAGAAGTGCAGAGCTTTAATTAATCGGTGCTGGCTTCTCAGGGCGCTCAGGCAGGTTACAACAGAAGTGATTGCCCCTGATAGTTCAAGCCGGTTCATCAAATCAAGCAACAACAACCCGGGTTTATGACTGGAGGAATTGTCATGCCATATACACCTGAATTGAAAGAACTTATAAAAGTTGTAGAAAAAACACGTCCTGAGCGCGTGGAACGCAAAAAAAAGGATAAGGAATTTCCCGCGATACCTGTTGCTCAACGGGAAGATATTCTGAAAAAATACCATCCCGATTTCATTCCCGGAACCCGTCGCGAAATTAAAGTCGGTCCGAGCAAGGGCTATTCGATTTCAAATGAATATGTGGATATCATCGAGGCGAAAAGCCGTATCGATCCGGATAAAGTTGATTTGTCCAATTTTGCTTATGAAACCGATGTGCTCATTATCGGTGGCGGCGGTGCGGGTAATTCTGCGGCATTGCTGGCGCGCGAAAATGGCGCAAAAGTTATCCTGGCAACCAAGCTTCGAAACGGGGATGCCAATACGATGATGGCGGAAGGCGGCATCCAGGGCGCAAGCAAACTGGAAAAAGATTCCCCTTATTATCACTATCTGGACGTCATCGGTGGGGGACACTTCGTCAACGATCCGGAACTGGTTTATACGCTGGTGACCGAAGCCCCAAAGGTTCTCCTCTGGCTCGAAAGCCTGGGAATGAATTTCAGCAAATTCGAGGACGGTCGGCTTCAATCCATGCATGGCGGCGGTACATCCCGCAAGCGAATGCATTATGCTGGCGACATCACGGGCGCCGAGATCATGCGTACTATTCGCGATGAAGTCCGCAATCACCCCGATGATATTCAAGTCATCGAATTTTCTCCGGCGATCGAACTTGTGCTCGATGAGAAAGGCGCGTGTGCCGGCGCAATAATCTACAATATTGAAACCGAAGAATATCAACTTGTTAAAGCCAAAGCAGTTATCATTGCAACTGGTGGCACGGGACGGTTGCACATTCAGGGATTCATGACAACCAATCATTATGGCGCAACCGGCGATGGGCTGGCGATGGGATATCGGGTGGGTGTACCGTTGTGCTTTCTGCATACAGTACAATACCATCCAACCGGGATCGTTTTTCCCGAACAAGCCGAAGGCATTCTTATCACTGAAAAATTTCGAGGCGCCGGCGCTAATCTGTTGAATATCAATGGTGAACAGTTTGTTTTTGAACGCGAACCCCGCGATGTCGAGGCTGCATGCATCATCCGCGAAACCTCTGCGGAGCGCAACCTCGGTATTCCCACTCCGACCGGCAAAATGGGCGTCTGGCTGGATTCGCCGATGATCGATATGCTGAAAGGCGAGGGAACAGTTCGACGCGAATTCCCCGGAAAATTTATTTTGTTCCAGCGCTTCGATATCGATATTGCCAAAGAGCCCATGCTGATTTATCCGACGCTGCATTATCAGAATGGCGGCTTGGAAATGAATAATAAATGCGAAACCAATATCCCCGGTCTATTCCTGGGTGGCGAAGTCGCCGGCGGCATCCACGGAGAAAATAGATTGATGGGCAATTCGTTGCTGGATGTAACAGTTTTCGGGCGAATTGCTGGAAAAAGCGCAGCAGATTATATAAAAAGCTTAAATGGCGATTTCGGAAAGCTATCGTTGGATCATGTGAAAAAATTCAACAAAGAACTGCAAGATACCGGCGTGGGACTCGATAGAATATCGCCGATGATCTTGCCGGACTATGTCAACGAAGATGTCAAAAAAGGACAATTGACTTCTTGCTACCAGGGAACGCTGGTTTAATCTCTGATAGTGCATTTATAATGCAATGACATAATAATAATTCACACAAGGTGAAGTAGTGAAAGGAACTCTGTTTCGAATGCCGGGTTTATAATTTGAAACAGAGTTTTTTTTGCTTTTTATCCAGCGCGTATCGAGTGCGAACAGCTTTTTCCGGGGAATAACATGATTCAAGTCAAGCTGGAATGCCCACATTGCGGCAAGAGCATGATGGATTCCGAACACAAAATTGAAGGGTATCCTTCAATAAAAGTAACAATCGTTTACGAAAATAAATGCGGTTGGCTGCGTCTCAGCTCTTTATATGGAAGTGCCGTGATTGAGAGCGAATATCCCATCCCTGAGCAAACGCTAACCAGATTTTTCTGCCCTAATTGCGGTACCGAATTAATCGGAAACCGCGTCTGCGATGTCTGCAATGCCCCGATGGTACCATTCAAATTTACAGAAGGCGGAATTATGGAGGTTTGCGCCAGGCGCGGCTGCAAAAAGCATCTGGCAGAATTCGAGAACCTTGAAGCGGATTTGAAAGCGTTTTACGATGCGTATTCTCATTTTATGTAGAACAAACCTGCCCTGGATTTGGATTGATAAGGTTCCAACTATGCTCGATAGATCGGCAACCTTACTTTGACCATTGTCCCCACAAATTTTTCGCTATAAATCGTGATATTGCCCTTATAATGAGCGATCGTTTGGTAAGCGATCCATAATCCCAGCCCCGCGTTCGTTTTTGACTTGGTTGTGAAAAAGGGCAAAAAAACCTTCGTAAGATTATCCTCACTAATCCCGCAACCCTGGTCTTCAAAGACCAGCGCAACCGCGTCCGCCTTCGCTTCAATGTAGCAGGTGATTTTGATATAAGGATTTCCCGGGGAAGCGTCGATGCCATTTTGGATGATATTCTGGAAAGCGGCTGCTAACCGGCTTCCGCCATTAACGAGCGGTAGTCGTTCCGGGATATTGAAAACGATGAAGTCATAACCAAATCTGATTTTAATGTCGCGAAATGCTTCATGCAGGTTGAATGCAGAAATTGGTGCTTCGGAGAATAAATTCGCTGTCACACAGAGATCATCAACGATTCGAGCGGATTTTTTGATAAATGTGCCCGTATGCTCAACGCTTTTTTTTACATAGGAATTGCTGTTATTGTTGAGATATGTTCTTAAAATTTCATAACTTCCGGAAATGCTGGCGACCAGATCGTTGAGTGTTTTGGCAAATCCGGCAATAAGGTCGAGCATTGTATCCTGACGGCTTTTTTCTTTGATAATTTGTGACAATTGCCGTTTTTCTAATCCGCGCTTCACACAGATTTTTAGCTCCTCTCCGCTGCATGGCTTAAGCAGGTAATCGTGGGCACCCTGGCGCAAGGCTTCGATCACGGTATCAAGCGCGCCATAGCCGGTGATCAAAATGACAACAATGTCGGGATATTTGTTTTTAACTCGCTGGAGAAGATCGATACCGCTGATATCATTCATGATAATATCAGAAAGGATCAGATCGATATCCACCTTTTTTAGAATATCCAATGCCTGTTTGCCGCAATTGGCGAGAAAAGTAACATATCCCTCAGATTCAAGGTCAAGTTTCAATCCTTCGAGTGCGATAAAATCATCTTCAACTATTAGAATTTTTTCTTTCATAATCCGCCCTTGTGCTTCAAAATCAATCGATAGAGATTTTAGTTCTATTCGACCTTCTCGAAGTCTTCATCCTATTCAGATTTTATCGGCAAAAGGATTTTAAATTCGGTACCTATATTTGGTTCACTGGATACGATTACTTTTCCGGCATGCGACTCGACTGCTGAGTATACAACTGAGAGCCCCAGTCCGGTCCCCGTTTGCTTTTTTGTGCTAAAGAAGGGATCGAAGATATGTGGCAGATCTTGCGGATCAATGCCCTTCCCCTGATCGATGACTTTGACAATTATATTGCTGCCGTTCTGAGAGGTGACCAATTGCAAATCGCCGCCATCGGGCATTGAATCCTGGGCATTTAAAATCAGATTGATTAGAATTTGATGAAACTGCTGTGAGGATGCAAAAATTCTGGGAAGAGATTCCGCCAGGTTTTTCTTGACTTTAATTTTATTTCGAGCGAGTTGGCAGTTGGTTAGAAACAGAACTTCGCTGATTGCCTGGTTAACGTCAATCCAGCGTTTTCTGCTGAATTCCGGTCGGTGCAGATCTAGCAGCCGGTTAACAATATTGCTGATTCGCTTCAATCCGGCGTCGGCAATATCCAGGCTTTTATTCACTTCTTCATTGTTGCTCTCACTTCTAATCATTTCCAGACTCGCCATTATCCCCTGCAGCGGATTGTTGATCTCATGCGCCAAGCTAGCAGCCAATTTCCCGGTGGCAACCAGTCGCTCCGATTGCATCATTTGGTCGCACCACTTCTTTTTCTCGGATATTTCGTTCAAAATCATCAAAGTTTCACTTCCACTGTTATTCTGCCCATCTAAAGAAAATATTGAACAATGAATATAAATCAGTTCACCCATTTTGTGCTTACATTCAATTTCGCATTGGTGCTGTCCCTTTTCCGAAATGGCAAAAAACAGCTCTTTTTCGAATAAATCGAATTTTTTTTTGTCGGGAAAAATCCTGGCGATGTATGAGCCATAAAGCTCATTCTGATCATAACCTAGAATTTCACAAAGCTTTCGATTAAACCAGACAATTTTGTTGTTTTTCAGGATGCTAATTCCGTCATTCACTTTATCCAGTGCTTTTTCAAGATGTGATTCAGCTTTTTCAGGGCTTTTTGCCAATCGTTTATCCTTGAGTGTCTCTGTGTATCTCAGGCTCATTTGGTTTTCCATTACTATTTGAATACAATGCATTACGAATCAGGAATAAGGCATAGAATCAGTCGCTCTTTTTTTAGAAGTCGCAAAAGTGCTTTTTATTATGCTCTTTCCTTTTCTTATTAATCGATCAGGATGAAAAGTATAAGGAATTCTGGACGAGAAATCTGCTCATATTTCCTGGGCGTTCGTTTTTAGCTCTAGCTATCTATACGTTTGGGCGCCATGCAAGCTCGTTTGAAGTCATTCATCGAACCTGTGCAAACAGAAATAAATGTTTGAGCACATCTATCATTTATCAGATGAAAAGCGTTCCCGAAGCTTGAATAAAACTGATGAGAAATTCGGGATAGCATTTGCAGTGACCTTATCGGGCATCCGTTGTTTGCTCTCTTGACGCTCCTTGCCTGAATCCCGGTCGAGAGCTCTCAGCTTGCAATGATAGTTTAAAAATTCTGTCACCGAATGATATCCACCTGTGTTTATTGAAAAGAGACAGGTTGAGTGGAAAAAGGGTAATGGCAAATTCAAAGGGGATTCAGAAAGGACTGTAGCACTGTTGTCCTGTTCAAAAGGGGGGTGTGAGAACATAATCAGCCGCATCCATCGCCTAATTTTATCATTTATTTGTTCATACCTACATTTAAATTTTAAATTGAGTTGCTTAATTCGACTTATTGCCGAATGATCGGCTGTCTGCTTTCCAGCATGATCCTCTCCAGTCACCTCAATCCCCCTGGTTTAAAATATTCTTTTTCTCCGATCGTGCTCTTTATGTTTTTGTAAAGCAACGTCAGTGCATATCGTGATTCTTTTAAATCAAAAACAAATCCCGCGGAATAAGTTCGGTCTTGTGTCGCTCGATGGCTGACACATAAACGCTTTCCCGATTGATCATACACAATGCTAACATCAAAAAGGCTCCGACATCTCCTTGAGAATTCCAGGAGTTGCTTCAAGATAATAAAATAATTTGAATTTTGATTTTAACTTCAGGCAAGAAGAATTTGCCGTGACTCGAATCGAATACACGCATTTTTGTCAGGCAATCACTTTTTGCATTATACCAACAAAAGCACTGATAAGCGGAAAATTAACCAACTACTTGGCAGGCAGCGCAATATTGACGATGAAACTGCCATGAGCTTGAAATACGTTTCAAGGATATTGATAAATAGACGTCGAATTGAATGCGGGCAAATGGGAAAGGATTAAGATTCAATTTGATTCCGCGCAAAGGTGCCGCATTCCCGCGCATCCAAACGTTTCAAAAATTGGAAGGTGCACTTGCTGAAGATTTATATGCCGGCGAGGGCAGGTTTGCATTTTTATAAATAATTCAGATATTTGAAGGAATTGCCGGTCTTTTGCAAACGGGAGCGCAGCAGCCGGAAAATTTCATGTCAGCGGACCAGTACCAATTTTCTTGTTGACACAAATTGACCGCAGCGCATTTGACAGAAATATATGCCTGACTCAACTTGGCTGCCATCGGAATCCATTCCATCCCAGGCGATTTTATAGAATCCCGGATTGCTGATATCATCAACCAGAACCCGGATGACCTGTCCCAGCAGATTGTATATTTTAAGACTGATTCGCCTGGAACCCAAACCTCCGGGCAATTCATACCGGATGACCGTCTGTTGATTGAATGGATTGGGATAATTTTGGCAAAGTGCAAATTGTTCGGGCATGGCATGGCTATCAGGATTTTGATTTTTATCTGCGACCGTGGTTTTCGGACCATACATGAAAATGCCTTTTTCAGTGCCGACATAAATTGCAAGTGGATCAAACCGATCAATTGCCAGGCTGGTGAATTTTTTATTGACCAGACCATCCGAATCCACTACCGGCTGCCAATTGAATCCGCCGTCATGAGAGTGGTAAATATCATCATCGGCGGCAGCCAGATAAAGGTGCCCCAGTGAACTGAGAGACTGACTGCCGCGGCACATTTCAATGATCTTCGTGTGCCAGTGAATCACCTCCCAGGTTTCGCCTGCGTCCTTGCTCATGTATACGCCATCCGACTTGCTGCGCCCGCCGGTGGCAGCATACAGCACCTCCGGGCAACCCGGTTCTGTGACTATTGAAACAATGTTGAAATCCGGCAGCGCGAATTCGAATATCGCTTCAACTGATTGATTGATTTTTAGCAGTCCGCGTGATGTCCCCACATAAATCACGTTCCCGGTCTGCCAATCCGTTTCGATGCAATTGATTTTAAAGAACAGGCTGTCACCATTTATCGGGATTTTTTGCCATAGTGAGTCACACAATGAGAACAATCCGTTTTTATAATAGAACGGACTCCATGCGCCGGCGTACGCCTGGAATGAATATATCGGCGACACGTACAGCGCTGTTACAGCCATTTGTGCATCGAATCCGGTATTCCACCAGTTGAGTCCGCCGTCTTCGCTCCGGAAAACGCGACCCAGCCGGTCTTCGGGAATATCGGTGTATTCTTCGGTGGTGACATACAGCGTTGGCACTGTCCAATCCAGAAAGGGGTGCGGTTCGGAGGCGATACAAGTGGCGTGAATATCGGATTGATCGCAAAACTTCAACGGATTCCAGTTTTTCGAAAGCGCATCCTCGGTGCTAAAGGCGCCGCTCGCGGTGGCAACGTAAAGTTGGTAACGGGAGAAGGGGTGCGTCGAAATATCGTTGATTTTCGCATCCTGCAAATTGCCGCTGACATTTATCCACTCATATTCGACCGGGGCGGGCAGAACCCGGATATCAATGTAAGCCACGTTATTCGTCTCGTTCATTTCCAGAATTGTGTCCCTCGGATCAAGCTCGCTAAAAATGCGATTTTCATCTCGTTCCGCCCGCCATTTGACATGGACCGTGATGAATGTATCCGGGGGAATGCTTTGAATCACCACGTTGTCAATCGGCATAATAACCGGCAGCATACCATGAGCGTTGTCATAAAATGCGACTTCAACCTGGTGGACCGGAATGCGCGACCGATTATGAATATCCGCGTAGATATCAACTATTTCATTTTCTATGGGCATTGGCGGCGAATAAGCCAGATCGGAATTTGAAACGTGCAAGTCGATAAAAGGAAAAACATGCTGATATTTATAAATGCCGGTTTCGGTTCCGACATAAATTCCGTGAAAATCGCGACTGTCGAGTGCCAGAGATGTGATTTTCTTATCGGGCAAATCGCCGGGGATTTCCTCCCAATACTGCCCGGTGTAATCGGAGACGAATACGCCCTGGTCGTACGCTGCGTAAAACATATTCCAAGGATCGGAAGCAATCGGGCTGCCTGAAATGAAATCGACAATCCGGGTGCACCAATGCTGAACCGCCCATGTTTCGCCGCCATCTTCGCTGCGATAAATTCCGTCAGAACGGGTGATGCCTGAGGTGGCTGCCCAGAGTGTGGGGCTTTGAAAGAGCGGTATTTGGATCGAGACAATATTGAAATTGCCCAGCCGGTGTTCCCATGTTTGTCCATAATCAGTACTTATGTAAAGTCCGAGTTCGGTTCCAAGGCAAATCCGGTTTGAATCGACCGGATCAACGGTGATGCAGTTGATGCGCACAATCGGAAAGTCTTCGGATGTTAACTGCGGGAAAAACGGCAATTCCTGCCAACCGGTTTGCGGCTGATAGCGATGAACGCCGCCGATTGAATAAAATGGATTGTATACCGCAGCATAAATTCGCAACGGCTGTTGCGGATCGATGCCTATTGCGGTTACAGCGGCGTTATCGAAATGCAAATTTTCCCAGGGCGAAGCATCTGAAAAGCGAAAGAAAATACGACCATCACGCTCTTCGGGGACAGCACTATGATCCGTTGTTCCGATGTATGTTATATCGACCGGCACGGGGCTCATGACGAAAGGATTCAGATGATTTTCAACAACCGTCACTGTTGTTTTGAAGGCAGAATCAAATTTGACCGGTTTCCACCTTGCGCCAGAATTACGTGCTGAAAAAGCACCCAGGGTTGTTCCGATTATCAGCGAATCCGCTACCGCGCTGTGTGGTGCTATTGTCAGGATATATGGCTTTCCCAGGTTGCCGGCAATATTCACCCATTGTCGCTTGAATACGGGCGGGTAGGAGGGAACTGTGTAAAAAAGCACAATCCATTCAGCGGTCGAAGGATCGGCAGCGCCTACGGAAAAATAATGCTTGTAGAGTAGCGCACAAAATCGTTGGTTTCCGAATTCGGAAAGCGGGGCATACTTTTTTGCCGCTTCAAATATAATTCCCACTTTGGCGCTGTCATCGGAATCGAAAAAATCATCCACCACATCCAGTCGCATGGGATGCACCAGTGAATCGGAGCCAGGCGACGCATCTATTTCGTACTCCGGCGGAGGAAAGATGTGCTCGCCTTTGCCATCCCAAATCGTGGTGGCGTTGTAGACGGTGTCGCCGGTGGCTTTTGAGCGCATGAGTGTGCTTCCGAAATCACCGGCTGGTTCAATTTTAACGTATAGCTCGCCATATAGCTCTTCATCCGATTGAGGTCGACCGGGATTGAGCGGTTGGTGATAGAGATATAAATTTTTCGATTCCATCGTCTGATAGTCGAATCGAGCCAAAATGAATTTGACAAAAAGGCTATCCGATTGAGAGAAAAGACTGCTGGCAAATACAATATAAATCAAGGTAAACCGGAAAAGTGAATTCATCTGATCCTCCGCATTTTTTTCACGTCCGTTAGTGCGTCGAAATCATTTTGCCTGTCAGGCGCATTGTGCCAATTTGCAAAAGTGAGAAATACATGCCGGAAGCCAAATCTGGAGCGCTGAAGGGAATCTGATGAAAGCCTGCTTGTAGCGGCTGATCCACAAGCGTGCGAATATGCTGCCCTCTCAAATTGAAAATTTTCAATGAAACAGCATCCGCTTCGAGATGCTCCGGAACAAAAAAACGGATCATGGTAGATGCATTAAACGGATTGGGGTAATTCTGAAGCAGGCAAGAATGAAGGGGACTTCGCTCAGTTTGATCCGTTGAAGACATAATTCCTTTTTTTTCGATTTCAATCATATCACAATAAATGCCGCCCCAACCGACAATCCCGCCGCCTCCCATCAGCATCACACCAATCGTATCTTTTTCAGAAAGGGAAAATGTATCCTGCACGGAAATATGAGTCCAGACAGTATCACCGATAAAAACATCCCGCAAGGGCGTGTCGCCCGAAGTGCTGTACCATCCGATGTGTCCGCCGCTGATACGATTCGCACGTTTTGCCCAGCCTTTCAATTCCCAGATCTCCTTATCCTGAATAGACGGGATCAATTGGCAGCAATGGCTCCAAACGCAACCTCCGCTGATCTCAATGGACCAGTTGCCGCCTCCAGGCGGAGCTTCGGCAAATGATTGCCCGCCAGAATTTACCCATCCCGTTAGCGAAGGCTGTCCGTCTGCGGTTTCAAAGCTGCCATTCACGATCTGGCATCCGCCATTCTGAGCAAAGCTAAATGCGATCATAATCGTCAGAGCTGCTTGAATTATCGGATTTTTCATGAGCTACCTCACCAGCATGATTTTTCGAAATGCATCCCCGCCGGCATGTTTCAGGCGGCACATATAAATGCCCGTCGGTGCCTGGCAGCCGAGGGTATCCATTCCGTCCCAACGAATAGTATGCCTGCCGGCAGGTTTTTCACTGGAAACCAGCGTTCGCAATTTATGACCCAACAGGTTATAAATTTCCAATGTCACGTGTCCCGGTTGACTGAGTTCATACAAGATATCGGTGGAGGCATTGAATGGATTGGGGTAGTTCCGCATGAAAGTGAAATGCTGCCCCGTGATTTCAACATTTTCTCCCGCCGCACTCGTTCGTTCCAGATGCAGCAGATACCGGTAGGATACTTTCCCGTAAAGTTCCCACCGACCGAGTTGAGCAGAAATTTGCACCAGCAATCGACCTGTTGATAAGCTCTGTGTGTCGAAACTCGCGCGATAGCCGGAATCGGATGGCTTCACATTCTCAATCGAGAACGCATCACCGGTTTCGGGCATGATATCAATGGTGGGGGAATTGGCGAAAATGTGGTTGGAAGTGATTTCCATTTCAACGATATCGCCGACTACCGGAGAATCGCAGGAGACGGTAACGCACAAATCCAGCATTCCCATCGTGCGCCAATAGTAGTATTCGGGTTGCTTGTTTCCCAGCGGCGATGAAGCATCGAAGAAATTCGAGGTCCAGATTGGCAGGGCAGGTGGTGAGTCGCTTTTCAGCATGGCTTTCCACTCCTCGTCATTCAGGCGACCTTCGGCAATGGGGCGAGTGAATTCGTAATACGAAAAGCCTCCGCCGCGGGTGACGACCAGTTGACCAGCGACATTGCAAATGACATAGATATTGAACGGATACCCCACGCCTTCTTCCAGTATGGAATTGGTGAAAACCGGATCTGTGTGTACATCGGCAATCACCGGCATCTCATCTTCAGACCGCGGCATGGGACCTTCCAAGCCATAGCTGCTTGTGGTAACCAGTTCTTCAATGGTTTTTCCAAAATTGCAGATGAGTTGATATTCCTGGCTGGTAAGATTTTGATTGGAAAGCTCCTTTTCTGAAATTATCAGCAGTGACAGCAACAGTTCTTCCAGTTGCTGCAACCGCCAGTCGAATTCAGAAAATAGCAGGCTGGCAGAACTGAGTCCGGTGCGCATGAAGCTGACCAGTGCAGCCATCCTGGCGAAAAAATGGGGATTGGGTTCAACGTACCCCTGAACAAGAGATGCGGTGGGATGCATGCCCAGGGTTACGCTCGATTTTGCGTAGAGAATCGTATCGTGCCGCAGCTCCGCCCAAGATGCCAGCGCCGCATACAGGTCTTTATCGATCCATGCCGGGCTGCGCATGAATTCGGGGTAGCCGGCTTCTTTCGGAACAAGAAGTGGCATCAGGCAGTAAAGCCAGTTCCAATACAGATTTTGCACCCACACTGAATCGGGCAGGCTTTCAAATTTTACGCATAGCGAATCCAGTTGCGGGAAGTGAGCCGTGTCGTTATAATAATCACCTAAAATTTGTTTTGCCCTTGCAGAGCCGAGGACGGTCATCACATCCAGTCCTCGAGGCATTTCTCGCGGTGCAAAGATTGCCACCACCCGCGACATCATATATGCGTCCGGGATGAATCGTTGTCCCATCAGCCGAAAGCCTTTGGGCGTAAAGGTCGGAATCTGGGGATCTGGCAGTTGGTTGGCATGATCGATGAAAGCGCTTATCAGGGATGTGTCGGCGAAGGCATCCGGAAGAAGGTTGTTGAATTGCGCGCTGTATATTTCGGTTGCAAGCGGATTATAGGCGTACACATTAATATCATCGCTTTTGCCCACAAAAAATACTGTCGGCGCATAGATCCGCTGCCAGACATCGATTGCCGGTTCCCCGGAAACGGTTGTGTTATTCATCGCCTGTACCAGCAGCAAGGCACTGCGCGTGGATGCCTGATTTAATGTGAATGTCGCCCGCCCCAGCCACATCATGGCTTTGAAATAGGCTTTCAAAGAATCGCTGGCGGTATAGTGCCCCCGGGGCTTATATTGGGTGTAGTCTTCATCATAGCCGAGCAACGGCGAAGGTGCATAGCCCGCTGCGTTCGAAATGAGCGAAAGCTCCTTGTTTGCCAGACTCTCTGCGTAGGGCGGAATCTGGATCGGCTGTTCGAGCAATGAAGCCGCAATGCACAAATAAGCGACGTTTCGCGAAGCAGCGGCTTTTACGGATGAATCGGTTGCCGCTTCGTATTGAGCTTCAGCCGTTTGCAGCAGGGCAGCAGTCAGTGCGTTGAGATCGGCAATAAATTTTTTACATTCAACGGTTTTTAGAACGTAATCGTAAATCAAGTGGAAAGTGTGTAATAGCGCGTCGGTGGTTACAAAAATCGGAATGTTGTATTCGCGGCATTCATTGTAGATATCATAAATTTCCTTGTACCCTGTTCCAAGCGTATCGCGCCGCGCATTAACGATAAAATGATTCTGTAGCAGGAGCTGTTTTTCGGAATCTGAAAAACGGAAATCGTTAAAATTTTGTATATTGCTGAAGTCCGGAGCGATTTGATAGGGTTCGGCATCCGGTACGACTGTGATCAGCATGGGCTGGTAAAGTCCAAATTCGGTTTGAATGTCACCGGTGATCTCGGCGATCATTTGACCCTGTGCCGGCGCTCCCACAAAGAATGCCAAAATCACCAGGGCAGCTTTCATGGATTTTAGATGTTTCGTTTTCATTTCAGTAGCCTCCGAATATTTTTGTAAAACTTAATAAATTGAGCGATTTCAAGTTCGGCATCTCTTTGTCGTTTTCTTCTCGTCGAGCCTTATCCCCCTGCCAGATGAAGCCGGAGCGGTCGGGAATGGCTTTGTTTTCCTCAAACCTTCATTTTAAAACATCAACACCATTTTTTTTGTCAGCAAATGCTGCCCCACCTGCAACTGATAAAAATAAACACCGGCAGAAACCATGCACCCGCTTTCATTCCTGCCATCCCATTGAATCTGATAATAGCCGGGCATTTTGTACCCATTCAGCAAAGTGCGGACACGTTCTCCCCTGATATTATAAATTGCCAGCGTTATCGTTTGCGGAAGCGGCAATCGGAAACGAATAGACGTATTCGGGGCATTTCCGCTAGCTCGTGACGGTGCAAATGGATTGGGATAATTTTGATCCAGTTCGTAGATTTCGGGCAAATCCGCCTCGTGCTGAAGTGTCGTTTTTGTGGCGGATTCCACGCAAAATGTTGTACGGTACCAAAGTTGTTTTGAGGAATTCGGCAGCGTCATTTTTGCGGTGATGTTATATTGTCCGATTTGTAGGTCCTCCAACATAACATTGGCAATGCCGGCGTCATCGGTCAGGGCATTTGCGGAAATGGAATCGCTGACATTTGTGGCAGTAATTACAACCGGATGATTTATCAGCACGGGTTTCACCTGGCAGGTTAGAAAGATTTTTTCATTGGCAAAAATTGTATCGGCTGAAAGAGCCACTGTAATTCCTTGAATCCCGATATTCTCACATAAATATTTTTGAGGCAGCGCATTATTCAATGACACGCCCGTATCATGAAAAGCGCCGGTCCATTCGGGCAGCGCCGGGGCGGGTGTGGATTTCAACATCTCGCGCCATTTTTCATCGGTCAATCGTTGTGACGAGGGCATGGTGAATTCGTAGTGCGAATAGCCGGCACCGCGGGCGAGGACTAATTGATCTTCAATCCGGCATATCACGTAAATGGGAAACGGATAGCCCACACCTTCTTCCAGGCAGGTATTCGTATTCGCATCCGTATGTACGTCGGCAATCACCGGCATTTCTTCAACATCTTCAGGCGCAGGTCCTGCGGTATCCAGATCGAATGCCGCAATGCCTTCGATAATCAATCCGAAATTGTTGATCAATTCATACTCAGCCGGTTCGAGCGAGCGATTGGTCAGTTCTTTTTCAGCGATTGTTTTCAGCGCCAAAGCCAGGTTTTTATATTCCGATAGAATGGTGTCGAACCCCGGTAGTAATAAATCGCGGCTCGCCAGTCCTGAAATGAAGAAGCCAGCCAGCGACGCCATTCGTGTGAACAGGTACGGATTCGGCTCCACGTAACCCTGGATCAGATCGGAGCGTTCGTACACTCCGCGATCGGTGCTGCTCTGCTTTGCGTAGAGAATCGTGTCATGGCGGAGTTCAGCCCACGACGCCAATGCCGCGAAAAGGTCTTTTTGCATCCAGGCAGCGTTTTGCATAAAAACCGGAAAGCCGGCAGTTTTTTCGGCGAGCAAAGGCATTAGCGCATAGAGCCAGTTCCAGTAAAGGTTCTGCGCCCATTTTTCTTCCGGATACGTTTTAAACAAGGTGCATAGCGAATCCAGTTTTGCTGTGTATGACGGAAATGCGGCAAATTCGCCCATGTCCTTGAGCAACCGAATGGCACATTCTGATCCGAGTACGCTCATCACATCCAGTCCTTTTGGTATGGAGCGAAGCGCAACTTTGGTCATCACCAATTCATCGAGCACCCAGGAATCGGGCACAAATCGCTGCCCCATCAACCGGAATCCTTTGGGTGTTTCAGTGGTGATGAGCGGTCCGGGCAATTGCTGCGCTTTTTTGACGAAGGCATCCAGCAGCGTCACTTCGCCCAATTCATCGGGATGGCGTATCAAAAAATCGATGTAAATCTGTTCGGCGATTTCCAGGTACTGGAAAATATTGATATCATCGGTTTTCCCGACCAGAAACACTGTCGGGGAATAGATGCGCTCCCACACCGAATGCGACGCCTCATTTCCGACGGTTGAATTCTCCAGTGCCTGTAGCATTAAAATCGCGCTCAATGTCTGTGAGCGGACTTCATCGGGATTGGCTTCCAGGACGAACGTGGCGCGTCCGAGCCACATCATGGCGAGGAAATACTGCGTCAGGGTGTCGTTTCGGGTGTAATGACCGCGCGGAATATATTGGCTGTAGTCCTCGTCATAGCCGAATAGAGGTGACGCAGCATATCCCGTGTGCTGGCGAATCAGATCCAATTCAGCGATGTATTTTCCGCCGTTCACCGGCGAAACAAAACGGTCGTCAAGCAACGAGCGCGCGACAATGAGGTAATTGATATTTCTGAGCAAAGCGGCATGCACGGCACTATCGGCAGCGACGGTGTATTGCTCAACGGTTTCATCG
This sequence comes from Candidatus Zhuqueibacterota bacterium, assembly GCA_016927835.1. GTDB lineage: Bacteria > Zhuqueibacterota > Zhuqueibacteria > Thermofontimicrobiales > Sulfurfontimicrobiaceae > Sulfurfontimicrobium. The sequence goes on along the minus strand of JAFGMA010000209.1, from coordinate 13,807 downwards.
AATAAGGCAGCCAATAATGCATTTAAATCCGTATAGAATTTTTGGATTTCGATGGTCATCAATATTCTGTCGAAGCACAGGTGGAACGTGTGCAGCATGGCATCGGTGGTAACAAAAATCGGAATCCCGGCTTCCCGCGATTCATTGTAAATATCATAAATTTCAGCATAGCCCGTTCGATATTCGCTGAGGCTGCCGGGTTGAACTACAAATTTATTTTGCCGCAATAATGCTTTCTCATTTTCGGAAAAATTGAAATTGCTGAAATTCACAACATCGCCGAAATCAGCAGCGACATCGTAGTACGGCACAACCGGTTGAATGGTCACCGGGTACGGGTGGTATGTGCCGAACTCGGTGACGACATCCTGCCGGATATCTGCAAGCATCGCAATTTGCGAATAGCCAGGTCTTAAGGAAACATGCAAAAGAAGAATGAGGCAAATCTTCAGGCATTTCATCGTTCGATCCTCCGTTCTTTGCTGCGGGATTTTCCTCTGGCGTCTTTAGCTAATTTATTTTTCAAGTCGAGAGGATTTTTATAAAAATGTTTGCTTTCAAAAAATAAATCTTTTATATTAAATCAATTAGAGTTTCAAATGCAGTTGCAGCCTTGTACGCTGGCTGCAAAGGTCATCGTTCTCAGTTTCCGGTTAAAAAGGGATGCCCGGGCAACTGCCGTTTTCACCTGTCTTAGGCATTAAACCGGATACTTTGGAACGATGCACGCAATAAAATGCAATTTACTTCTTGTTTGAGGAGCGCCAGATGCAATCCATTGAAATCCGAGATGAAGCACTCCCAATGCTGAAATCCGGTTTGGCGATTGAAAAAAACGCCTGGAGTATAATTTAAAAAAATATTCCTCAAAATTAAAGCTATTTGAAAAAAGCAACCATATATCAAGCTCTCAATTCCTGGAAGATTTTAATAGCGGTAAATTAGGAGATAGTGAAAAATGGTTTGATTGGCTCTTCGCAATTCGAGCTTGTGATCATTTGAAACGAAAGCTTGCTATTATCGATTCAATAAAAATATGATTGAAAAATATAGAATCCGCCTCGAAAAAAATTAGATGTCTTCGATTGGTTGCTCATTGAACAAAATATAGCCTTCGATTATCTCTCTGATGAATGAAATGAGTATCATTAAAGGACGTCTCATCTTCATTGATCATATGATACTCGAATTTATGGAATTGATCAGTCCTGATAATCCAACATACCGATTCCATTATATGGACTCAAACCAGCATCTGATAAAACGTTGGGATTCAGCGCCACATCATCCACAGGTTTCCACCTTTCCCTATCATATCCATACAGCAAATGAAATAAGCGCGTCGCCAGCGGTGACACTTGAGAAAATTTTAGATGAGATATTTTCAGTCATCATTGACGACTTATCCGATCAAAACATAAATTGAAATTCCTGGAATAAGCTGATAGATCGACCGGGTGATTTATTCTTAGCGAATCCAGAACATAAGCCCAAAGCATCACCGCATCAAAATAAGCTTCCGGCTCTCGACGTGCGTGCCGGCAATCAGCCTCGCAATATAAACACCGGAAGGCGCGTCCAATCCCAGGGCGTCCTTGCCATTCCAAGTCGCATAAAAATTGCCGGCGGCTTGCCTGCCTGCGACTAATGTGCGCATTTCCTTCCCCAGTATGTTGTAAATTTTCAATGTTATGAAAGCGGTTTCAGGCAGGTGATATTCGATGCGCGTTTCCGGATTAAACGGATTGGGATAATTTTGCTCCAAACGAAAACCATTTAGCCGCATGTCGATTTCGGGATCGATTCCTGTCAGATTTCTCAGGAAGAAGCCGGTCCGATAGGTTTGCACGGTCGGCTGTTCCATCTCCCATCGCGTGATCTCGGCAGTTGCATCGATCCAAACCTGACCGGATTCCCAATCGGCGGTTTTTACTGTATCGACAAAGTCATTTCCGCTACGGGAAAGGGCGGAAAGTTTAACCGATGACCCATCCGGTTTTTCAACCATAACCACCGGTGTATTCTCACCGAACATTTCGGTTGTCCGTAAGCGCAGCAGAATGTTATCGCCAACCGTCGGCGATTCAGTTTCAATTTCCGCGTAAAAGCCCTGAAATCCCATATTGCTCATGAAGTAATATTCAGGCTTTGAATTTTGCCAGTCGGAATCGATGAAACTGCTGCACCATTGCGGCAAATCCGGCGCAGTTCCTTGCTTCAGCATTGTACGCCAGGCTTCGTCGGTCAAGCGGTTGGCGATTGGCTGGGTGAATTCATAATATGAAAAACCAGCGCCTTTGGTGATTTTCAACTGACCTTCGACTGGCGCAATAACATAAATTACAAACGGATAGCCCACACCTTCTTCCAGGCAGAGCCCCGAGGTGGCATCGGTATGAACGTCCGCGATCACCGGCATTTCGCACTCCGAACCGGGTCCCGGACCTTCGGTCATTCCCCACTCATTGAATTCGGCGATGAGCTCAATTTCCAGTCCAAAATTGCAGATGAGATCATACTCCGCCGGCGTCAGCGATTCCCGCAAGAGCTCCTTTTCGGAAATTGTCTTCAGCGACAGCGCCAAATTTTCAAAATGCTCCAGATTGATTTTGAAATTCGAAAACAGCAGACCGCGGTCATCCAGTCCGTCGATAAAAAAGCGCGCCAGAGATGCCAGTCTGCCGTACAAATGCGGATTCGGTTCGACATAGCCCTGGTGTAGTTTGGATGCCGGCGGCATGCTTGTTTCGGTGCCGCTTTGTTTAACATACAGAATGGTGTCGTGCCGCAATTCCGCCCAGGAGCCTAGCGCTGCCAGCAGCTCTTTATCCACCCATGCCGGAACCAGCATGAACGACGGGTATCCTTGTTGTTTCGTGAACAGCATCGGCATCAGAGAATAGAGCCAGTTCCAATACAGATTTTGCGCCCAGGTTTCTTCAGGATAACGTCGGAACTCGGTACACAGGGAGTCGAGTTTTGCAGCGTAATACGGGTTCGCCATGTCACCCCTGTCCTGCAAGTGCTGTCGAGCGCGCTCTGATCCGAGTACTGTCATCACATCCAGTCCTGTCGGCATGGTTCTCCCCGGAATTTTCGTCATCACCAGCTCGTCGAGGATGTAGGAGTCGGGTACAAAGCGCTGACCCATGAAGCGAAAACCCTGGGGCTGTCCCGGATAGGTGATTCGGGGACCGGGCAGACTTTTTGCGAACGCCAAAAATTCGTCGAATTCAGGGCTATCGCCAATGCTGTTGATATCCATCGCCGCGAAATTATCCCCATAAACCTGCAGTGCCAGATCGAAATATTGCTGCGGACTGATGTCATCCGATTTGCCAACCAGGAAAACTGTGGGCGAATAAATGCGATCCCATACGAGCATCGGGGATTCACCTTTGACATTGACTTGCTTCAGCGCCTGGAGTAATAGCAATGCGCTCAGGGTTGTTTCCCGATTCAGCGCTTCGAAGGAGGGATCGGGATCGGCGGCGAATGTCATCCGACCGAGATACATCATCGACCGAAAGTATTGGCGCAAGGTATCGGTCTTTGTGTAATGACCGCGGACGATGTACTGCGTGTAATCTTCCAAATATTCCATGATCGGTGAGAACTCGAAATCGGCATGGGCTCTAACCAGCGCCAATTCCTGAATATAATTGCCGCCATTCACCGGGGGCACATACGTGCTATCCAATAAAACCCTGGCGGTGATCAGGTAGTCGATGGTGCGCAACATCGCGATCTTGGTGCGTTCGTCAGTGATAGCCGAATATTGTTGATAAAGAGCGTGATCCAGCAATGCGGTGAGCAAGTTATGCAAATCTTTGTAAAACCGTTTTTGCTCGATATCCATAAGAATCCGGTCGAAACACAGGTGAAACGTGTGCAGCATGGCGTCGGTGGTTACGAAAACCGGTATCCCCTGTTCGCGGCACTCATTATAAACATCGAACAATTCTTTATAACCGGTTCCCCAATCGCTGATTCGTTTGGGCGAAACCAGGAAATAATTCTGCATCAAAAACTGCTTTTCGATTTCATTAAAATTGAATTCATCAAAATTGATCACATTGCTGAAGTCTGGTTGAACTGTATAAGCGAGAACCGAGGGTGTAATGGTCACCGGATTGGGAGAGTATATTCCAAAATCGGTAGCAACAGGATCGGTAATGTCCGCAATCATCTGGCTTTTGGCTTTTGCCGGAAATACAAGGCATATCATCGCCACTATCAACCAGCCATTCACTATTTTTTTCTTCATCTGTTATCTCCTTGAATTTTTGATTCGCATAAAGTCAATTGAATTCAGAATTTGCCAGATTGATTTTGGATTATTTGTAATATAATCCAGTTGGTTTGTTATTCTGGAAAGATATTTTTACATAATAAAAAACATTTCTCCTGAATGACACCGCATTTCCATTTTGATATCAAATGAGCATCATAAAATGATCTCTGGGGACATGTCGCTGACGTCGGGATTCTAATAAGAAAAAGATAAATTTATACTTCGAACAGGCATCATTTGAGCATTTCGGAGTGCATCGCCTTTATGCGATGCAAATCGTGAAATCCAAAAAGGGCTTTAACTCCAAAGCATCAGCATACATTTAAATCCCCCCCCAAAATTATCGACCTATTCTCGCCTCCCGATTTCGCTGCAAATCGTCAGCAGCCTTTTTCGAATAAGTCTTGCCTCATGGCAGAACGGTCACCCATTTGTCAATCGATCCGTTGAATACATTCTCTGTTTTGCGACTATCGCCCCCGCCCGGGAAATGAAAATAATAATTGCCCGGTTCGTCTATCGATACTTCGAATGTTTCCTCATAAACTGCCAGCAGCATGATGACCACTTCCACATCGGTATCTTTTCTGCCAAAGACACGAACAGTGATCCTGGTATCGTCGCGCGTAAGCTCGAAATGGTCGAATGCCCATGAGACATCCGGTAACGGTCCGCGCACGCTTAAATTAATCTTGTCCCCGATTTTTACTGAATCGGGCAATTCAACGCTGTCGACTGTGAGTTCTTCAATATCGTACCTATCCTGAATCCCTTTGACGCCAAAGAGATTGCAGCCTGATAATCCCCCTATCAGGATTGCTGACAGGAGTATTTTAGCAAATAGTCCACGCATTCTTTCATCCTCTCCGGTACGGCTGCCTGCAAAATCAGATCATTGCCGTGATAACTGAATCGTTTGCCGTAGCAATCATACCATTAGTAATATAATCAAAATCGCCAGTAAAGCCTTTCGTGAAAATTTTCGGCGCCATTCCGACACCATATACACAGGCAACAAAACCAATCCAATCACGGTAAATCCCAAAAACCATTTTTCAGGCGCATTGGTCGTTGAATAATGATACACCATTTGCAGACGCAGTGCACGGTCGCCCTGCGGATCTGCGGTGAATACGACATCTTCCATTTGTTGCGGCGACAGGTAAGTTCGGAAGCGGGTAATGAAATAATCGTTGCTTGCCGCCAGGTATGGCGCGATCTCGTCGATTGAGCCGTAATAAAAATAATCAGCATATTCGATAAAAAACGTTGGCGAATGGGTTGCGTTGAGTTCCCTCTGGAAAAATGCTTCGTAATCGTAGGAGAATGAACCGGGAGAAGACGGATTTTTGCACGAACACGCCATCCCGCTATTTGCATTTTGTTTAAGCTCGGAATCGATTTCGTTGAAAAGCTTGTTCGCGTCAATTTCTTTGGTGGCATAATTGCTCACAACTCGATGTCCCGACAGAACATAGAGCAGAATCTCCGACCATGGTGCGGCGCTTATCTTTGAAATTTCCAACGGGAAAATGATCTGCTCGGTTTTGAAGCGTATCGCCAATGGCACCAGGCTTTTGGCGGACGTATCAGCGTTTTTTTGCATCATGTTCACTTTCACGGCAACGAAACACCATTTCTTTTGGATATACGACTCGACAATTCCCCGCCCGCTTTGCGGTAATTGATACCCGTTCTGAACGAGCCAGTTGATAAGGGTGTCCTCCGCAGAGGCTGAGAGGGTTGTAACCACATACGGACCAATTTCAAGTTGCTCCCATACTTGCAATTGTGGCGTTGGATCGGCAAGGTTTTGAGCGTCCGGACCGCCCTCATAGCTATCACCACGACCGCTTCGTATGCTTTCTACAACCAGGACCGATGGTTGAGTCAGCGAATGCAGCCGATCGAAAATTTCATCCTCAGCCGGTTGAATCGCGCGAGGATCGGGCACGTTCGGAACCGGAATCACCCACGAAAAATCCGCCGGTTCGCCCTGGTACTTAATCTGCACAATGAGCGTTTCCGAGGATCCGTCATGAATGATCAATGCGCGTTGATTCGGAGAATCCGCCGGATTGGAGCTGGATTCACCGATGACGCGTGTAAAGACCATGCCCCCATCAGCATGCAGCGGCATGGCAAAACAACACACTATCACCGGGAATAAAAAAAGACTGCCTAATTTTTGAATATGCGTTTGCCTCATTTCAATCCTCACTTGAAACGTACTCGATGTTTTTTCGCATCTTTGATACTGGCAATCGATGTGCCAACTACCCGATGGGTAGAGCAAGGTTACATGTGCATCTGGAAGCATTATGGATTGACATCCCTTTAACTCGCCTGTATTTTTTCAGAAATCTGAGAGTGTTTCTCAGAAATCTGAACTTGAAACTTTTTGACTTGACAAAGGAGAATCGATTTTCTATATTTCCCAATTCACCGTCGAATCGTTTAGCACTGGTTTACCCGGCGATTAAAATTTCAAAAATTGCTTTTGGAAGGCAATACGCTCGGAACCGCATAGCGCAATAAAAACGCTGCAATACATAATCATAACCATTTTACCTGCGGAGAAATGAAATGTTACGAATTGAATTGATGCTATCTTTGTGTATTATGTTTTTTTTCATACTCATTCTCCTCGGAACCATCAAGGCAGAAATGCCTTCGATTCCGAAACCGGAACATCCGCGCCCCGATTTTCAACGCAACCAGTGGTACAATCTGAACGGAAGCTGGGATTTTGAATTGGATCCCGAAAATGTGGGACTTGAAGGTCTCTGGTATCAAGCCGGGGGACATCGCTTCTCCAAACAGATAGCGGTGCCATTTCCCTGGGAAAGCGCCCTTTCCGGAATCGAGGACGTTGAATATCGCGGCGCCGCCTGGTATCGACGCGATTTTGATGTGCCGACGGATTGGAAAGGCAAACGCGTATTCATTAAATTTGGCGCAGTGGACTGGGAGGCGAATGTATGGCTGAATGGTCAAAAAATCGGCGATCACATCGGGGGTTATTCTGCTTTCGAATTCGACATCACCGATTTTGTTGATATGGAAGGCAAGAACACGCTGACAGTGCGCGCATTCGATGAAACCGATCATGAAACTCCGGTTGGCAAACAGGTTGGCTGGTATACCCGAACCAGCGGCATCTGGCAGACGGTTTACTTGGAGGCACGAGCATTCACTTATGTGGAATCGATCCGGTTTTATCCGGATATTGATAACAGCCGAATCAAGGCACAAGTGATAATTCACGCTGCTAAGCCGGGCGATGTGGTGATTCGCCTGAAATCCACTGAAAACGAATTTCAGGAGATGGCGCAACATATCACTCTCGAAAAAGGGCGAAATACAGTCGTCATCGCCGGAACCATCGCCGAACCCAAACTCTGGTCCCCCGAGCAGCCACATTTATATTTCGTGCGACTCATTCTGGAGCAGAATTCCCAAGAGCAGGATGTCATTCACAGCTATTTCGGAATGCGAAAGATTCATCGGGCGAAATACGGAGATAATTCGTATGAGTATATATTTTTGAATAATCAGCCCATTTATTTGCGGGGAGCGCTCAATCAGGCATTCAACCCCGAGGGAATTTACACCTATCCGGACGATGAGTATCAGCGACGCGATCTGGAGCGCGCCAGGGAATTCGGGCTGAATTTCCTGCGCATTCACATCAAGGTGGATGAACCGCGTTTCTATTATTGGGCAGATAAGCTGGGTGTGCTGATCATGTCCGATATGCCCAATTTTGCCAGGTATTCGGATCGCGCCCGGGCAAACTGGGAGTTAACATTTCGGGATGCGGTGGCGCGCGATTTCAATCACCCCTGCATTTTTTCATGGTGTCTGTTCAATGAAACCTGGGGATTGAAGAATCCCGGCGAATACTCCATTGAACGGCAGGAATGGGTTCGTGAAATGGTAGCATTGGCGCGCACGCTCGATCCCACCCGGTTGATAGAGGATAATTCACCCTGCTTTTATGATCACGTTGACACTGATATCAATAGCTGGCATTTTTATATCGATAGCTATTGGCGCACAAAGGATCATATCAACTGGATCGTCAGGAACGCCTATCCCGGCAGTCATCATAACTATACCGGAGAAAACCGGCAAACAACCGCGCCGCTCATTAATAGCGAATACGGTGGTATCAGCGCCGGTCACGGGGACCAGGACATCTCGTGGTGTCTGAAATATTTGACCAATGAATTGCGACTGCATCAAAAGATATGTGGCTATATTTATACGGAATTACAGGATATCGAATGGGAACACAATGGCATGATGAATTACGATCGGCAGCCCAAGACGTTCGGCTACGAACAACTCATGCCGGGATTTACTTGCCGTGATATCCACAATGCAGATTTTATCGCCATTGACAAAGAACCATGCTCGCGCTATTTGCCCGGCGAAGAATTTTCTGCGGAAATTTTCAGCAACCATTTTTCTTCCAGGCAGATTAAAACAGCCACAATGCATTGGAAATGCACTGGCTACGACAAATTGGGCGATTTCAGGAAATGGCGCGAGGGCAGCACACGGATCCCGTTCAAGCCGTATACCGTGGAAAAGGTACATACACTTACGTTCAAGCTGCCGAATGAGCTGTTTTCAGGGACGGTCGCGGTTTGGGTCGAAGACGAGAATCGCGAGGTGGTTGCCCGAAATTATGTGAATGTATTTGTTTACGATCAACCGACGGAACCGGTGGAGTACCTGTCGAATCAGGCTGCATTATTGCGATTCAAACCGGGTGATTATGCCGATGCGCAATGGGATGAATTGATACATCCGCCGGAGAGCCGGGGGGAGAAAGTCTCCGGTCTGGGCAGTGGTTATTTTGAATATCATCTTCAGCTTCCGGAGCAAATCGCAGCCGATCGCGTGAATCGCGTTGAGTTATTATTCGAAGGCGCTGCGAGAGGAGGGCATGCGAAAGTCGATTCGCGTTTTCCGAATGCCCATTGGAGCCGCAAAAAACCGTTCGATTATCCGCAAACGGATGTTACAAAATTCCCGACCGATATTACGATCGCACTGAACGATGAAGAAATTCAAACCGTGCATTTCGAGGACGATCCGGCGGATGCCCGCGGCGTGCTGTCGCACGCATTGGAATTCGAGCCGGGCAGCTATGGGTACCTGACAAAAATTGTGATTCCTCAAAATATTTTAAATGCGCTGAAGCTGAAATGGAAAAAAGACCGGCGAATTTGCATCCGCTTTAGCGTGAAAGCCGATGCGAAAGACCGGGGGGGATTCGGTTTGTTCGGTGAACTGGCAGGTCAATTCCCGGTGAAGCCCACGCTGCTTGTTGGTTATCAATAAAACCCCGGATTTTTTTACTTTTTGCTCTTCTTTGTTAATTGCGAAAAAATCTTACCCGATTGTTTAAATCGCATGAATCCCTACAAATGCACTCCAATTTGACCTTACCTAGTTGATTTAAATGTGGAAAGCTTGCGAATGCCCATTTATTTTTTATTATTTGCAAAAAACAGCAGAATAGTCAAAGGCAATCCCGGCTTTGAATCATCTGGTTTATTGCTTAAATATTTAAGCAGAATCTGTCATTTGAAGCTATAAGTACTGTCGATAAACCAAACTCAATTAAGGCACTATTAACTTTAAATTAAAGCCAGTTATCAAGTTTAGCTGCCAATCAACAGGTTGAGTTTTCTGTAATCGAGAGATATTGAAAAACAGAGTCTTATCAATCAAGCTATGGTATTGCGCTTGAGACATGCGGGACCGACAGTTTTTTTGCCTGAACCAATTCATTCTTTGAAATAGATACTCAGTCAGGAACTAAGCACAACTTGATGATAATTTGCGGTTTATTATAAAGAATTGTTTCAGGATTTATTAATCGCCTGGACGCCAGGATAGCATCAGAAATGGGAATGGGGATGAACAGCAGCGGTAATGTTATTTCGATTTTATTGTTATTAGCTATGGGCGTAGGTATTTTTTCGTATATGATGCGGACTGATCCTAATCCTGATGAAGAAATGCAAATCAGCGCCAGCGTTTTGTCACAAAATCATACCATCTACAAAGATTTTGCCTTTTTGCAAATGCCTTATCTCCCACTCGCCTACGGTTTAATTTACAAGGTTCTCAATACGACTTATTATTTATTGATAAAAAGGCTGTTTGATATATTTTTTATGAGCGTATCTGCCTGGCTCATATTTAGAATATCATACTCAATCTGTCAAAGCAATATTGTTTCGGCAAGCTTGCTCCTGTTTTATGTTTTGAATAATACAACGCTTTATACGATGGGATATGGAGCCAATAGCATCATGCCTGTTCCATTTTGCCTGTCAGGCTTTTATTTATTTATCAAAAGCAGTTCGCAGAATAAGATGTGGAGTGGGGGCATATTTTTCAGCGGTATCTTGCTTGCAATTGCTTGCGGCATACACTCGTTTTACCTTTCAGCATTGCCGCCATTTCTGTTGATATGCTTGTTTTATCCCATTTCCCGCCCTCTGGGAAATCGTCTTTACAGGGGCGTGCTGCCGTTGATAGCCGGCATTTTTCTTGGTTTATCTCCAGCGATTTATTATTATTACAGCTACCCGGACGCATTTACCTTCAATACCTACGAAATTCATGCGCTTAATAAATCCTGGTATCAAATGACGCATTATGTGCAAGAGATGACGCTGAATTCGAAGCTTCATTTCATCTTGAATACACTGGCTCATCCAACGAGTCTGGTTTTGCCGATTTGTGCATTCCTGATTTTTGTTACCCTGCTTTTTGATCGCGAGAATCTGAATATGAATTCAAGCAGGCGCTTCATATTGATATTCCAGAAGGAGAGCTTATTTACGATGATGTTGCTCGTTCTTACGATTGGTGTGGTGCTTATTCAGCAACCGCCCCGGATTCAGCATTTAGCATTGGCAATACCATTTTTAATTTTGCTTATCAGTTACTGGTATAAAATGCTCTCGGAGGACGTAAGAAATTATATCCATATCCTCTTAATCAGCCTGGCTTCGTTGTGCATAATTACCGGTGGAAAGCCAATTTTTCAACATATTTATCAAATTCATGATGTGCAACACTGGCGGAGTATCTCTTTGCATCGAACTGCGGTTCAGATGAAAGCATTTGTAAATGTCGATTACAATGATTTTAAAATAGCAACGCTATCACCACTTTACGCGCTCGAAGCCGGACTTCGCATATATCCCGAATTGTCAACCGGTCCCCTGCTATACAGGGTGGGTGATTTAGTGCCGGATGAAAAATTGAGTCTGTATAAAGGAACCTCCAGAGAACGTATCTATTGGCTTTTTCAGCGAAAGTACCCGGGCGCAATACTGGTCGATCAAAATACACAGAATAACCTGGTGCAGCCCTTCGTTCAATTTGCAACGGTCAATGGATTTAAGCAATTGCCGTGGACCTTTGACGGCTTGAGTTTGTATGTCGGCGAGGAGTATTAGAGCGTATTCGGACATCACGTAATTTATAATTCCACTGATGCAGAAAGAAAATCAGCGGAATCGCCCTGGGCTATCCTGGTGGTGCAAGCATTTGCCACAGCGGAAATTCAACCAGCGCTAAATCGGATGTCGCGAAAAATCAATTCATTTTGATTCTTGCTGATGCTGACAGGTTCGCAAATTCTGAACTGATTGGTTTTTTAAAAGGCAATTGACTTGAGTGCAGTACTAATTTTCCAAATTGAGAGGTAGATTGAACTGTGAGATTTTTGGTTAACATGCTTGTGTCTGTAATCTGTATCATCCCGGGTTTTATTATTTTTGCTGCCAATCTTTTCCCTCAGGATGCCGGTCAGCAAGCGAAGCTCATCGTCGTCAAAAGCAAGGATTTGCCGGAATATGAGGAGTCATATAAGGGATTTATGGACACATTGAATAAGGGTGAATTTGATGTGAATCCCCTGGTTTTCAGCCTCGATCACCTTCAATATCCGAATGAAAATATTATCGACGCGATTGAGCATCAACAGCCGGACCTTGTGTTGACCATCGGGAGTGCAGCCGCAAAACTGATATGCGGTAAGGTTACCCGTTACCCGATCCTGTTCTTGATGGTGCTGAATCCGGAAAGGCAGGGTATTCTTCAGAACGGCGGGCATCCATTCCCCAATGTATCGGGAGTATGCCTGGATATCCCACCGGAGGTTGAAACTGAATATATCAAAAAATCGCTGGGTCAAATCCGAAAAATCGCTATTTTACAGCATCCGACGGATGATTCGACATACATAGAAAGCGTGAAACGAGCCGCGATGAACACCGATTTTGAAGTGGCAGCCGGCAAAATCAAAACCAATGAAGATATTCCATCCGTGCTAAAAAACCTGAGAAATCATAATGATATCCTGTGGCTCACAGCTAATCCTTCTCTTTCCAGTTTTGCCTTGCTTAAATATATTTTCAGATTCTGCATATCGAATAACTTTCCGATTCTCGGTTTATCGGAATATCATGTAAAAGCGGGCGCACTGCTGGCTATACGAGCAGATTATTTCGATAACGGGGAACAAGCCGGCGAGTTGGCACTCGAAATTTTGCGAACTGGTCCGCTGGAGAGGCAGATTATACTATCACCCAGGAAAACGAGGCTATTCATCAATCGACGTACAGCAGATATGTTATCGATTGACATTCCGCCGGAAGTTCTAAAACAAGCCGACCAGATCATGGAATGAAACCGGATTCGTTCACATAAAACACTCCGCATGGCTTATAAAACAAGAAACGCAATTTCGGTGGCTTCGAATTGAAAAGCGTTCAAAATAAGTCAGCATCATTGAATCGGGTCTTCGGAAAAAAGTCGAAAAGTGCAAGTTTTCAGGTAATGTGTGGGAAAGCACTCTGATACCGATTTCACAATTTTCGAGCTCGAAAGCCGATCCTGGCTCGGGCTGGAGTGCCAACGGTACTTAATTTTATCAAAAACTCATGAATCTAGCATGGGAGTTTCGGTGCATGCCAATCCAATACAGGAAAAATCACTTCCGATTCATTAAGGATGTCTTGCTAGGATTGAATCTACGGACCAAGTGGATGTTATGGACGCTGATTTTCGTGATATCATTTTCAATCATTCTGGTTTCGTTTTTTATTGAAAACGGCAAAAAGAATCTGGAGCTTGAACTCGAAAAATGGGGAACATCGCTGGCAACCAATCTTGCCTATAGCGCGCAATATGCTGCTCTCGTCAAAGATCATGAAACGTTGCAGAATTATTTGATTGGCATCATGAACGAGAAGGAAATTCTTTATGCAGCGGTCCTGGATGATAGCGGTGCAATCCTGGCGATTGTCGATCCAAAATGGAAGTTCACAACATCAATTCATGATCTTTCGATGAAAGCACCCGATGGAAAAATCGACAGGTTCGATTCACCTGAAGAAGGGGGTTACTGCAATATTGTTAAATTTATGGAAATCGAAAAGGAGGAGCTTATCGAGGATGAGCGAATCCTGTTTG
>JAFGMA010000208.1 GCA_016927835.1 Candidatus Zhuqueibacterota bacterium | reverse complement strand
TAATAGGGTAAACTATTATTATTGATCTCGAATTGAATTTCTGTATATAAGTTACGTTATCTTCTTAAATTTAATATAGTTGAATGTATTCAGTATATTTTTGATTTATTAAAAAACTTTACCCCTTATTGGGAATGAAAATCGGTGTTGAAAAAAAATAATATTTCCTACGAAATGCACGGAATGCACTAAAAAAGTTGTACGTGTTACTTCGTGTATTTCGTGGGCTATCCTGCAGTGCGTGGACTCAAATCAGACTTTCAGGTAGGGATATATGATTCTTCCGCGGGCGACGCTACAAATCATCCAGTTTACGCAATTCATCGGCTTCGGCAAGTTGTTGCAGATGCTTGAGCTGCTGCTTAAAATGATCGTGATTGGTGAAGGTGAATATCAACGTATAGTTTGACTGCTCGAAATACGGAAATGGGACCAGTGAAATCGACCCGGGCAATTTCATGCGCGTAACGAGATCGCCAAACCGTTTCTCTGTTGCCGAGTACCGGGGATAGCGCTGCACTTTCAGGAAATGACGGATGCACTCGGCTTGCTGCGGCAACGTCAACCGATCATTTTCCAGGATTTCATGAATCGCTTCAACTTCAATAATTTGTGCAAAGGAACATTCATTGCGTTTTGAAATATCGATCAGATAATTCAACAGCTCCCGCTGTCGATTCTTGCCCAGCTTCAGTCGATACGCAAGCTGGAAAAATGCCAACCGGTCAGGTTGCGGCAACTCCAGTAATTTCGTCGCCATTTCGATTCCCATGAAATCATCATTCACGCCTTGCTTTATCGGTTGTTCTAGCCGGTCGAATTCGAGATACATTTGCACAAGCTTTGGATTCTGTCCGAGTCCCAGCAGCGGAAAATAGGCGGCGGCGATTTCGGTCTGCGGAATGAGAAATGACCTGGCAAGCTTCAGCGCAATTGTCGCTATTTCAATCGGTTCAAATTGGCGGGTGGCGCTGTTCTCGTACAAATTCATCCTGAAAAATTCAAGCGACGGTTTTTGACTTCCGCGTAAAATTTTTACCGGCAGTTGATCCAGTTGAAGTTGCAGAGCAGCATGCACCCGACGCCTGCCGCAAATGATCCGGTAACGCTGCGGTTGAAGTTCCTCGAGAATGACGGGATTGGTGACACCTATCGCCTGAATAGACCTTTTCAGTGCAACGGAAGTTTCGCTATGAGTGACGTTGTAGGTTGTATCATGGGTATCGATTGTTTCGGGATTCACGTATATTGGCTGCATTGTTCCGCGAGATTCCAGTTTGATTTTTGTGACGTTAAGCAGTGAAAAACATACTCCTCAAACCAGAATGACACTCGCCGATTTGAGGAGCTGCAGACCTGAAGAACGTTATTTCAATTCACCTTCAGGATTGGCTTAATCCACTAAAATTTCATGCTTATCCGGATCGAAACGCACCCGTTTGCCGGTGTGCATGGCTTCGATCACCATACAAAGCGCCACTGAATGGCTGTATCCGGCTTCGATATCCGCATTCGGTGTTTTGCGGCTGCGAAGGCATTCCATCCAGTTTTTGATGTGGTCTTCACCCTGTTCGGTTGGTACGATAGGTTCTGAAATGCCTTTTGTACGATTGCGTCCTTTATCATCCACATAAGTTTCTTCCAACAAGTTGCCATTCTTGCCGGTGGGACGAACGCCGTCACGCCCTCCGTCTCCTGAGAGGATCCATTGTCCCGTATCCAAAGCGCCCAAATTGGACAGGTAGACTTCCTTTGTTCCGCCATAAGAATTGGTTTGACGCGCGGTATAATTGACCTGAAAGCCTTTCGGATATTTGAATACGGCTGCAAACGTATCGGGATTTTCGCGTCCGTCTTTCCACTGGTAGATATCGCCCAGCGCCGCAACTTCAGCAGGATACGGATCGTCGGCGAACCAGGCGACGGTATCGATTTGATGGCTCATCCACTGGCAGGGCAATCCGCTGGAGTAGGGCCAAAACAGCCTGAATTCCAGATACTTGCGCGGATCGAACGGTTGATACGGGCGATTGAGCAGCCAGCGTTTCCAATCGACATCCTCTTCCCTGAGTAGGGCAGCCTCTTCTTCTCGGCGCCAGCGTTTGGGCTGGTTGACATTCCAATTCATTTCCACGATGCGCAGTTCCCCGAATGCGCCCGATTCGATGATCTTTTTCGCGGTTTTATAATGCCCGCTGCTGCGGCGCTGGGTTCCCATCTGAACCACGCGATCGCTTTCCAATACGGCTTTCCGCACATTCCGGGCATCATCGAAATTATTGGCAAGCGGTTTTTCTACATAGACATCTTTCCCGAGCCTCACCGCTTCCGCACAAGGAATCGCGTGCTGAAAATCGCCGGTCCCGATTATGACCGCATCCAGATTCTTCTCTTTTTCATACAATTCGTCCGTGTTGCGATAAACCTTCGGTTTCTTGCCGCTGAGTTCTTCCACCAGCTTTGTTCCTTCTTCGCGCGCAATTTTCCATAGATCGCACACGGCGACCATTTCCATATTCATCTCTTTGCTAAATTGATGAAATCCCCTGATGAGACTGCGACACCTTCTACCGGTGCCAATGGCTGCTACACGCACCCGTTCATTGGCACCCAGCACATTTCCCAACGAAAAAAGGTTCGAAGCGACGGTCAAACCGGCAGCGCCCGCGGTTGATTTCTTGATGAATTCTCTTCGGGAGAGATTCGTTTTCTGCAACATTTTTTCCTCCTCACTTTAGGTTACCTGGCGAATTCTGCTTGTTTTCGTTCGAGATAACAGCTTTACGCCAATTTTGCAAAATCCCCAAAATCAGGGTTCAGTCTCTGAGTTTGGTAGACACCAGAGTAATCGTGGTGATTGAACAAGTCTGATATATTTAAATGCTAAATAATTTCCGCACCTACATTTCCTGATATTCTTTGAAAGCCTGATCGAGTTGGTCTTTTGTCATTGCGCCGGATTGAATCATCAACCTGGCTTTGAATGTGATGCTTTCACCCGGTTCCAGGACGTGACCCAACGGTTCCTCGGCGCCTTTGGTATATGCTTTTCTGCCAAACGGATTAGCAGCGGTCAATCCGTATCCGCGCGCATGCCAGAAGCACGGAAAATTGATGCTCTCCGGATGATTGAAAATCGCGATGGTGAGTATCTCATCTTTCACCGGTCCGGTTAGCGCGAGCCACGCCGCGCGCTTGCCCCAGCATTGTTCTTTGCCCACAAGGCTGTCGCTATTCAAATATTGAGCCCCGTTATCAACCTTCAAAGTCGGCGTCACCCGCAATCCGAACATGCCTTCTTTCGTATCGCCAAATTGGATCACGCTATCCTGAGCCGTCAATTTTATGGTGAAATCCATAGCGCGGTAATCGGACATATTGTAAACGAAGACTTCCTTCTCCTCTTTTAGCGCAACCCAGCCTTCTGGCATAACCCAATCTGCATACGCCACCATGCCGCCGACTTTCTTGCCGTCGGTGCATTTCACTTTGGTTGGCACAATTTTCCCGTTGCGCTTCGGATCGCCTGGTTCGTTCCAGAAATCGACACCATTGACATCCCCGTAGGTGAACCAGAATGATTGATGGTGGGGGTGATCCTGGCTTTCATCGGGCACGCCCTTGACAATCGGAAAACCGCGATTGATCATATTTCCTCCGGGGCTATTCAACGGAAAGAAAACAGCTTTTTCGCTATCCGGACTCAACGAATAGGTAGTCAAATGCTGACCATCGATCAATATTTTCACCGTGTGCTGCCCCTCGCGGATGAATTTAACGCCGGACGTGTCTTCGGCACAATTGAAAATGAATACCATCATAACGACAAACAATGCGATAAAGGTGATGTTGGTTCGGTTCATGAGTAACTCCAATTTGATTATATAGGTGATTGAACCTGAATTGAGCGGTTCCAGGTTCTTTGCTTCGAGGCTGCAAGATATTGAAATCAAAACGTTTAATGCCCAACGCAGCAACGAATCCGTTTCTTCCATCAGGTGGAAATTGCTGACCTCATCTTCGGAAGCGTAACGCTTGTGAAATGGATCTTCCAAAGTCCATCAATCCGGAACTCTGCGCGCTGAATCGCTCAATCCTGGTTAACAGATATATCCGCAACCGGCTTTAATAGGTGCAAATCAATTTGGGAAAGATTCGTCTATTGAACTACTTTACCTTGAGAATTCACTCATTTTGCAGCGGAGGTGTATTGTTGGAATTCCTGATCCAATTGGGATTTCGTCAATTCGCCGGAATACACCATAAACCTGGCTTTGAATAGCAGGCTTTCACCTGGCTTGATGTGGTGATCCAGCGCCGGCTCTTCGCCGTTTGTATAGGCTTTCCTGCCAAACGGATTCGCGGAAGTCAAGCCATAGCCGCGAGCATGCCAATAAGGCGGGAAATTCACCGTTTCCGGATGGGTGAATATCACAACGGTAACCGTTTCATCTTTAACCGGACCAGCTAGAGCGAGCCAGGCTGCGCGCTTGCCCCAGCATTGATCCTTGCCGATCAGGCTGTCGCTATTGATGTATTGCCCGTCGTTGTCATCTTTCAGCGAAGGCGTGGCGCGGAAACCGAACATGCCTTCTTTGGTGTCATCGAAATGAACCTCCTTTTCGCCGGCGGTGAGCTTAATTGTGAAATCCATGATGCGAACATTCTCTTTCGCCAGAAATACGACCTTTTTTTCTTCCTTCAGCACAATGGATTTATCAGGCATGATCCAGTCCGCATGGGCGATGAAACCCGGTTGTTTTTCCAGCATTTCCAAATCCGTAGTGACGATTTTACCGTTACGTTCGGGTCCGCATTCTTCACCCCAGAAATCGGCGCCATTGACTTCGCCATAGGTGAACCAGAGCGATTGGTGGTGTTTGTGATCGGTTTTCTCGTCGGGTAATCCTTCAATCATGGGCCAGCCGCGATTGATCATATTGCCGCCCGAACTGACCACCGGAAAGAAAATCGGTTTTTGTCCGGTTGGGTCCTGCGCGTAAGTTGTAAAATGCTGACCATTGACATAGACCTTGACCGAATTGGCTCCTTCGCGCACCAGTTCGATTCCGGTGACCGTGCTTTGTTGCTGCTGTTGCTGGTTGCCGCAACCGGAAATACCGGCGATTATGAAGATGAGTGAAAAGAATAGGATAAATCGCAGTGAACGTTTCATAAATGCTCCTTTTTTTGGAAACGATATTTTGAATTTTAGCGTTTGTTTAATCTGCGAATGATATTGGTGAAATTACTAAAATTAATAAAATTGCGGTAATCCATCTGGTAAAGATATAAAATATTGGTTGCCATGAGCACGGTTTTATCGCTTCCTGTTGCCATGTGAAATTGCAAATGGGCAGGTGCTTTCTTTTTAGGATAGCCGTTCATGTAATATTCAAAACGGGCAATAGCTCTTTCCTGGTAAGGACGCAGCTTTAGATTGGGATTCAAATTTTCAAAAACATAAGATTTGGGTTCGTAGGTGAACATACCCCAATCTTCGAGTGTATCGAATTGCAGTACTAATGTTTGTTCGGTCATTTTATTTTATTTATTCTATTCCAAATTCTTTTTTAATATCGCTGTGTTTAATCCATTTTTTATTGGTTAGTTTTGTTTCCAGCGCTGCGTAATAGTCATCACGGTCTTCCTCTGCCTCTTTGAGTCGGAGATATTCTTTATAATCCATCAATACCATTTTGGGTTTATTATCTTCTTCAATAATGTGTGTTTGAATCATTTGTAACTCTCCTGTCTGTGTTTAATTTGATAAATGTGTAAAACATGTCTATCTTCGTCAAATATAACTCGGTAATTGCCAACACGTAAGCGTTTAAAAGCTGCCATTTTACCTTTCAGTATTTTAACGTCAAAATTGCTGCCTGGGTTCTCAGCATAAGATTCAATTGTTTTGAAGATGCGAACTGCGCTTTCTTTGTCGCTCTTGTGTATTTTTTTTAGTTCGCAGGTTCAAGTAACAAGTGCAGGCAATTGAGAAGAAAAAAATCCAATTCAGCTTTAAAATGCAAAAGGCTGTTTCGATTGAAAATGAGATCTCGTTCCATCGGTTTCCGGTGGGATGCAGGAGGAGCAACAAAAGTGGCAAGAAATTGGGAATCACTGCTTGCCAACATCCGTCAAGGAATGATCAGGCGTATTCCGTCACAGAGCGAGGGAACGAGAAGAATTGCGTCTTCATTCTGAGTAAATCTGTACGATTTTTCAGAAGCTCAAACAAGCTTCGCTTTCTCGGGCCAGGTGACGAGTTCCTGCTGATCCATCGCCAAGTTGCCAATATGCCCTGAAATTGCCGCATTTCCGCCATCAATCACATCGCATAGAATCGGTTCGCCGGTACGGAGGCATTTTGCAAAGTGTTCGAGCGAATAGTAGGTTTCATCGTGCGTCATGCCTGGAACTGCGATTTCAGTGCCCATATCCTTTGTCGGGTCTTCGGGCAGGAATGAGGCGGTTCCGACAGCGACGGATTGCAGCATCTGGCGTTCGAAATCCATCACGAAATTTTCAAATTCCGTCCGCTTGACACCCTTTTCGCGATAAAGCCGTGCACCCGAGGTACTCATTTCGATGGTGCCTTCGGTTCCCATGATCTGCTCGTTGCAGCCATAGAATTCATTCGTGGTTATGCTGCTATAGACGAACTTCACACCGGATGGGTAGCTGTAAATCACCTGGATATTATCGAATATCTCGCGATTATCGGTCCAGTAATCGATACCACCAATGCCAACGACCGCAACCGGCGTTTCACCCAGCAGCCAGTTGACAACCTGAATCTGGTGCGTTGCCAACTCCGTCATCAGTCCACCCGAATATTCGCGATAGAGGCGCCAGTTCACGTCCCTTTCCTCCTTGGGATCTTTTACGCTACGACGCCAGTCGCCGTTACGATGCCATTGCGCACGAATGGTGGTTACTTTGCCAATCACGCCGTTTCGAACCATTTGCACCACTTTTTGGTAGAGCGGGCTGTACCTGCGCTGATGTCCAACTTGCAGCAGCATGCCTGTTTCTTTGACACATTGCATCATTGCGAGCACCTGCGGGATATCGTACGCCATTGTTTTCTCGCATAATACGTGTTTTCCGGCGCGCATCGCGTCGATTGCCATTGGTGCATGCAAATACAGGGGTGTCGCGACCACTACCGCATCAATGTCCGGTTTAGCCAATATTTCCCGGTAATCTTTCGCTGCAAATGCATCGCCGCCGGCTAACTTGACCCCTTTTTTCAAATTTTTCTGATCGATATCACAGCATGCTGTGATTTTTACACCTTCGATAGTCATCAAATTTTGCAGCAGATGATTACCGCGACTGCCGGTACCGATGACGCCGATTTGCAGCATATCGTTGGCAGCAGTTTTTTTGGATTGCCCTGCCAGTTTTCCAGTGCTGGCTGCAATGCTCAGCCCGGCTGTTGCCACACCTGCGGTCTTTAAAAAATTGCGGCGCGTAACCTGATCCAAACTCATACTCATTTACCTCCCCGTTGATTTATTTTTAAACAGAATTTTGATTATTTTCCATGCCTGATTTAATCCAACCGCCCCGGACCTGCTTTTTGACCGGGGGAATTTTTTCAGGATTGATCACAGGCGTTCAAAATTAAATTCATACAACTGGTACTCATCCAGGTACGGCAGCACCAGATGTGCGCAAATTTCCAGGTGTTGCGACAGGAAAAGCTGGCTTTTCTCCCAACCCATGACCATAAATGCCGTTGATAATATCTCGGCGGTCAGCGCAGCCGGATGCAACACCGCCGCTGCCAGCAATTCCTCAGCGGGTGCGCCAGAATTGGGATCAAAAATATGACCGTAAAATTTTCCGTTGCGGCTGAATCGCCGATTATAGCTTGCGGACAACGAAAACGCCTGGTTACGAAGCACGACCGGCACTGGTTCGAGTTCCGGGCGCGAGGAAACTTTATAGCTAAATTGCCAGCCCGGTCTGCCTTCGGGTACGTTGAGTCCGTAAATGCTGCTGCCCCCGAAACTGATGAACCCGGAGGCGATATCATTTTCGCGCACAATTTCGAGAATCCGATCCAACGCGTAGCCTTTGCCCATGCCCCCGAGATCTATTTCCATTCCTGGTACTGTGAAGCGGATGGTTCGCGCAGCTTCGTCCAGTTGAATGAGGTGCGCGCCCACGCGCTTTCGAAGATCAATCAATGCATTTTCATCGGCAACTGCATACTGTTTTTGATAGAAACCCCATTTTTCCAAAAAAGGCGCAACCGTGATATCGAATGCACCGCCGGTCAGTTTATGAAAATCCAGCGCTGCCTTTATTATCGAAATCATTTCCGGATCGAGCAACAACGCTTTTTCACCGGCAAAGCGATTGATACGGCTGACTTCCGAGGCAGCTTTGAACCGGCTTAGACGAGATTCAATCCGAATCAATTCGTCTTTGATATCATTCACCACGAACTGCAGGTGCATTTTATCGTGGTGCAGCAATAGCAGTTCGAGCTGCGTGCCCATAGCATTGATACTGCGCGATATAGATTTCAGATGCATTTCAGTCAAATATGCCGTTCCTAAATGGCTCTCACTCAGCAACAACAGCCGCGGTGATTTATCTGAATCGACGATTTAGCATTCAAGGATGATCGACAGCAGACTAGAGCGCCACTTTTTCTTTTCCGATAAAAATCGCAGTCAGCGCCAATTCTCCGCTCGGATGCACTGCGGCTTCGACCGATACATCGGTGTCACCGTATTTGTCAATCAATTCATTCAGAGCGTGTTTTTGCTCCGGCTGAAGCAGAAAATATTCGATACCGAACGTGATTGCCAGCTTGTAGCCTTTTGAAATATCGGTAATCTGGGCTTCGGTTAGCGGCTCCAGTTCGACATACATCACCTGGTAGCCCTTCTGTTCCTTAATGAACGAAACCGATACGGGAGAACCCACAGGCGGTATCGGCTTTGCCGAATCATTGGCGTATTGAAATTGCCCGGTAATGGTTTTTCCGTTGTCTTCAAAACTGACTTTGAGCAGAAATGAAAGCTTTTTGCCGGGAACCGGCTGTACATCCAACAAGCGCCCGGAACCGCGATTTTCATAGACCATATAATTTGTGGCAGTCTTAATTATCTCCGGATGCGCCCTGTCGAGTGCCAGCAATGCCTGATCGTCTTTTTTCACTTTGCGGATATTTCCCATCCATTTGCCCTGGAGCGCCCTGCCATCTTTTTTATAGCTGAAGCTGTACTGGTTTTCTTTCTCGATATCTGAAATTTGACCCTTTACCAGTATTTCGCCTTCAGCAAGCTCCGGCATCGATGCACTAAAATATACCGGCGACCAGACATCATCTTTCTGTTTTAGTTTGAGATAGACAGAATGATTTATTTGATAATTTGCGGATTCATAAGCCATATCTATTGAAGAAATGCTATTTATGGGATATGTTAATGATATCCGGTTATTTGCAGTAAATCGTTGCAGCTCGATCATACGCGGCTGAAGCGTAATTTTTGTCTCGCTGGCTGTGACAGACGATTTTGAATGTATGAAAAAAGCCAGGATTCCAATTTGTAGCAGTGCAATAATAATGAAAAGGATTTTATTTCGCATATTTTCCATCGCTCCGTGGATAAAATTCACCAGGTTATAATTTAATTTTTAATTCAGCAGCGACTATTTCTTTTTGATACACAGCCCTAGTATCACTAACGCTGCGCCTCCGATAAACAGGAACGTATTTCGCGGCAGCGTTGGCAAAAAGCTGTCGAAATAGCGCGCCAATGACGTAAGTGCCCCGAATGCGATTCCGAGATTCAACAACCAGGCAGTTTTCGTATGAATGCCCAGATAAATGATTATCGCGATGAACAGAAAGAGCGCGATATTGAAAATCATGGTGTACAGCAGAAAATAATCGGTCAGAAGTGATTTTTTCAATTCATCGGGGATGGCTTCGGGAAAAAGCAGGTAGACGAACATAATCACGCCAATGAGATCCAGCAGCCATGTTTCCACCATTAACATCGACAATTCTTTTTGCTTCTTAGCCAGACTGAGTATGGCAACGGCGATAATGGCGAGGGCAATTACAATCGCAAAAATGAGGACCGGCAGCCCTTCCCCATAGAACCAGGCTTGACTATCAGTGAAAAATCTGGCTTGTGTGAGACCGAGTGATCGAAGAGCAAGAAAAGAAAGCGCCACAAAAAGCAGCAATATGGCAGTGACTTTTAGTGGTAAGTAAAAATGCTTGAATTGATCCATTTTCCGATGCAGATATGCCAGTTGGTAAAGCAAAATGCTCCAAAGCACGAAGATCACCGGCAGGAAAATTTGTGCGCTGGAAGAATACGCGTTCAATGCCATGCCTATCCAAACGCTCAAACCTATGGTTGCGAAAAGCAGCGCCAGTACAGATTTTTGCCAGTACACCATCGGAATAAGAACGATCAGCATGACGGCGAGGTAAATATAATTGGGCGTCAGGATGTGCGCGCTCAATGTGGCACTCCAGCCGGTGAATCCCAGAATACTGGCACAAAGCAAATATTCGGATTTCAGAATGAAGGCGAGTACAAAAATACCAATCGCCCACAGCAGGAACAGCGTTGAAATGTGCGCCTGAATATTGTACAGGGAATTCAATGCCAGCAATGCATATCCGTAGAGGAACGCAGCGGCGACCGTGATGAGTTCACCTATAAGGGGCGTTTCTCTCCGGATAAATGTAAAATAGAAGCCCATCCCATAGGCAGCAATCAAACCTGCAAAGAATAAAATAGCCATGATCGGTCTTGAAAAAAGTTGATCCTCACTGCCTGAGCCAAAAAGCACGCCGAGCCCCAACAACAAAATCCCAATCAAAATCAGCCAATTTTTGGAATAAGCCGGATTGCGCTGCTTGTCGAGTGTTTCTGAAACATCGTAATGCGCTAATATTTTTGTGCCACCCCGTGCAGAAACCCATCCTTCGTATTTCCAGTCGACAATTTCCTTTTTCAACCAATCGATGAATCCAGTCTTGTTTTTTTCCATACAATCCCTCCGGTAATTATAATAATGATGTATTGAGTTCTCATCGATCCGTATTGCGCGTGCCACCGCTGGTGAATCGCACCAATCCGGCGATTTCACGTGCTTCCATTCAAATTGGCTCAAAGAATCGAAAATTTGCCAGATAAAATTTAAGTAATATACAATTTTCGTTGTTAATTGTCAATAGCAAATTCCCGGAACCGCTGAAAACCAGTGCCCGGATCAGATCAAGCAAAAGCTAAAAGCAATTTTAAAGAGCATTGAATTGCACTATCTTAATAAGCATTTGTGACTTGCGGACGGCATGAAAACCGGAATCTGAAATATTCGACGGATTGATGCGAATTGTCAAATGAATATAAACGCATTGGGATGGGAAAAAACGAACCTATCAGGCAATTTGATTTGGCAGATGTTGGAATTCGGAAAGGCTGGCATTCGAGAAGGACGAAGCAGCGCGAAATGTGATCATGAGAAGAATTTTTTGACGACCCCTGTTCCAGCAAAATCTCTTTCAGCCGCAATGATTTTTTCTTCGGTGCCCAGATCTGTCCAGTAATTTTCAAAATACACACCGAACAATTTGCCATCGGCAGCAATTTTTTCATATAAGGTTTCATATTTCACAAAGGCTTCATTCTGTTTGTAATCGAGTTTGCCCTGCTCTAGCTGGTGACTGATCTCGATCACGCTGTTCGAGATGTTTTTTCCGAACAGCCATTTTGGATTGGGAATGATTGAAAATCCGGAGTTGATAGGGGTAAGGTTGCGACCATTGATATTGGTATGTGGATTTTGCGCCACCGGTCCCTTTTCTTTAAATTTACGTGCGATACCGGTTTTGAACTCATAATCGATGGTTCCGTACGCGCTTGATTCCTCCCAGGGAACGAGCGCAATTATATCGATGACTGCATCATTGGGCTGAATATGCTGCTGCAAAATGAAATAACAGCCGATCAGATACGCCCGGTGAAAATCGATATCCATCAGGTTGTCGCCATTGGCGAAAACAATGGGATCTTCCGGCAAGGCATTTTTTTCTAGCAATTTAATAATGGGTGCAAGCGTTCCCGCCGGATGTTCTTCCACCAGAAATTCCATCGGGATGCCACGAAAGTGCGTTTGATGCACACGCTCGTAGTAATCGATCATGATATCGGCACGGCAACCGAGCCCGAGGGTGATTTTTTTTATTTGCGGTATCTGCGCATGGATATCCAGGTGCCAATCGGTCAGGGGGCGCTGTCGAATGCCTGAAGGTGTGTTGCACGTCATCAACGCCATGCCTTTGGGACCAATTTCATCCTGAAATTCAGGATTCATTTTCGGATAATCTTCAGCGCGGATGAGCTTCCGGCTTTCATCGAGTCGCGTTCCTTTGCCACCGACGAGTACTACTGACTGCATCCCGGTGGCAGGTGAAAAACCGTATTCCCGCTCCAGCAGATGAATAATCGAATCGTTGTCCATCCGATAGACATCTTTTCTCATAAATTAACCTCCTCTTTAAAATTAGTCCATTGGTTCCTAAAATTTTCCGTATTTCCGCCCGGCTTCAAAAAACCGCTTGACATTTTCCAGTGGCGAGCCATCGCGAATAGAATCGGACGTAGCAAGAATAAAGCCACCACCGGATTTGCAGCATGCTATCGCCGCTTCAACTTTCTCTTCGACCAGCTTCGCCGTTCCTAATCGGATGACGTTTACAATATCGATATTTCCTTTGAGACACGATTTGCCACGCGCGATTTCCTTGGCACGTGCCAGATCGACATCCCCGACCGGAGGCGGCGACAGCGTTTCGATGATATCCACACCGGTCTGCACCAAGTCCGGTAGTATTTGCATCATCTTTCCGTCATCATAAAATAACATGATGCCGTCAAAGCTGTGAACGAGGTCAACATTGGATTTTAAACAGGGAATCACCACTTCCCGGTACATTTGAGGCGACCAGCCCGCACTCAATGAAAAATTATACCATGACTCAAAAATATACCTGACGCCCTGTTCCAGCGTATGCCTTAGCAAGGATTGATAATACTCGTGAAAAAACTGAACCGCTTGCATGAAAAAGTCGCGATCATCCAGGTACAGCATCGACAAATTTTCCATGCCGAAAGCATCTGCCAGAAAATGGTCGACGCCGGCGGCAGGTCGCGCAAAAACGACGCCGCGATCACCGTACATTTCCTCCGTTCGAAAGTATTCGGAGAAGTTGCAGGTTTCCGCCGCGGGAAGAATGTATTCTAATTTCTCAAAATCATTCCGATCCTTCACCAGGTGCTCCAGATGATGGTAATTGGGACTGATGCCGTAGGTATTTCCGGGCTTGCCGATGATATAAGCGCTGCGCAGGGCACCGGCAGGTGTTCGAATGACGCGCCTGAATTCGGATAAATCCCCTTTGCGCTCAATCGTCAACTCAACCTTGATATCCTCCAAATCCATAAACGGCGGCGTGCCGGAGATCGGATGCATAAAATAATCCGAGGGACCAGTGCCCATGTTTATAATGGAATCATATCCGAATTCTTCGGCTGCTTTCAAATGAAATATCGGGCTTGCAGAGCCATAATAACCAAGTAAAAATGCCCAGATTCGCGGCGAAACCGGAACAAAATCACCTTCCTGATGTCGTACCGCAGCCAGGATTCTTTCTTTTGAAGTCATGTTTCCTCTTCAGTATTCATTAAACTCTATAAAAGCAATGTCGCAATCAATTTGATTGTCTGAAAGCGCAGGAATTGTCCCGGGCTCCCTCAAAAATCATGAATGGTTACGCCGTTTCAACCAATGCGCTGGCGTCATAGTATTTGAAAAATCATTCCTTCCGACCGACCGATGCATTATAATCATCAACGATCTTCCCCACCACCCGGATGCGGTCAATTTCACCATGCGATGAAATTTCATCCGAGATGCCGAGAATCAACTTCGGTGCGAAGAGCTCGATCACGCGCAGGGTAAATTCTTCAAGCATTGAGACCGGGAACGTTGAATCGAATAAAATTGCCGGAATCCCGTCGAGTAGAAAAATGTCATCGCCCAGCGCATCTTTGGTTTCTTCAATCGTGACATCACCTTGCGGTTTGGGGGTGATAGCTTCAATCCCGTCGAGACCGGAGATTTTGGCGTAAGGCAGCAGCGCCTTAACATCGCCATCCCAATGGGCTGAAATGAATTTGTTCGCCTGATGCAGCAGATCGCAGCGCTTAAGATACGCCGGAAGGACATACTTTTCATACAGGTATGGCGGCAAGGTCCCGCAATGGATGTTATCGCCAAAATTGATCACGTCAACCGGTGAGGCATTGATAATATACATAAGCCGCTCATGGTTGTCGTCCAGGGCGCGAAAATAGGTTTCAACTTGATCTGTCCAATCGTATATCGCATAAATTGCCTTTTCGGTGCTCATGGTCGAAATATACAAATCCTGAACATTCACCCGGGGCATGTACATCGTTGGCAATCCCCGGTTACCCCATTTTTGATTCAAACGCTCAAATTCATTCTGGTCCCACTCCCATCCTGCGTTATCCAGACGCCAGGTGGCTACCTTCAGCTCTTCGCGGGATTCGATAATCCGCTTTACATGAAGCATGCGCGGGCTGTTGGACGAGTGACGATCAAGCTGCACCTGTTCGCCGACCGGCGTTTTGATGGTCGTCTTGACGATCCCACCGGGGAGTTCTTCATCAATCCTTTTGACCGCCGGGTGCTCGATGGCTCGAAAGCAGCGATTGTATTCATAAATTCTGGCAGAACATTCCAATTCATCAAAATATGCCTCATAAGGCAACCTGTCGAATGGCGGCGGAATGGGCTCGTTGTCGAACTGCTTGTCGGTTAACCAGCACCCGATGCGCGGCTGCCAGATGATCTTGCCTCCGGAAGTGCCCCGAATAACCTGGCGATGCAATTCCGCCAGGTTCAAATTTTTATGATCGGTTAGTCTGTTGCTCATTTGATTTCGTTCCGCATTTTAATGGTTCAACGTCTTGTAAATGACTCTGTAATTTAATAAAAATTAAATCAGGTGCAACAAAAATTTCAACCTATGCTGTATTTTTTTGCCGGGTGGTTACAAAATCGAGTAATCCCTCAGTTGTGGGAGGAGAAATAACCTTTCAAAGGTTTGAAACCTCTGAAAGGTTAAATTATGCTACCAGTGACTGAACCATTACAAAATCGAAATGAAAAAGCTTGATTTTTATGATTCTTTTATTAAATTGGGTTATGCGTTCTATACTGCCTTGCGGGCGTCAGAATTTGGTATCACGCTTTTTCATTTATGCATCTTCCGGATTTTCGTTGGTACTGCAGGATGTGATTCGGATTGAGCGGTTCAAAATTCAAGGTTCCGGGCTGATGAGCTTTAGCGAAGAAAATTTAAAAGCGGTGTGCCTTGTTGGAGAGTTTTACTCAATTAATGAAGAGCAATCTCCTGAATATTGGGAGCCTATCGATAGATTACAGCCATTGAACCGGGAGCACTGCACCTGAAACCGCTCAATTCAGGTATTATCTCCCGGAGTGACACCAATTATACTATAAACGTTCATAAATTAAACATTTCAATACTCCATTCAGTGATAATTTATAGGCTTCTGCAAAATAGGACTAAAGTTAGTTCATCCTTCGACTCCGCTCAGGATGAAGCTTCGCTTAAGCGATTAAAAAATATAGTCATAATGACTTTATGGTGAGCGGAGTCG
>JAFGMA010000207.1 GCA_016927835.1 Candidatus Zhuqueibacterota bacterium | reverse complement strand
CAATGGTTGGAAGGCAATATACAAAATTACAATCTAAATGTAAAGAGTTTTATGAATCGATATACTAGTTGATGTCCCAATTCATGGATGAGCGACCATTCGTGTTCGATTGCCCATTTGTTGTTCGCGTAAAAATCGGATTTCAAATAATCACTGGCGAAGCCCCATCGACCATCCCATTCCCAGTCTTCGGGTGCATGCGTTCCACTTTTATCGAGCGATTCATCGGGATGGATGGTAATAGAGTCCAGACGCACTCTTTCGGTGACGCCGTCCGGCGTCAGGGGATATTTGGAATTCCTGAACATCTCATTCATCAAAGACACGTGATGTTGCGCCCAGTCTTCCCATGAATACGTTCCCCAGCTATTCTTTATCGTCTTGAAATACTCATACAGTGTTTGCTCAACATGAAAATGAAAGGAGAGCGCATCGGTTCGATCGCTCATACAATTATTTCTTTGGCTGATTTCGTAGATCAAATTTTGAGGATCGACTTGAAACGAAACAGTATGGGCGCCATTTTGCCAACGCCATCGTTGGGAGAATGTCAGTTCCGAGTCAGGCAGAATCTGTCCGCTAACGCCCGATGCCACGACAGCACCATCGATGAACCATAAATAATCGAAAGCCTCAACGCTGGATTTTCCATGATTCTTTACATGAGCCGTAAAGGTTACAACATCCCCTTCGGCGGGCCATCGCTTTTTATTTTTTTCATCCGGGGATAAATAGGGATTGACATCTCCAACCTTCGCATCCTGTCTTTTCTGGTAGGAAACCCGAAGCCTTTCATACCTGGGGCTTCTGCTAATGAAGATGACATCCAGATCTGGCAAATCGGGCTTAATCGATGACTGATGCTCATCCGCATTAAGACCAGAGGAGATCATATATAAAATACATATAAATTTAAAAAATTGTTTAACCATATTTTTTCGCTTTCATTTCTTAAAAGACCAATTCCTCCCTTTTGAATATCGATGAACAAGTATATATTAACTGTATGGTTAGGCGAAAGTTCCATGAGTATGAAAAATCGCAGATTACCGAATGAGCGTTGAAATATCCGGGCAGGAAGACATCAGATCGCTGTGCGAAATGGGAAAGGATGTCCATTTGCTCTAAAGGTACAAGGCTGATATGCCACAAATAAAAAAGGCCCCGAAAAGAATTTCGGAGCCTTTATCGCTCCACTCAAGGAAGGAGGGGATCATGGGAATATCAAAAGATTTATTTCAGATTGAGTATAAATGCAGGGAAAGGATACAATCTATTTTCGCCAGAGTTTACTCTCCCACGAAGCATCAGAAAAAATTACGATCTCAATACGAATTTCCCGGTCTCAAAAGGTGTGCTGGTTCAGGTATCGTCTCAGATTCAGGTTCAAGTTCAGACTCAGATGGTGTACTCGGTGCGGCTTCGTCTCAGGATTCTTTTGTTTCAGACTTTTCTGGTACTGAAACATCAATTTCAGGATTCGATTCAAGCTCAAGCTATCAGGATTCAATTCAATCGCAGGTACAGGTTCTAGTTCCATAAAAAATCGTAACAGTATTCCCTCCGATCAGATTGCATCCACTTCCCATACATTTTGCAAAGAACAAAAGATTTTTCTTGATTTCAACTTCAGTGGCTTTTAGACATTGAATCACGCGTTGAGTGCTGATTTCGAATTGCATCGAACAGCTCATCGGGCACGCAATCTTTCAGAAAAACATGGCAGGCACCCGCATGCAATACTTCTCGAACCGCGATTGGATAGGTTGTCATAATTATTATCTTGATGCCTGGAAATTCGCTGCTGATTCGTTTTACAATGTCAAGTCCCTGGCTATAAGAATCGAAGAAGTCCATCAGCACGACATTCGGATGATACTTTCTCACTTGCACTAGTATTCTGTCCGATTTGGCAACCTGTCCAACTACTTTTATATCGTCTTCGATTTCAAGCAATAACTTTAATCCGTTCAGCGCAGCAGCATCTTTATCAACAAGCATTACTGTGACAGATGTCGTGGTGTTCTTCAAGCTCTACCTCAGGCATAATCCGATGCTGTGGGCTTAATATATCACATTTTTGTGAAAAATTCAATCCGCAATCAGACTGATTTAATTCTTCCTGGCGTACCTATCAAAAACTAGGACTTTGGACTGATAGGCATACCACACATGGAAATACGTTGCCCTGTCAGTTCCATTAGCAACAATTTTCCATTTGCTTTGCTCCCCCTCCTTTAATCCTGGCAAGCTTTAAATGCTGATGATATGATCCGCATTCTTGGCAATCTCATAAAACGAGTCAAAGGTGCTAATTTCGACTCCTTCGAGCAGCATAGGCAGCAATTTTCTATCTCTTACTGACTGCTTGCTGGCAAACACCTTAACATTTTGATTATAAACAACCTCTGAAATATCCCCCGAAAGCTTGTTGCTCTTCGCCAAATAATAGACACCATCTTCAACAAAGTAAATCGCGATGACATCTGCGCCATGTGCTCCGTCTGCGATCGTTTTCAAAATACCGTTTTCAATCAGTTCGCTGGAACCATTTCGTGTGATTATATAAGCAATTTTTTTCATTAAAAGTCACTCTCCCGGGTTTTTAAAGGCTTTTTGCGATTGCTCAAACAAATATAAACTTTCAAGTTTGAATGATAGTTGTCTGTCTCCAAAAGCATCCTGCATGTTGAAGCGATGTTGACTTTTCCCCGAAGAAATCGAATTTTCACCTGGCAAAACATCATCGTCTGGTTGGGCTTCTATGGGGAATTAATTCAATAACATGCAGTTCACAGCCTGGCATGATGCGTTCATTAAAAATAATTACATTTTTCATAACCTGGAATCGGCGCATCATTCAAAATGAACTTGTCAATTAAGTCCAAAAACATTTTTTATCTTTTAAAGATAACTTTTTTTTGCAGAATGATCAATCATAATAATGAAGGATATTTTAAATTAAAAGTCGTATTTCTGTATACGACTATGTTTTAACAGCATTCCAAAATGATAATTTTACACTGATCGATGCCAGGATCGTATTGGAGCTTGTCTCCGGGGTACGGGCTTTTTCGCAGTGTTCGCCAGTTGGGCAAAATTTTATTCGCACAAAGGTGCGCAAACAATGCCTCCGTTATGGATTCTTTGCATGGTTTAGAATACCTCTGGGATTCGCAGCAGTCGTTTGGGAATCAATAACTGAGGGAAAACGGTTTGCAAGGAAAAGACTATTGACATTTGGATTCAATTTCACTATATTATTCTTTTAACACAACTTAGATTCAAAATATCCACTGGAGGTATTTTCTTAAAAATCCGAATTTGAGGCTTGCAGCAGCAAGCTCCAATCCTTTTCACTAATTTCGCGGAAACGTTATGGAAACCAAATTTATTAATGAGTTACAGCCTGGCGACAGGATTACCGCTTTTTACATTTTGCGCAAAATGGAGATCAAAACCAAGAAGGACAGCAGTGATATTTACGCTTCCTTTGAGTTGGGCGACAAAACCGGCAGGATCAGGGGAACTTTGTGGAATGATGTGAAACAATCGACCGAATCCCTCAAAGCAGGAGATGTCGTTAAAGTACAGGGTGTTATTGCCAGGTACGAAGAGTCAGATTACATCAATATCAGGAAAATCAGAAAATCAATCCCACAAGATAACGTAGAAAAAGAGCAATTTCTGCCTCGCGCTGAAAAAGATACGCGCATGCTCATGTTACGATTATTCACTATCATCGATAGTATAAAACATTCGCAGATCAAAAAATTGCTCACCCTGATTTTCGATGATATCGATTTCAAGAATGCTTTTTCAAAATCGCCTGCAGCTAAATTATGGCATCATAGTTATTTAGGGGGCTTGCTGGAACATACGCTCAACGTGGTTGACATTTGCGATAAGGTGCTGGGAAATTATGAGCGCATCAATCGGGATATTTTAATCGCTGGCGCCTTATTGCATGATATTGGTAAAATTGATGAATTATCGGCAGATGGATACATCGAATATACCGATCCCGGACGCCTTATCGGGCATA
This sequence comes from Candidatus Zhuqueibacterota bacterium, assembly GCA_016927835.1. Classification (GTDB taxonomy): domain Bacteria; phylum Zhuqueibacterota; class Zhuqueibacteria; order Thermofontimicrobiales; family Sulfurfontimicrobiaceae; genus Sulfurfontimicrobium. The sequence continues at coordinate 2,490 of JAFGMA010000207.1, read as the reverse complement.
CGGTTCTGGGTTGCCAGATGGTGGCAAAAAGAATTTCAGCTTTGCCTGATTTTCCGACAGAAATTGCAAATCAAATACAGCATCTCATTCTAAGCCACCACGGTTCGAATGAACAGGGCGCACCGGTGGTTCCCATGACTCTGGAGGCGATTGTGCTGCATTGTGCAGATTTTCTGGATTCGCAGGCGAATGCTTTTTTAAGAGTGATCAAACGGGAGAAAGGCGCCGGCGGGAAATGGAGCAAATACGTAAATCTGATTGATCGCTTCATTTATTTAGGCGATAGCTAAACGAGAAGCACGCCCGATCATTTTTCAATATTTCATCCAATTCTTGCAGATCGATGCTATCCAGTGCATTCACAACATCGGGGTGAAATTGTGTTCCACTATAGGCTTTTATGATTTCCACAGTTTCTTCATAGCTTTTCCGCGGGCGATACGGACGGTCCGAAGAAATTGTATCGAATGCATCAGCCACTGAAAAAATGCCCCTTCAAGAGGAATTTCATCGCCTGCCAGCCCCCTGGGATAGCCTTTTCCATTGTACCATTCGTGATGTGTATAGACCGCTTCTACCACCGAAGATAGTCGTTTAATATGCTTGAGGATATTATAGCCTTTTACAGTGTGCATTTTTATGATATCGTATTCCTGGGGGATCAACCGTGTGGGTTTTTGCAGAATGTCGTCGTTTATCCCTATTTTGCCGATATCATGGAGAATGCCGGCTAGCTCAAGATTTTCGAGTTGTTTATCGGAGACTTTCATAATTTTGGCAATCGCGCATCCGATAACGCTGACTCGGTGGGAATGTCCGTGTGTATAGGGATCCTTTGCATCGAGCGCCGATGCAAGCGCTTTCATTGCTTCCAGGAACAGGATCTCCAGGTCCAAAATCAGCTCTGCGTTGCTTAATGCAATCGCGGTTTGATTGGCTAATATGGCGGCAATATCGAGATCAGAATCTTTGAATTGACCTTGATGCTTTTTGTACAACGCGAGTACACCGAGGATGCGATGATTATTTTTCATTGGCACCGCTATAATAGAAGAGCCCCACTGCTGTTCATTCAGATGGATGTTATAATCTGGTTGAGTGGAATTTTTAATATGGAAAACAGCTTTTTTCTGTGTGTAGGCATAACCTATCAGGCTTTCACCTCGGGGAATATATAATTTGTCTGCAGTCTCTTGTTCGAATCCCACGGTATAGCGAGCATACAAATCATGATCATCCTCATCAATATCGAAAATGGCTCCTTTTTCGGCTCCGGTTTCAAGTATGGCAGAGCTTAGAATCAATTCGAAAAGCCTGGATATTTCCAGCGTATTGCCTATTTCCTTGCTCACTTCGAATAAATTGACCAGCGTTTTCAGGCGGATATTTTCCTGAAACAAGCGGCGGCGTTCGATTGCATTCCCGACCGCTACGATGATCTCATTCACATTGAAAGGTTTATGGATGAAGTTATATGCCCCGCCTTTCACAGCTTTTATAGCGAAATCCAGTGTGGCGTAACCAGTCATCAGCACAACTGGCAGTTCCGGAATCTCTTTTTTCAAGCGCTGCATCAATTCGATACCGCTCATTTGCGGCATTTTAACATCCGTCAGCAACAGGTCAAAATGATTGTCATTGGCAATCGCAAAAGCATCGTTGGGATTGCAGGTAGTCTGAACGCCATATCCTACATTGCTCAGGCTCTGAGCACACAATTTACAGATATATTCGTCGTCATCAACAACCAGGATTTTACCGGTGATTTCTTCCATTATTTCTGATTATCTTTCAATATTACAGGCAAATATACTCGGAATTGCGAGCCCTCATTAACCTGGCTGACAACTCTGATGCCGCCTTCGTGCGCTTCGGCGATGGCTTTGGCAAAGGTTAATCCCAGACCCATCCCGCATCCCATAAAATCCGAACTGCTGCTGCTGTGGTAATCACTATTTTGGACTTCATAAAATTTTTCAAAAATTTTGCCCTGCTCCTCATTCGGTATTCCGATACCACTATCAATGATATCTATGAATTGATATTGCGAATCACTCGTTGAAGAGACCGTAATCTCGCCTCCGTCCGGTATGTATTTGATAGCATTTTGAATGAGTTCACCGATCATTTGCTTAATTTTATGCCTGTCACCAAAAAAATGCATCGGTGATGAATCCGTGCTCAGATTCGCTTTTTGCTTTCGTTGTTCGAATGTGAGCGAATATTCGGAGAAGATTTCCTGCAAAAGCTGGCGCAGATCAAACTCTTCCTTATTTAGCGTCATGCTGCCGTTGGTATCCTGAGTTATTTCGTGCATTTCGGTTACAATACGTTCAAGCTCATCGATGGCTCCCTGTATTATTTTCAGATAATCGAATTTCTCTTCAATATTTATCTTGTTACTTCAGAACACCTGACCTGCCGTAAACTAAAATCACACCGTTTCATAGCGCAGGCATAAGTTGGTGTTCGGAAACAAGGTTTCAGTAT
>JAFGMA010000206.1 GCA_016927835.1 Candidatus Zhuqueibacterota bacterium | reverse complement strand
TGCGCCTCTGCGTTAGATAAATTTTGGTGACTTAACGGAGCAGAACTATTTATCAAAATTACTTTTTGCCAAACTGTCCAGGTTATTTTATCCCACCTCCTGAATGGTTCAGTCGAGATGCAGCATTTCAAATTCAGGCAACGCACCTTCGGGTAATATCCGCAGTGAAGCGCATTTTGCATTTTTCTTGATTTGAATGAGCCAGTCAGAGCCCCGGGCTGAGATTTCAATTTCCGGTCGGGTTTCGGCGTTGAAAAGCGGACAACCGGCGGTGATCAGCAGCGATTCCATCGCGCTCCCGAGAGTGGTGATGTCCACATAAGGGAAAATTCCGACGGATTCGGGCAGCGGATGCCTCCCTGCGGTCACGCTAATGCCAGGCGATCCCGCGCAAACCGCATAGAAAAATCCGCCCGGGCGAAAATTGGAGAACGACTTGCCATCGACTTCACAGGTGCCTGCTTTATCTGAGTTTTCCACGTGCCAGCGTGCAGTGAACGTTGCCGGTGAATCTTTCATGCGGAGCTTGTCCAGCACGATCAGCGCCGGGATTTGATGCAAAACCAAAACTGTGCGGGTGACCGATTTCACATTCTCATCGACCAGCGCGTATGCCGGCGTGGCGTCGCTTGCCCAGAAGACGTAACCGTTGCGTTCGCCGTGGCGCACGATGCTCGCTGCGGCTTTCGATTCATTGGTTCCTTCCGATCCGTCGTGGTATTGATGCCCCTGCCCATTGATTAATACGGTGTTGTGAGCCGGCGAGGTGCGCAAAAACCAGCCCGGATCGTGATGATTGTAGGTCGGGCGTTTGGCATCAGCCAGCAGAATTTCCCCGGCAAATTTTAAAATGACAGAATTACGGTCAGCATGTTCGTGATTGGACGGACCGCCGCTGCGCATGGCAGCCACCAGATCGTCAGGTTCATAGCCTGTGCGGGCGATTATCCAGTCCAGATCCAGTCGGATTAAGTGGCACGACCGGATCGGTGGTTCAGGTTTGACTGTGGGATCGTACCAGATCAGTGAAAAGATTGAATGTTCCTGCGGATAATTGAGTGCGATGTATTGCGAAAATCCATCCCGGGATTGGCGCGCGATCCAGAAACCGACATGGGACTTCAGGCTCGTGCCGGCATCACCAAAATTGACGCTGCCGGCAGGTGCCAGCGTATGCGGCATAAACATCGCCAGATCAAATTGCATCACGCCCACAAAATTGGCAGCGTCAAACAGCTTTTTACCTGTTTTGCGCCGGATAACCTCCATCAAAAATATCAGGTACTCGGTGGCATAGTTGCAATATCCCACTCCTTCATCATAACTGCCGTCCGGCTTAACCAGTCGTGCGAAGCGATAAAAGCTATCCAGCAGCATTTCTTTCCATTCTTCGGCTCGCGGGTCAGTGCGTTCAACGGCGAAGATGCCCAACGCCAATCCGCCGGACATGACCGCCCTGAAATTATTGTGCCCCAGAATGTGCTGCCAGCGACGCATATCCCGCACTTCAAGCGCCGGCGTATGTTCCGGATCAAATCCCCAGCCCTTGACCGTTTCCGGATAGCGCATTCCGCGAAGTCCGCGCAAAATGGGAATGCAACCTTTTTCGGCGATCTGCTGCAAAATCAGCGTTCGCTCTTCCGGGGTCAATAAGTCGTAGATCCAATCGTAGCCCAGTGACATCCAGGCGGTTAAGCGCCCGCCTTGAAGAAATCCCAAGCGTTGATTGCCATCTTCCACGAAGCTGTCCCAGTGTTTTTTTTCGAGTATTTTCAGTATTTCTTTTTTAGCTGCTTTGCCCCTGCTCAACTTACCGGTGATGGCGTAGATAAATGCTTCACGCAGGAAATTGCCATCCTTTTCAATGTCTTCCTTGAGCAAGGCTTGCCAAAAATCATGAAAGACGGGATATTGGATATTTTGTTCAATTCGTGGAATATCGTCTTTGGAAAACAGCAGGTTCAGTGGAAATTCGGCGATTTCAGTCTTCATCGTTGTAGCTCCCTGGTTAGTTTGCGAGCGATCCCCTTAGAATCAATGCAACTACCGGCAACTGATGTTGTTCCGCACGCAAATTGAATTTGTGTGCTTACGATCATTTTCGGCAAAAGGTGACTATTGAATTGGGGAATCCTTTGCGGGGCAAGCAAATTTTTGAGGCGATTCGCTGGCATTTTGACTGGTTGGAAGGGTGAGTCATTTTCATTGCGCAACCTGCGTCAACAGGGGCTAACATCTAAGAGGACGGTGGTCGATCTGTGGAATTTCAGAAACCGATAGATTTCAGTCGATGATCAGCAACGTTCCCTTTTGAATTTTGCCTTTGCTATTGATTCGCATCGGAGGCAGGGTATCGCCGTCGGCAGAAACGTAGCGATACTCGCCATCCATCAGCGATTCAACCACCCAGAAATAGATTCCCGGTGCTGCATTGCCGGCAAATTTGATTGTTTGCTGATCCCATTCCCCAATGGGCTGCGGCTGATCGTGATAAACCTCGGCAATGCGTTCGCCACTAACCGAATAGATACTGATATTACATTTTTGAGGGATGTTAAAAAATTTGAGTGCGTTGGATTGCGCATATTGATGAATCGCGTCGTTCTTATACGGATTGGGCACGACTTTAATTTGCTGTTCCATATTATCAGCGATCATGCCCGGCAAATAATAAGCCTCTTTACCGATTAGCATTTTTTGTTCGGGAGCAGCTAATCCGCTTTCCAGGGACGGGACTGGTTCTCCTGTGCCGTTCCAATCCGAATGTCCGGTGTCGAACGTTCTGACGCTGTAAAAATATAAAAATGCACCGACGCGTGTTGTTTTATCTGTGAATACATATTCATGATTTTCAGAATCATAAGTGATTAATCCCAGATCGCTTTTAACCTGTCCTTTTAGAATTTCGTCCATCAGGAGATACGGACCATTGTGCCAGTCAGCGGTCAATAGATCATCATTGCGCGGTTCAGCGGGATCTGCTTTTTCTGCTGCGCCGCCAACCAATATTTTATAGACTCTGAACCCGGTGACGTCCTTGCTTTCCTCGCCGGAATAATCCGGATCTACGGCTTCTAATGCTTCATCCGACCAATATACTTGCAGATGTCCATTTAAATTGGGTCGCACATCCTTAATCAAGACATCGGGTGGTGGATCCGGGACATCATAGCCCTGATCATAAATTTCCTGTGCCAGGGAGAGGTTGTAAAACAGGGAGCGTTCACCGTATTCATATTCTTTCATTTTGCCCGGATGCAGCGAACGTGCCCATGCATTTTCGGGAGCGGTTCGCGGATCATACACACCTTGATTCGCGAGGTAATCTGCACCTGATCCGCCTACAAACGCCATGACGATTTTCACCTTATCGCCCGGCTGCATCGTATAGGGTCCATAGACCTGAAAATGGGCATAGGTGCCGACATCGCGGAGAGCATCGGGGGCAGGCGGATCTTCGTAGAATGCAGGATTACTATTTGCCGGATCATCCGCCGTGAGAATGTCATATATTTCCTGTTCGGTATAAATATCGAGATTTGGTTCCAGCGGCTTGTCATCGAGCCGGTAATACTGCCACCATTTGCATCGGGATGGCTGATCGGTGATCCGGGGCGCGACATAAGATTCCGAATCGTTGGTAAAGCCATCGGTCGGATCGTAATCCAGCGGCGCCATGCCGACAAAGGCATACGAAAGCAACTGGGTTTCACTTTGCCCCTGCTGCTCGTTGCCGGTATTTCGCTGTACGTATTTATCGATGTACGGTTCGGCGGTATCATTCCACAGGTTATCCGGATCATCGCCATCCCAGCCATAGGACATTTTCCTGGCGATATAGTCGGGCGTATCTTCCGGGATCAAAGCCTGATAGCCGGGTGATCCGCTGAATCGGTAATGCTCATCTTGAGCCGGCGGATTATTTGCCCTCCAATCTGCCCAGTGCATATACGGTCGTTCGCCCCATGTTTCGCCCTGCAGGGATGAGGAGAGCATATTGGCAAAAGCAAAATAGACATCGGTCAGCACTGGCAGGTTGGTGCCGAACACGTCTTCAGAAGCGACGACGCCATCGCCGTTTGAATCGCCTGTATAGTCAAAGATATTTTCAATAATGATGAAATCATCATATTTTTGATAGCTCCATGCTTTTGCTTTTTTGGTGCAGGTGATTCCCATGCCCGTTGTCCAACGAACGATAATGATTCCCTCGGCTTCGTTATCACGACCAATGTATTTATGATACTGATAGTTATGGATCTCCACCGGCTCATCCGAACCCGTCGGTGGTGCGCCATGCCAATAAGTCGATTTTCCATCATCGATGCCTAAATCAGATTCAGGATTAGCTGATGCATCGTACGCCACTTTCACAACATCGGGAGAAATGCTGCGCGGTCCCGAATACGAGATGAGTTTTTGTGCGTCTGCTTTCACCAAAATGAATGTACCTTCGCCATGCGAATTTTCGTTACGGGAAGTGCAGGTGGATTTTGCGCCGGCTCCGCCTCCACCAGTTGATGCGTCGATGATTGGCGCGTTCCAAAATTCGACGTATTCGCCACCGCGGATGCTGCTGCCCGGATAGCTCAGTCCGGCAAAATCTTCCGAACTCGAGGCATCATAAGCCTGTTGCCCCTGAAGACCGGTCATTCGGAACGTCGACCATAATTTTGCCCTGGTTAAAAAGCGAGGCTTTGAACTATCCCATTGAGAGATTGCATTCGTGAAACAACAGATTAGCAGCAAACCAATAAAGGGGTATCGGATCCGGGTTTTCATATCGAGCTATATACCTTCCCATACAAGACTGTTAAATTTATATAATATCTCCTGCATTTCAGGCTTTCGCTCCGGAATTCCCTATTCAAAGTTGGGATGAAAAACCTATCGACTATGGAAACCGGTTGTCCGGAGAAAGCCTCAATCCAGTGCAAAGCAATGAGACGGTTAATTGGCTCGAGTGAAAGCTACCAGCAATCTAATCCTTAATCAGTAGTGTTCCCTTTTGTATTTTACCCTTGCTATTGACTTTCACCGGCGCTAATGTATCGCCATCTGCGGAGACGTAATTGAATTCCCCATCAACCAGCGATTCTACCACCCAAAAATAGATGCCAGGCGCTACATTACCGGCAAATTTGATGGATTGCTGATCCCATTCCCCGATGGGCTGCGGCGCGTTATGGTTGACTTGCGCCACCAATTCCCCGCTGACGGAATAGATGCTGATGAGGCATTTTCGCGGAATATTGAAAAATTTGATGACATTCGTCATCGGGTATTCGTGAACGCCATCCTGACTATAAGGATTGGGAACAACCCTGATTTTGCGTTCCATCTGATCCACTTCCTGCGTGAGCCGGAAATACGCTTCGACGCCGAGCAGCATTTTTTGTTCGGGCGCAGACAAGCCGCTTTCCAGCGAAGGCACCGGCACGCCTGTCCCGTTCCAATCGCTATGACCGGTATCGAATGAGCGAACGCTGTAAAAATATTTGAAAGCACCCACCATGGTTGTTTTATCGGTGAATGTATAAAGGTGTTGTGATGGGTTGTACGTGATGAGACCGAGGTCGCTCGTTGTTTGACCTTTCTGGATTTCATCCATAAATCTGTATGGACCATTGTGCCAGTTTTCGCTCAACCGATCATTGCTGCGCGGTTCGTTCGGATCGGCTTTTTCCGCTGCCCCTCCGGTAAGCATCAAATACACCCGGAATCCTGCCACATCTTTGGCTTCCGCTCCGATGTAATCAGGATCCTCGGCTTCCAGCGCTTCGTCGGAAAAGAAGACTTGCAAGTGACCGCTTGCATTGGGCTTGACATCCAGAATTTCCACGTCGGGCGGTGGATCCGGAACATCATATCCCATATCATATATTTCTTGTGCCAATGAAAGATTGTGAAACAGCGATCGTTCTCCAAATTCCAATTGCCGCATTTTTCCGGGATCGAGTGAGCGCGCCCAGGCATTTTCGGGAGCCAATCTCGGATCATAAACACCCTGGTTCGCCAGGTAATCCGCCCCTGAACCACCCACGTACGCCATGACAATTTTCACCTTATCACCCGGATGCAGCGTGTACGGACCATAGACCTGGAAATGAGCATACGTTCCCACGAGGCGCAATGCATCCGGCGTCGGCGGATCCGGGTAAAATGCCGGATTATCTGCCGGATCGTCCTGCGCCAACATGTCATAAATTTCATCCTCGGTGAAAGAAAACAGGTGCGGTTCGATGGGTTTGTCATTTATCAGGTAATATTGCCACCATTTGCAGCGAGAAGGCTGGTCCGCAACTTCAGGCGCCACGTACGATTCCGAATCGTTGGTGAAGCCATCAGTGGGATCGTAATCGAGGGGCGCCATTCCGATAAAAGCGTATGAAAGCAGTTGGGTTTCACTCTGCCCCTGTTCTTCATTGCCGGCTGCTGCCATCGATGTATAGCGATAGGCGTACGGTTCGCCTGAATCGATATAATCGTTATCCGGATCATCGCCATCCCATCCGTAGCTCATTTTTTTGCCGACATAATTCGGTGTATCTTCGGGAATCAGCGCCTGATAGCCGGGCGAATCGCTGTATTTATATTCATCATCCCGTGCCGGCGGTTTGTTGTTGCGCCAATCGCTCCAGTTCATGTAGGGCTCTACACCGTAGGTTTCGCCCATCAGCGAAGATGATAGCATATTGGCGAATGAAAAGTAGACGCCGGTCAATACCGGCGGATTTGAGCCGAAAACGTCGGTGGAATCGACGATGCCGTCGCCGTTGGAGTCGCCAGTGTATTCAAATACATTTTCAACGATGATGAAATCATCATATTTTTGGTAGCTCCAGGCTTTCCCCTTTTTGGTGGCGGTGATGCCCATTCCGGTGGTCCAGCGAACGATGATGATTTCCTCTGCATCGTTATCTCTGCCAATATATTTGTGAAATTGATAATTATGGATTTCAGCCGGTTCTTCGGAATCAAGCGGAGGTGCCCCGGGCCAATACGTGGATTTGGCATCATCGACACCTAGGTCGGCTTCGGGTCCAAGAGAAGGATCATAGCCCACTTTTACCACATCCGGCGAAACGCTGCGTGGACCGGAATATGAGATAAACGTTTGGTTTCCAGCTCTGGCTAAAATATAGGTTCCTTCGCCGTGAGAATTTACATTGCGGGCAGAATTGGACGCCTTTGCCCCGGCTCCGGCACCGCCTGTGGATTCATCGATAATCGATGCATTCCAGTACTCCACGTATTCGCCAGTTCGAATGCTGCTGCCGGGATAGCTCAGACCGGCTTGATCATTCGCAGCGGGACCAGGATAGGCTTGCTGACCCTGTTGCCCGGTCATTCGATAGGTTGTCCATAATTTGCTTCGCGTCAGATAACGGGGTGTTGAGTCATCCCATTGGGGAAATGCGTCTATGCAAAAGCTGAGAACTACGACTGTGGCACATAGAAATAGATTTTTAGTTCGAAAATGACTCATCTTTTTGCTGCCTCCTGATAACGTATTCAATATTGATTGGAGTGGAAGCCAGACGTTGATGCTTCATAAAACGATTCTAGCCGGCACTGGTTAGCGCGGATTCAAAAACACAGGTTGTAGAATGAAGCAAATCATTGGGAACCTGGCTAAGAGCCTATCCGAAAACCCTCCTTGTCATTCTCGAGGTCCGTTGATCGGGTTGCCGACCACGGGAATCCATTTATAAACAGGGATGGTGGATACCCATGGGCGGCACCCCGCTAAAAGATGCGTGAATTACAGTTTTTGCCTAATCCAATTCATTCTTAAAATAGGTTTTCGGATAGGTTCTAAAAGCTGTTTGATAATGTATTACCAACCTCTATTGTCTTGTTAATGAACGACTGCCTCAATCAACGAAATGTTTCTGTGAAAATAGCGAAGGCACTTCAGCATGATCAATTGTTCATGCAAGCAAATACCTAATTGCTCATCTGAAATGCCTTATAGCGAAATACAAGGCGCACGCTTCTCTCTATCGGTTGGATTGATAAATGGGCTTAAGCTGGATCAAATCAGCTCCGAAATGAAAAAGCGCTAGTGTTCTCAGGATTGCGACAGGCTTTTAAAGCGTACCACTCACCGAAATCCGCAGCGGTGAATCGAAATAATCGATGAAATTGGTATAAGCCATATCGATATTGAGTTTCCTGCCCATCAATTTCGGGGAAATGCCAAATCCGAACGAGAAATCTTCATTACTATAATTGAAGCGATAGCCGCCTCTGAGCGCCAGCAGATTCATCAACCAGAGTTCAGCACCTAAACGATAGCGGTCCCCCAGATCGACGGTGAAGCCGTTTTCGAAGGCGAGGGTCAGCGAGTAGGGTCCTTCTTTTTTACCCAGAATTTCTGATGCAACGGTAACGTTGAAATCAATAGGCATCGGGAAGGACTCAGAGCGTGTCACCTTGCTCACGGCTTGATCCGGACCCAGGTTACGCAGCGCCACGCCCAGTCGGAGATTCCTGAAGCCGGTGTTGTAAAAAGTTGACAGATCGAACGATACGGTTGTACGGGTATCCTGATCGAGCGTTTCCTGAATATAGCGTACCTGTCCGCCCAGGGATAATTTATCCGTAATTTCTCTGGCATACGCCAGACCCAGAGCCAAATTGCCTGCCCCGACCATGCGTCCGGTTCCTTCGGGCTGCAGCGGAAGCGTTTCTTCGAACTCCTCGATGCCGAAATGGATGAAACTGATTCCCAGTGTACCGAAGCCGGTTGTATATCCAAACGCACCGGAAAAGAATTTTGAGCCCACCAGCCAATCTGCATAAGAAAACACGTACTCCATCGATTCGATATGTGTCAATCCCGCCGGATTGTAAAAGATGCTGTTGATGTCATCAGAGATCGGAGTGTATGCGCCGCCCATTCCTACAGCGCGAGCGCCCTGCTCAACGCGCAGAAAATTATAAATGGTTTTTCCGGCGCGGTTGAAATCTGCAAATTCTTCATCTATCTGGGATAAAGCCTGGCTGGTCCAGATTAGAAAAAACAGTATTAAAAGCGTGAAGAGATATTTTTTTTGCATTGTACGTCTCCTCAAGGTAAATATTTGAAATATAAGCAGTCCGGATGATTTCGAGCCTGAAATGAAGCTTCCTGCTCAGGTAATTATATGAAATCATCGAATGATCAATAACGTACCTTTTTGTGTTTTGCCCTTGCTATTTACCTGAACCGGTGGCAGCGTGTCTCCTGTTGCAGCGGAGATATAGCTATACGAGCCGTCGATTTCGGATTCCACTACCCAGAAATAGATGCCGGGTGCGATGTCGCCTGCAAATTTAACGGTTTGCTGATCCCATTCACCAAGCGGTGATGCCTCATCGTGATGGGTTCTGGCAACCAATTCGCCGCTCACCGAATAGATGCTGATGGTGCATTTTTGCGGCACATTGAAAAACTTGATGGCATTGGTTTGGGTGTATTCGTGAACGCCATCTTTCTTGTATGGATTGGGGACAACCCGGATTGTCTGCTCCATCTGATCGGATGCCTTGCTGGATAGCTGATAGGCTTCCTTTCCGATGAGCATTTTCTGTTCAGGTGCCGATAAGCCGCTTTCCAGGGAAGGCACGGTTTTTCCTGTGCCTTTCCAGTCATTGTGACCGGTATCAAAAGTTCGAACAGAGTAAAAATACAAAAATGCACCGGCTCGTGTCGTCACATCCGTAAATACATATTGATGCCGCTCTTTGTTGTACACGATGAGTCCGAGGTCGCTCTTCGCCTGTCCTTTTCGAATTTCATCCATAAATGCATAGGGACCATTGTGCCAATTGCCGGTCAGTTTGTCATCCGATCTCGGCTCATTGGGATCAGCTTTATCCGATGCACCACCAACGAGTAGCTTGTAAACTCGAAATCCGGCGACGTCTTTGGCTTCCTCTCCCGCATAATCAGGGTCTTCGGCTTCCAGGGCTTCATCGGACCAGAACACCTGCAAATGCCCTTTGGGATTGGGGATTACATCCTGAATCAGGACGTCCGGTGGCGGATCAGGTACATCATATTCCATGTCATAAAGCTCCTGAGCCAGCGATAAATTATGAAACAGCGATCGCTCCCCATATTCATACTCTTTCATCTTGCCCGGATTCAAAGAACGTGCCCAGGCATTCTCGGGCGCCAGTTTGGGATCGTATACGCCCTGGTTTGCCAGATAATCTGCACCTGATCCACCCAGGTATGCAATGACGATTTTGACTTTGTCACCGGGTTGCATCGTATAAGGTCCATAAACCTGGAAATGCGTATTCAATCCAACAAGGCGCAGCGCGTCGGGTGATGGGGGATCGGGATGAACCGCGGGATTGTCATTCGCCGGATCATCGAGTGTGAGCAGATCGTAGATTTCATCCTCGGTGAACGATTGAAGGTTCGGTTCAAGTGGCTTGTCATCCATTCGATACATAGGCCACCATTTGCAGCGCGAAGGCTGGTCCATGGTTTCGGGCGCTACGTAGGAATTGTTATCATTCGCGAAGCCATCGGTGGGATCGCAATCCAGCGGTGCCATGCCGATGAAGGCATACGAAAGCAATTGAGTTTCGCTTTGCCCTTGCTGCTCGTTGCCGGTATTGCGCTGAACATATTTTTCAACATACGGTTCCCCGGTGTCGTTGTAATCATTGTCGGGATCATCGCCGTCAAAATTATAGCTCATTTTTTTTCCGATATAATCTTGCGTATCTTCCGGCAAAAGCGCCTGATAGCCGGGAGAATCGGAATATTTATAAATATCATCCTGTGCCGGGGGACTATTATTCCGCCAATCGCTCCAGCTCATTACCGGATCTTCGCCCCAGGTTTCGCCTTGGAGCGACGAGGTGAGCATGTTGGCGAACGAAAAATAAACCCCGGTCAGTACCGGCAGATCGGTGCCAAAGACATCGGTAGAATCGAGGACGCCATCGCCGTTGGAATCACCGGTGTATTCGAAGACATTTTCCACGATGATGAAGTCGTCATATTTTTGATAGCTCCATGATTTTGCTTTTTTCGTGGCAGTAATGCCCATGCCGGTTGTCCATTTGACGATCATGATTTCTTCGGCGTCGTCATCTCTGCCGATATATTGATGGTATTGATAATTGTGAATTTCAATCGGCGAATCCGGTGGATCGGGCGGAAATGGTGCCCCGGGCCAATAGGTAGATTTGGCGTCATCAATCCCCAAATCTGCCTCCGGTCCGGCACCAGCATCGTAGAGCATCTTTACGACATCGGGCGATATCGTTCGGGGTCCGGAGTAGGAGATGAATTTCGTGTTATCTGCCAATGCCAGGATATACGTTCCTTCCCCATGAGAATTTTCATTCCTGGCTGCGTTAGGAGATTGCGCACCTGCACCGCCGCCACCGGATGACTGGTTAATGATGGCGGCATTCCAGTAGGCGGTAAATTCGCCGGCTCGGATGCTGCTGCCAGGGTAGCCCAGGCATGCCTGATCATTGGACGAAGATGAAGCCTGACCCTGTCCTCCCTGCAATCCGGTGGAACGATATGTCGCCCATAATTTGCTTCGTGTCAAATAGCGAGGCGTCGAGGAGTCCCATTGAGCAATTGCATCGAAGCTAAAACACAATATGCACAGGGACGATAAAATACAACCTCCCGCAATTTTCCAACTGTTGTTTTTCATCATAAAACCTCCAGGAGAAAAGCCTTTCATTTTAAATTTTCGCTTTTCATGCTTATGGCTATGACAAACGTTGAATGGCGTTTGAATGTATTGAATTTACCTGACCGGGTATCCGTGATAATATTCCAGGATTAAATACCGAATGGCATTGAAACCAGGATTTGAATTGATGATTCTCCGATGTTTGCGGAGGATACAATTCAGGCATTGTGATATCCTGAGCGTTTTCTGGTAACCATATTTTGTGCTTGCCTGGTCATTCGGATATAATCCCAGCCTGCATGTTTACTCGGTCATCATTTATCGCCGGGATTTAATTGAGCATTAAAAGCTCATGCGCAATCCGAAACTGACACTTCGCGGCGATCCGAGATAGATGCCGCCATCGGTTTTGCCCCGATAATCGAATGCGTAGTCATAGAGCGGCGAATAGCCTTCCAATCCGTAGCTCACATAATCGCGCAAGCTGACAATGTCGTCGAAACTGCCGGAATTATTCAGATCCCGTTGGTTGAACAAGTTGCTTACCGACACGAACAAGGTGTGGTTAATTCCGCCAAATTTGAAGCCTTTCTCCACACGAAGATTCACATTGGTACTCGGCGGCGCACTGCGCCATAATGCCAATCCGTCAATGCTGGCGTATTGATAAGGCAAGCCGTCATGATGCTGATAACTCAGGTTCGCATGAATATTCGCGAACGGTTTATAGCCCGCGATTGCCGGTCCGAAGTCGGAGGGCAAATCGAGATAGAGTATCAGTCCGTAACTGGTTCGCCGTTCTATATTTTCCCGCGGGTGACCAACGGAAGAATAGTGGGTACTCACATAATACAGCCCGTCAACGCCATCAACTTGTTTAATATCAGCACCCTGCTCGCGCAATTCCTGCAGGTATTCAGTAGCGGCGATTTTCCTTTTTTCCATCAAATTTAAATCGGTATCCGACATCGGCTTCGGTACTTCCGCCCCGGAATCGAGTTCGTCGATTGTGCCATCGCCGTTACTATCGTCAGTATATTTTTCGAAATAATACTTAGCGATGAAGCTGCTGTCGGGAATGTAGGTTCGAACGCGTTCGCCGGACCAGCCATCGGTTGCCCATGCCAGATTGAATGAAAGCTGAAATGAAAATATTTTGCTGAAGCGCTTTTTGAGCAAAAATTCGAAGCCTTTTGCATCCTCATACTGGGTGTTGTTTCTGATATGGACATAGGGAGCGGGTGACTCTCGATTGGGATCCCAGAACTGATGGGTGCTGCCGCCTTTGATCTGGTTTTGTGCGCTTTTGTAATATGTGGTCGTCGTCAGGATATAGTCCTGGTAAAAATTCCAATCCACACCCATTTCAAAGCTGGTTGTTTTTTCGTAATCGAGGGTCGGATTGCCATAGTGGGAGCGATTGCTTTTGTCATTCAACCGATTATACATTTCGGTTGCATCGACGACACCGTTTTTGTTGATATCATCATCTTCATTTTTCGCGTTGGTCGCCACCCACTCATCGTGGTAGATATCCCAGAACTCAGGCAACTGGTATACAGATCCGTAGAAAAAATGCACTGTTGCGCGCTCGGAAATGGGGTGTGAGAGCCCCAGTCGCGGGCTGAACGCTTGCAGCGGCTTTGGATTTACCCAGAGCTCTTCCGGCAAATTGGCAAATCTGGTGAATGAATTGTACACGCGGCTGAGTTTGGAGAGCGAATACGTGACCGGAAATTTGGTGCCCCAGTCATAATAATCGTAACGACCGCCAAAATTAACAACCAATCCGCCGAATTCCATTTTATCTGACAGATAAGCTGCTATCTTCGTCGGCGTGATGCCCTCACCGGTTTTGAAGTCTTTGCAGATTCGCGAAAGCTCTCGTACGGTGGTACCATTATGTTGGTAAGATGTCTGCCAGATATCATAGCGCTGGTAGTCGACGCCAATTTTTACCAGGTGGCTGGGATGAATCTGGCTGCTGAAATCCAACTTCACGCCGGTGCGTATCGAGTTGGCATCGGTGTAACTGAGTCCTTTGCCGCCTTCGATGTAGTACCAGCCGTCTTTATCTGTTCTCGCGCTGGTGATGATTGTGTCGGGAAGATTTTGATTTTCTCGGGTGCTTTCCTGGCGATAGAATTTCAGGTCGTAATACGTACTTGGGTTGATCATGTGCACCATATTCAAGTACACCAGGTATTCTTCGTTGGTATTGGTTCCGCCGGCGGAATAGTCGATCGGCAGAAAGATGTTTCTGTCATCGGTATACTGCCCGCCAGCTCCGATCCTCATGCCGCGAATCGCGCCTTCAATATCCTGCGAACCCAGACCGCCTGTTGTGAAACTGACACCCGAGCCCACGTTACCACCCGAATTGTAACCTTTGCTCCAATTGTAGAATCCGCCAGATCGAAATGTCAAATTGGGCAGCGCTTTGAATGTCAATTTCCAGTTGTGTCGGGTGTAGGGCAGCGAATATCGTGTCACCGCAATTGGACCGGCTGATCCCTGGCTGAACTGTGTGGCATACGAAAAATAGAATTTTTTCAAAAATGATACTTTATTCTGTAGCGCCGGGATGAACAATGGTCCGGACAATGCGAGTTTGATACTTTGTCCCCAGATTTCATCGTAATTGACTTTTTCATGGACTTTGCGTCCGGTCAAGCTATCGACTTCATTCGCCCACGCGGCATCATCCCATCGCAGTCGAGTATTGCCTTCACTGTCGAGATGATAAGCCGGATCCCAATAATTGGCGCCCCAATGTCCCAGTTGCGGCGGGGAAAGCGCGTATTCAACCGTACCGTGATAAGATTCGCTCCCATCTTTGGTAACAACGCTAATGACTCCCCCCTGGGCATTACCGTATTCAGCGCCGATGCCACCGGTTGTAATTGAGGCTTCTTCCACTGAAAAGATGTTAATATCCCGGTAATCGTCGAGCGGAATGCCATCGAAATACATATTAATATCCGCGTAGTCACCGCCGCGGATGATTAAATTGTTACCGCCATCCAATCCCACGCCCGGCATGTAGCGCACCAGTCCTGAAACGCTTTGAATAAGCGGAGTCCGATCGATTTCTTGTGAATTTAGAATAAATTCGGTAGAAGTACGGTCAACTTCGATTACCGGTCGCTCGGCGGTTACGACGACTTCCTGACCCAGATCGAGCACGGATTCTTTCAGGGTAAAATCCAGGATGGTGGTTCTACCTGACTGCACAAGAACCTTTGTTTGCACGAGTCTATTATACCCCATCATCGATGCGCTCACAGAGTAGGCGCCCGGGGGGACTGAAAGAATAAAATATTTACCTGCTTGATCGGTTGCGCTTCCACGCAGGGTGCCTTCAATCATGACGTTGACACCTGGCAGGGGCATGTTGTTTTCATCAACAATTTTGCCGGCGATTTTGCCGGTGATATCGCCCCGAACGAGTTGAATCGGGAGAAATGAGAATATGATAATCAAGAAAACAATATTTCCAACTCCCATCCAACTCCTTGCAAATTGTTTCAGCATATCTCCTCCATCTCGCAAGGTTACTTGCCAAAGTAGTAGGTTAAATCCAACCCAACAGCGAATAGTTGTATCGGTGAGACTTTTTCGAGCAGCCAGGCTTCCATCGGGCGCAAGTAACTGATAAGGATATAGTACTTGAGGTCCAATGCCAGATCGAACTGGCGCGTAAGCGGATAGTGCAGTCCACCACCAAAGTTGATACTCAAGGCTGTGTTGCTCTCCTTATCAGGGGAATACGTGAACGTATAATCAATTGGGGGTATGCTCTGTCCCGGAAAAACAAGGTCTTTGATCTGGTGCTCATAATAAATAAATCCTGCGCCGATATTCCAATATGGCAAAAAATTCCCAAAGCCAAATTTAATCGGCTGCTGCAAATTGCCCATCACGCCGCTGCAGTGAATTTCAGATGAGGCATCGGGACTCGTGTATTGGTTGCCATCATAAACCCATTGAAATGTGGCTTCTTCAATTTTGCCCGACGAGAATTTGCTATAAATATATTGGATATCATACGTTGTTGAATTCTTGCAATAGCTCCATTTGAAGCCATACTGCAGACCGCCGGCAAATCGTTCATTCAAATTGAAGATCGGCAAAAAATAATTGCCGGTAATTCCAAATCCCCATTTCGTTGATTGGGCGGTCGGCTGCGAATATACCGGTAGAGCCGAAAAACTCACCAGTATCAGCAAAATGATGATTAGACGTACCAGGTATAAGCGATACATGGAGTGTCTCCTCGCAAATGTTATCATGGAGTGCTTCCTGTTCCCGGCAGCTTTTCAGATGCTGCACGACTGACCGTGTCAAGGATCGGAAGCATATCATAAAAAACGAAAATATTGCCTCCCGAAAGATTTTAGCTTGCGGGAGGCGTTTGGTGCAATGCTCTGATTAAGTCCTGTTAACTTTTAAAACGATAATTACTTAATCAATACCATCTTGATTGTTTGCGAATAGCTGGGTGTTTTCAGCAGCGCGAAATATGTACCGCTCG
Organism: Candidatus Zhuqueibacterota bacterium; assembly: GCA_016927835.1. Lineage (GTDB taxonomy): Bacteria > Zhuqueibacterota > Zhuqueibacteria > Thermofontimicrobiales > Sulfurfontimicrobiaceae > Sulfurfontimicrobium. The sequence goes on along the minus strand of JAFGMA010000206.1, from coordinate 21,734 downwards.
CCATTGCTGTTCCGTAGAGGTCTTTTCCATCCCATTTGACACTGTAAGTGCCGGGATTCTGGTTCTTATTCACCAGGGAGGTCAACAACTGTCCCTGGGTATTGAAAATAGTCAGCGTCACCCTTTCAGCCTGTTTAATCTTGTAGCGCAGCATGGTTACCGGATTAAATGGATTCGGGTAATTCTGTTCCAGACTGTAACCATCTGGCACCAGAGCACTTTCCTGATTAATTAATGGCTCTACGGCTGCTATGTAATTGTCCCGTGCAGTGGTGAAGATTTGCATATATTCATCGGGAACCGGTACTTCATCCGGTCCGTAAGCGCCTTCGGTTGTCGTCAGCACCCATGCCATGGAAGCAACCTTGGGGCAATTCCAGCCGCCCACACCGAAGTAGACGTGGTTGCCCATAGGATCCTGATTATCCCTTTCGGGTTTGGCATGAGCGGTTACGATAATCGGTTCCGGATTTTCATCCAGGTACACTTTGCACATCGAATTGGTTGAGGTGTCGGCGACTTCAACCGCAATGCGATAGATGTGCCAATGATCGCTGCCATTATCTTCAGGGAATGGTGTGACATAGTCATGCCCTGTTGCTGGATCCGGATCGGCACGGATAACGAAATTATCGGGTCCGAAAATGTCATCATCCGCATCGACGCAACCGTAGCGTACTTCGAAACCGCTGAGAAGTCTTTCGCCCGTTTGCACATGATCGGAAGGAACCCCGGCATAAGCTTTTACGCGCATCCCGATGCTGCCCGGTAGCCATTCGGCGCGGGCGCACCAGACAACGGTGAAGCCTTCCCATTCGTCATCGGCATCCTGCATACCTGATTGAAATGCCTGCCGGTAATTATGATGCGCACGACACTCTTCTTTCATCTGCGAATTATAGGTCGTCACTTCAGCGCAACTGGTCAGCGATTGCCAGGTGGGCAACGTAAAAACCCGGTAATCCACATGCAGCGAAGCGATGCCATCTTCTTCGATGATGGACATATATTCGGGAGACAGGGTCGGATAGCCCGTATAGTAGCACCCAAAGGCTGCTACTGAATCAGCGCCATTTTCCAGCCATAGCCCGGTTGACAGATCCAGTTGAGCATGCTTGCAATCGCGCGGATTCCAACCCTGGCAATACGGATCGCCATAGCGGGCATCGTACATCGGACCTTCCCAATCTTCGGGGTGCGCAAGCGTGCCGTCCTGGTAGGAGCGGGCGGTTGCGTAGATATCCGAGTATTCCTGCGGAATGGGCAATTCATCCGGTCCATACGCCCCATCTACCGATGTCAGCAGCCATGCCATAGATGCCACCTTCGGGCAGTTCCATCCGCCCACACCAAAGTAAACGTGGTTGCTCATCGGATCACTGGTATCGCGTTCCGGTTTGGCGTGTGCGGTTACAATAATCGGTTCCGAATTTTCATCCAGATAAATCTTGCACATCGAATTGGTGGATGTGTCGGCGACTTCAACCGCGATCCGGTAAATGTGCCAGTTATCGCTGCCGTCATCTTCAGGGAACGGCGTGACATAATCGTGCCCGGTAGCTGGATCCGGATCGGCGCGAACAACCAGGTTATCGGGACCAAAAATATCATTATCCGGATCCACGCAGCCGTAGCGTGCTTCGAATCCGCTGAGAACCCTGTCACCTGTTTGCACATGATCCGAGGGAACACCAGCAAACGCCTTCACTCGCATACCGATACAACCCGGGAGCATTTCCCTGCGCGCCATCCAAACGACTGTGAAGCCTTCCCATTCATCATCCGCATCCTGCATGCCGGCTTGAAACGCCTGCCGGTAGTTGTGATGCGCACGGCACTCTTCCTTCAGTTGAGAGTTATACGTGGTCACATCGGCACAGCTTGTGAGCGATTGCCAGGTTGGGAGTTCATACACCCGATAATCCACATGCAGCACATCGATGCCGGTTTCTTTCTTGAGCGACATGAATTCGGGGGATAGGAAGGGTGCACCGTCGTAACAACCGAACGCTTGGACCAGGTCTGCACCATTTTCGATGATATTTCCCTGGTCGTCGAATTGCACATGTTTGCAATCACGCGGTTGCCAACCCTGGGAATAGGGATCACCCAGGCGGGCGTCGAATTTAGGTCCTGACCATTCCTGAGCCACTGCTGAAAAAGCGAAACACAAAAAAATAATTGCAATCCAAATAAATGTCTTATGTTGCATTTTGCCCTCCATTTTTCTGATGAGGCGGACTTCCGCAAAACAAAAATTCTCTGTCATATCAATCGAAATGTAACCGAGTAAGAAATCCATTTTACTGGTAAATAAATTCAATGAGAAGATTTCCTGCCCCGGTTGAAGTGACATTAATTTCCATATTGCAGATTTCCGGAGATAAGGTTGAATGAATAACAGAAATCAATCGACCCGCATTCGGAAATATATGTTACGCGAGTCCATACGAGAACTATTTTAATGTGTCCGGAATCACCTCCTTTCCTGAGTTTAATCATAGATTTTTTGAAGTAATGCGCCTATGAATCAAACGACAGTGTGGTCAAAACAAGGCTAGGTGTACATTAAAATAAAATAACGTGTTGTTGAAATACCAGAATATGAATCCCGGGCATCATGCTTGTGATTCAAATAGGAATGCGTTTGATTTTTATTGAGACCTTATTGAGAACGACTGATCGTGTCGCCTCTGTTTTTGCTGAGTAAAATCAACTGAACGATAGAAAGGATGAACGGCGTAAGGATCGATGTATAATTGCTTTGTCGCTTCGGACGAATTCAAACTTCGGAACGGAAATTACTATTTGATTATAAGCACTATTAAATCAAGTACTAAGGAGCAGTCTCAGCCACTTAAGCAATCGCAGAAATTATATTTGAATAAAACAAAAAGTTCTAATATTGTCAAGTCTTTTTTTGATTTTTTTGCAATATTTTATATTCAATGATACAAATCACCTGTTTAGCCGGAAGCTTTCGCAGTCAGGCACGCGCTTATTACATGCTCCTTCTCATGCGGAATGACCCGTGCGCACTATGAAAATCGCATCCCGTTTTCGCCCCGTTGTGAAAGCGAGGATGGGATGCCGAAATAGCCTGAATCTGTATGGCTCCCGCGAGTTAAAAAATCCGATGTACTTACCCGGGAACTGGTTGCAGCCGAATAATCAGCATCGCAAAAACAATATTGCATTTGAAAGATTTTATTGCTATATTTTTTGCAGTTGATAACTTAATGCGGGAAAACCTTAGCGTGACACGTGCTTCGAATACTGCTTCTTCCCAGCCGCCATCACAAATTCGCTGGCATATACTGATCGGTGTGTTGATCATCATGGTTGTGCTGCTGCATTATTTCACACCGGTACATCTCCATCATCTTCACGAATTATATCGCGCGCTTTTTTATTTGCCGATCATTCTCGCCGCGTTTCGGTTCCAACTCAAGGGGGGCATCGCTTCATCTGTTTGTATCATCTTGATTTATCTTCCGCATGTGATTTATCAATGGGGAGGCGATTTTCTATTCAATTTCAGCCGCTTCCTGGAAATGGTCATGTACCTCGTCGTCGGTATGGTTGCCGGATTTCTGGCACAACGCGAACTGAACGAGCGCATTAAGTATCAAAATACCGCCATTGAGTTGGAGCGATCACTGCAAAAATTGAAAGAACAATCCGAGAAGCTGGCGGAAATAGAAGAGCAGCTTCGTGCCTCCGAACGGCTATCGGTTTTGGGCGAGCTTGCGGCGAGTCTGGCGCATGAAGTACGCAATCCATTGGGCGCGATCTGGGGCGCCGTGGAAATTTTGCAGGAAAATTTCAAGCAGCAGGGAAAAAATTTTGAATTCATGGATATTCTGCTGCAGGAGGTGAAGCGTCTGGATAAAGTGGTTGAAAATTATTCGAATCTCACCCGCACATCACCGGTATCCCTGCAATTGTGTAATCTATATACCATCGTCCAGTCGGTGATCCTTTTAATGGCTGGTAAAGCCCGCAAACTGGGCATTTCGCTGGTCAGCGATTTTGCCGATCAGTCGGTGCTTGTCAAAGCCGATGAAATTCAATTGCGCCAGGTATTGATTAATCTGATCCTGAATTCGATGGCGGCTATCCGCGAAAAAGGCACGATCATCATCAAGGCTGAATCCGGCAGGGCACTGCCCGCAGAAGAACAGCAACAATCACTCGACTCGATTCATTTATCAATTATCGACGATGGCGAAGGCATGACCAAAGACGTCGTTGATAAAATGTTCAAGCCATTTTTTACAACCAAAAGCGGCGGAACCGGCATGGGACTGGGCATTGTGAAACGAATCGTGGTTCAAAATAAGTGGGGTATCCGGGTTGAGAGCGCGCCGCGCAAAGGAACGAAAATGAAACTCATTTTCCCTGCCGCTGCCTGATACAAGGAAATGCGATGACTGAATTATTCAATAAAATATTGTTTATCGATGACGATGAAAATTTGAGCCGGGTCGTTTCGTTTCAACTCAGGCAGATGGGATTCGAAGTAGCAACTGCCAGCGACGGAGAGCAGGGCTTGAAGCAGTTCAAGCAAAATGGGTTCGACATTGTGCTCACCGATCTGCAATTGCCGGGCATGGACGGAATGGCGCTGTTATCCGCCATCCGACGACTCGATAAGCGGGCGATCATCATCATTATTACTGCTTACGGCAGTGTTGAAAACGCCATCGAAGCCAGCCATTTGGGCGCTGATGATTACCTGACGAAGCCCTTTGGCAAAGAAACGCTGCGATTCATCCTCGAAAAGACGATTCGATTCCGGCAATTGGAAGTTGAGAATTTGCAGCTACGGAGTGAATTGTATCAAAAATACGATTTTCATAATTTGATCGGCAAAAGTGCGGCAATGGAAGCGGTGTTAAAACTGACCGGACAGGTTGCCGCAAGCGATGCCACCGTTTTAATTCAGGGTGAAAGCGGTACCGGCAAGGAGTTGATTGCCCGGGCAATTCATTACAATAGTCCGAGGAAGGAGCGTCCATTTATTACGGTGAATTGCCCGTCGATTCCTGAAAATTTGATGGAAAGCGAATTGTTCGGTCATGTACGTGGCGCGTTTACCGGCGCACTGAAAGACAGAAAAGGTAAATTTCAATTGGCTGATAAAGGAACACTTTTCCTGGATGAAATCGGCGATATGAAAGAAGATTTGCAAGCCAAGCTGCTCCGGGTGCTCCAGGAAAAAGAGTTCGAGCGGTTGGGAGAATCGGATTTAAATAAAGTTGATGTGCGGGTGGTGGCTGCCACGAACAAGAACCTGGATGACCTGGTGCGTGACGGGCAGTTCCGGGAAGACCTCTATTACCGGCTCAATGTGGTGAGTCTCATGATTCCGCCGCTCAGAGACCGCCGGGATGATATCCCGTTCCTGGTGGATCATTTCATCCAAAAATACAGCAAAGGGCAGCACTATCGCATCGCTGATGACGCTTTGAAGATGCTGTGCGAATATGATTACCCCGGTAATGTCCGGGAACTGGCAAATATGATCGAACGGGCAATTGTGATTTCGAAAGCGCCCCTGCTCACCGCGGATCTTTTCCTGCCGCTTCAACATATTAAGCGCGCCAGCCGCTTGCCCGATAACGCGAATTCGATGCACGAAGACATGACGCTCGAAGAAATTGAACGCAAGGCGATCCTTCAGGCATTAGGTGCAAGCAACGGCAATCAGACAAAAGCCGCACAGCGCCTGGCTATCCCGCGGCACGTGTTGATCTACCGGATGAAGAAATTGGGGATAACGACCGCGAGCTAAAGAATTTGAAAATAAATTGAAAACGCAACGCGCGAGGATTACATGCAAACAAATTCACCCGACGAAAAACCTGAAATCGCTCCGTTGGGCGATCTCGATGATCTGCGGAAAAGGCACGATCCCAAAAGCCTGAATGGCGTGCCGCTCGGTGGCTTCGGCACCGGTAAAATCGAAATCACCCCCGATGGTTCATTGCGACATTTCACCACTAACAATAACACAACCTATCCGCTCGATGGCATGCCCGGCACTTTTCTCGGAGCCAAAATTGAAAATCATCCTGCAAAAATTTTACAAACCAATGCCATCCCTTTTTTCCCGAAAGAGAGCTATCTGCAACCGAATCAAATTGCATGCGAAGGGCTCTACCCTGTGAATCACCTGCAATATGCGCTCGATGGTGACATCGAACTGGCGTTGACTGCGTTCGCTGCAATGTCGCCGCTGGACTATGAGAACGCGATGAAACCGGGAGCCTACTTCATTTTCAACCTCAAAAATAACAGCAAGCTGACCAGGCGCGCAACGCTGCTGTTCTCCTGGGAAAATATCAATGGCTGTTGGGGCGACAAAGTTGCCTGGGATGATTGGGTGCCGAAAACACCGGGTGTTTTGAGTGAAGATCGTTTTAATAATCAGCTTTACGAAGATGATTTGCTGGAGGGCATTTTCTACCAGGCAACGCAAGAGCACCCCGAATACAAGAATTTTTGCATTGGCAATTTTGCGCTGCTCTGGGAAATTTCCGATAATGCCAAATTGAGTTTTCAGTCCCTGAATCCGTATGACGGCGGCTCGGTCCGGCAATTCATGAGCAATTTCGACAGTCACGCCCTCGCCAATCAAATCCAATTGAAACCCGGCGAATTCAGTGCGGCGCTGGCGGTAACTGTTGATTTGCATCCGGGTGAAAAGCGCGATGAAATTTTTCTGCTCACCTGGTACATGCCCAATGACTGGGGCTTTGGGGATGGCGATGTGTACAGCCGCACCGCTGATATCACCGAAAAAAAAGGCGGCTTCATCGGTCATTTTTATAATAACCATTTCGATTCGGCACTCGATGTCGCACGGAGTATGGCGGGCGATGCCCTGTCTTTGCTCAACAAGGTGCGGGCGTGGCAAAATTGTCTGCTGCAATCGTCATTGCCCGAATGGTTCAGCAAATTGCTGATCAACAACACCTACGTCCTTTCGACCAATTTTTTCTGGGCTGAAGACGGGCGGGTCGTCACGCTGGAATCGCCGCTGTGCCCGTGCTACGGTACCCTCGATCAGCGCTTCTACGGATCGATCACACAACTGCTGTTTTTCCCGTCACTGGAGCGCCGGGAAATGGAATTGTATCGCTGGCATTCGGATATTCAATGGGAATCACGGCGAAAATACAAAGGTCAAATTTATCACGATTTCGGCAACAATCGCATGGATGCCTTCAATCACTACGGCTGGAATTGGATGGATTTGAATACGAAATTCATCCTCTTGCTGTACCGGAATTATCTGCTCACAGGAGACAGAAACAAGCTGCTGGAAATGTATCCTAAAATAAAAGAAGTTGTCGAGCGCATTCTGGAAGCGGATGAAAATGGCGATGGCTTGCCCGAGGGCTATGGCAATTGCAACACCTACGAAGGCAAATTTTTCGGAACCAACAGCTACGATTCATCCCTCGTATTGGCAGCACTCTCGTGTGTGAAACGCATCGCGGCATTGTTTGACGATGATGACTACCTGGCACATATCCGGGATTTGATCGAACGCGGAAAAGCTGCCTTTGAAAAGCTGCTCTGGGATGAACAGTTGGGGTATTATATTAAATGCACCGAAACCGCCGATGAACCCGATAAATCGCCGGCGTACAGCGGTGACCTGAAAAATGCCAAATCCTGCCGGGATGACCAGTTGACCGGAAAATGGTACGCCGATTTCCTTGAGCTGGATCCGGTATTCAACGAGACGCGGGCTGCCAGGGCGCTGGCGTCGATCATTGATATCAATGCCGTCGACACCGAACATGGTCCGTTTATTCGGCAGCAAGTGAATCGAGGCGATGAGACACCCGGAGCGTGTTGGCCCGGTTTCATATTCGGTCATTTGTGCTCGTATGCGATCTCAAATAAGCAGGCTGATTTTGCTATGGAAGTTGCTGAAACAATTTACAGGTTGATTCATGAGACGCATCAGCAGGCATTCGATCAGCCGATCGGCTTGCGCCCGGATAAGAAGTCGCGCGGTGATCGCTATCAAAATTCACCTTCTGCCTGGTACATGCTTTTCGCGTTAGAAGGAGCGATGTTCGATCTGGATAAGGGAAAGATTCACCTCAAATCCAGCCTGCCCCGTGCATTTAACAACCGGCTCAGCGCACCGCTCCTCACCGCAGTTGAATGGGGCTGGTTGAATTACGAAATCAAGTCGAACCGGGCTGATTACGAGGTCGCCTTCCCCAACCTGCAATTTTATGAGATCACCATCGGAACGGATGCCAAAGCGCGACAGGCAAACATCCGTGTGAATGGCAAGGGAATCGCACCAAAAACCATCCGCATTCAAGCGCATCAAATTTACATTGAATTGGAGGAACCGGTGACGAAATTTCAAGTTGAAGTGATCTTTTAATTGCCAGACAAAAGATCCGGCTGCAATGAATCAAAGAGAAGCAGGGAAATCGATAGTGAAAATAAAGTATCTGATTTTTATCATTATTATTCTATTGAATTGTGCCAATCACGAAACGGCGCAAACCGTTTTGAATTTCGCCTATCCGACGCCGGGAGACCGATACTTCAAACTGATGAGCGAGGTGATCGATGAATTCGAGACGCTGCATCCCGGTGTGGAGATCCGGCAGAATGTCATGCACGGGGATATTTACCAGGATTTCGGACTGCTGACACTATTCCAAAGCGGACAGGCGCCCGACCTGTATGGGCAGTGGGGTGGCTGGCTTGTGCGTCGGGACGCAAAATTCGGTTTCGCTGCCGATATAACCGAGGCGCTGGATAGCCTGAGCTATAATGGTCAACCATGGCGTGAGCGTTTCATGCCTGCGGCGTGGAGCGGAATGACGTATGAAGGACGAAACTTTGCGGTGGCGACATCGGTCAGCGTAACCAACGCCATCTGGTATAATAAGGATATGTTCGACAAGTTTAATCTCAGGGAGCCCCGCAATTGGGAAGAATTTATGCATATTTGCCGAACGCTGAAATCGAATGGCATCGTCCCCATCAGTCAGGGCAATAAGGGTGTCTGGCCCATGGGGAATTGGGTTGCCCATGTAGTTTCACGGGTTTCGGGCGAAGCTGCCTTCAACGATGTAATGACTCTCGAAGATGGAACCTGCTTTGCAAATCCGGATTTTATTCGCGCCTTCGGATTGTTCGAAGAAATGGCGCAGCAAGAATTTTTCAATCCCGGGATGAGCGGTCGAAGTGATCTGGAAGGCATGATGTACTTTTTGAACGGGCACAGCGCGATGCACCCCATCGGGTCCTGGCTCATCAATCGCGCGATTGACGAAGCCGCCCGGTTGAACTACGATGCGTTCAATACGCCGCGCATTCCCGACAGCAAAGGCGATTCCACAAGCATCATTGGCGTCACATTCGGGTACCTGGTTGGCAAAAATACGCAGCATTTCGATCTTGCGGTGGAATTTCTGGAATATTTGACCCGCCCGGAAATACAGAAGCGTTTCGTCGACATTGGCTCACTGTGTTCGGTAAAGGAGGCAATCGATGCCTTGAATGTCGAACCGCATATCCGGAGAATGACGCGGATGGTGCAACAAGCCAACGTCATCGTGCCGCCGCCGGATACCGGATTCAAGCTTGACGTTTCCGATGCGTTCAACGATGCGGTTGCCCTGGTTGTGGGCGGAGAAATGGATGCCGCACGGGCGCTCGAACAGGCGGACAGAGTGGTAAGGAGGTTACGCCAATGAAAAGGCAGAATGTTACCGGCTATCTTTTTGTGATGCCGGCACTCGTTTTATTCACACTCCTGATCCTTTTCCCTGCGGTGAAAACGATTTATTATAGCCTGTTCGATTGGCCCGGATTTGGTGAAATGAAATTCGTGGGCTTGACAAATTATATCACCGCGATCTTCGAGGATATTTATCTTGTCGGAGCACTCAAAAACAATGTAATTTATTTAGTGTTAACTTTGATCTTCGAGGTGGCGTTCGGGCTTTTTATGGCAGTACTCCTCGACCAAAAATTGAGATTTTCCGGCATCTATCGCGCGCTATTTTTCGCTCCGATGATGCTTTCGATGGTGGTGGTCGGGCTTCTCTGGGGATTTATTTTCGATGTGGATTACGGCTTGCTCAACGCTGTGCTGAAAACAATTGGATTGGAGCATTGGACGCGCGCCTGGATGAGTGATCCCGATTTTGCACTCCTGGGCATCTGCCTCACTTCCGGCTGGCGCTATGCGGGATTTTTCATGATCTTGTTCTATGCCGGGCTTCAGCGCATTCCGCGCCAACTTATCGAGTCCGCGCAACTTGATGGCGCCGGCGAATGGCGCGTTTTCTGGAACATCAAATTGCCCCTGCTGCGCGAAGTCATGGTTGTCAGTGTGCTGCTGTGTGCCACCGGTGCATTCAAGCTATTCGATCTGGTTTACGTTCTCACCACCGGGGGACCTTATCACGCAACCGAAGTCATTTCGACCTGGATGGTGCGCAATGCGTTTGACCGCTTCAATATGGGCTATGGAAGCGCAATCGCGGTGATCATGAGCGTTATCGTTTTTCTCGTTGCAATGTCATATTTACTCTATAATCGCCGCAAAGAAACGGTTGAATTTTAATGGGCGCAAAACCGAGATCCGGCTTAGAGCCTATCCGAAAAGCCTCCTTGTCATTCCCGAGACCTGTTAATCGGGAATCCATTTATAAGGCGGGATGGTGGATTCCTCCTTAAAAGATGTGGGAATGAAAGTTTTAGCCTAATCCATTTAATTCTTTAAAATAGGTTTCGGATAGGCTCTTATTAACCGGGAACTCCCGTGGCAAAATTCATCTTCGCCCAAAAGAACACACCTGCAAAGGACTACCGCATGAAAAAATTTATCATCCGCAACGCGACTTTCGACGATATCGATGCCATCGTTCAATTCAATGCCGCAATGGCGTTTGAAACCGAACAGAAAAAACTCGATCGAACCGTGCTCAGGCAGGGTGTGAAAGCGATTATTGATGATCCGTCGCTAGGCAGATACTTCATCGCGGATGCCGGCGAGGTCATTGGTCAAACGCTCATTACCACCGAGTGGAGTGATTGGCGAAACAGTGCCTTCTGGTGGATTCAAAGCGTGTACGTGAGCCCCGAATGGCGACAGCAAGGCGTTTTCAGGGCGCTTTACGAACACATTTATGCCATTGCTGAAAAAACACCACTCGTTTGCGGATTGCGTCTGTACGTTGAAAAGGAAAACCATATCGCCCGGCAAACATATCAGAAAATAGGAATGACGATCACCCCCTACGCCTTCTATGTAATTGAATTTAAGAAACAAGCGTAGGAGCAGCCCCGGAGTGCCAAAGCTTGCTTTGGCAAAGTATGCCCTTACAATTCACCCATCGGTTAAACAAGGAAAGCGCGATGAAACAAGAAATAGAAAACAACCTCCCTTCTGCAATAGACTTCCTCTGCAACCTTATCCGCTATAAATCCCTGAGCGGAGCGGAAATCGAATGTGCGGCATTCATTTACGAGCAGATGGCGCCGCTGGTGGATGAGATTGAAAAAATTCCCCTTAAACAATCATTAACCAAGGATCCTGATTATTCGACGCCGGTACCTGACCTGCAATACGAAGGGCGCTTTAACCTGCGTCTGGTGAAAAAAGGAACCGGCGAGCGCGAACCGGTTTTATTCAATACGCATATCGATGTTGTTCCCGCCGCAAGTGATGCCGCATTTGAACCGCGCGTGGTTGAACAACATAGTGTTTTCGGGCGCGGAGCATGCGACGCCAAAGGTCAAATCGCCACGCTCTATCTTTTGCTCAACCTATTGAAAGCCGAACGCATTCAGCCAAAGGGTGATATAATTATCCACCTGGTGGTAGAGGAGGAAAATGGCGGGAATGGCACACTGGCTGCGGTGCGTCGCGGTGAGCAGGCTGGCGCTGCTATCGTTTTGGAACCGTCAGCTCTCAAAATTCTCCCCTCAGTCAGGGGAGCGGTCTGGTTCCGCGTAATCTGCCGGGGTCGATCCGGGCACAGTGGATCCGCCGGGCAAACAATCAGCGCGCTGAAGCAGGCAATCGAAGCCATCGACATTCTGGAACGCTACCACGCCCGTTTGCTGAATGAATCCCGCGGCATTGCGCTTTTCGATGCATTCGAAAATCCCATGCCCATCACCTTCGGTAAATTCCATGCGGGAAATTGGCCCGCGACCGCACCGGAAACTGCAATCTTTGAAGGTGTTCTGGGACTATTGCCGAACAAAACGCGCTTTCAGGTGATGCAGGAGATGGAAGATGCCATCCGCACAAACGGCAATGAGTGGTTGAAACAGAATTTTCAACTCGAATTTATGTACAAGCACGATGCGCATGTGCTGCCGCTTGATCATCCGCTCGTTGGTGCGATGACGGCAGCGTGCAAAAAAACAGGCTTTGAACCGGCGATAAGCGCAATGGTTGCGTCATGCGATTCATGGATGATCAATAACCAGTTGAAAATCCCCACCGTGGTTTTCGGTCCCGGTGATTTGCGACATGCGCACACGATCGATGAACGCATAGATACCCGGCAAATGGCGACCGCAGCGGAAGTGCTGCTCCATTTCCTGCTAACCTGATCCGGAGTGCGAAAGCTTGCTTTCGCCACGCCGAAGGCGTACGATTAATTTCCAGCTTCCAAAATCAACCATAACAAAATCCAAAAAGGTCTCAAATGAAACACTCCAAACCGTTTCAGGCAATTATTATCCTTCTCTGCACGATCATTTCCATCGCACTATTAACCGCTTCATCGGCGTACAGCCAGACGCAATGGCACCCCGCGATCCTGCCCCCGGAACACAAAACAGTCATCGATGAAACCAGCGGAGAGAAAATTATTTACGTGACCACTTCAAAAGCCTCTGATACAAATTTATATTTTCACGATCGCTGCTGGCTTTCTGATGAAAAAATGATGCTTTTTTATTCGGACAGAACCGGGCGTACCGAACTGTTTGGCTACCTCATCGATAGCGGTGAACTGGTGGCGTTGAATCGACCGCAGGATCACGCTGCAATGCGCGCCGTTGCTTCGAAAATGGAAAATAACATTTATGTGGTTCGGGAAAATATCATTTACAAATGGCACATTGAGAGGAACGCCGCATCACCAACAGTCACAGAAAATCGACTCTGCGCTTTTCCTGAAGGGCTCAAACAAGTGTCCGGACTCAATGAGAGTTGCGATGGAAAATGGATCAGCTATGGGTATAAATTAAATGAAAATGTGTGGCGAATTTGTGTTGCCGATGCCCGGAACGGTGAAACCAGAATCATCACGGAGTTGGGCTTCCCGGTGGGTCACATTCAATTCAGCCGAACCGCGCCGAATTTGCTCTCATTTTGTCGGGAATATCCCGGGGGCGATCGTGCTCCTGCGATCCCTGACACGCTGCCCCACGCGAGAATCTGGTTCCTGAATATTGATACTGGTGCTTATACACCGGCATTTTATCAGCAACCCGATGAACTGGTCACCCACGAATGTTTTTGGGTGAATAATTTGATGACCTTTTGTGGCGGGCATCGCAGGGAAGAAGCGCATGTAAAAACAATCGATTTGCTCACCGGGGAAATTCGCATCATCGGCACAGGCGCCTGGTGGGAGGGAGGCGCGCCCGAAATTATGTCCAAATATAATTGGTGGCATGCATCAGGCAGCCCGGATGGGAACTGGGTTGCGGCGGATAATTGGCATGGCATCATTGCCCTTTTCAACGCGCGAACCACTGAAATGAAAATTTTGACCCGAAATCACCGCACGTATGGCAGCGGCGCGCATCCGCATGTGGGCTGGGATTTATCCGGCAAACGCGTAGAATTTACATCGAATAAATTCGGCAATCCCGATGTTTGTGTCGCTATCATACCAAACAATTGGTAAAATAGACATCGCCTGAAGCTCGATTAGACCCTTATTTTTTGCTTTATATTTTTTCGTTTCATTCCGTGCATTTAGTGGGTTGAATGAAACCGTTTTATAAACCGCATTAAATCAAACCTGAACCAGCACCAGAGGTGACTTATGACGCGTTACAAATTCAATGTGAATCATCCGTCTGAATCGGATGGCATACAACTCGTTGAAAATCCGACCAATCCATATCAAACGAAGACACTCAACGGTGCATCGGTTCTGGCACCGGCGCTGAATGCGGATTATTTTCACCGCGGCGGGATATCTTTCAGAGTGAACGACGCATTTCCTGTGGATGCCGGGGTGGCTTTTTTGATCATCGAACACAGCGATTGCGATATCGGGTTGATCCAGGTGACTTACGACGCGGACGTTCCGGATGATCCGCTGAAGGCGGGGAGCGATCCTGCCAATCAACCGGCGGAAACCGGAATCGGTCGCACCTGCCTGGGCACCGGCAAGATTCGGCGTGCCTTGTTTCGCCTCGAAAAGCCGGGCTTTCGCCATCGCCAAAAATTGGGCGCGGATATCCGGATCGCCGGTGCGAATGCTTTGCGCAGCGTCTCACTCACCACAGCATTGGAAGCGGGTGAATGGGAGCGCGTTCGCAGCGAAATTCCTGATGCTCTGGAGCCGAGGATGAAATTGAACCAGCCGATGCAGCTCGTTATGGCAGTGGGCGCCGATGCCCGAACGCTTGATGAATTGCCAGATGCGCTGGATCGCATGCGGGATTTATGTCCTGTGGCGCGACTGCTGGGATTCAATGGCGTGGAAAGCTATGTGAAATGGAATTTTGTCGAGCCGCAAAAAGGGCGCTTCGATTGGCATTTTTATGATGCCGTGGTGGATGAAGCCCGAAAGCATCAATTGAAATGGTTCCCGCTGCTCATCGTCGGTTCGGCTTACACACTCCCGGAATGGTACTTCAAATCACCGGAAAATGTGGGCTTCAAGTGCCTGGAACATGATAAAGGCAATTATATTCAAACTATTTTTTGCGACAACCAGACGCCTTATGTGAAAGCCTTCCTGAATGCATTTGGCACGCATTATGAGCCGAAAAAAGCGCTTTTGGGCGTTCGCCTGGGTCCCAGCGGAAATTTTGGTGAATCCCAGTATCCTGCCAGCGGTGAATGGGGATTCAAATGGGCGGCACACCATATTCACATCGGATGGTGGGCTGGCGATGAATTCGCTGCCTCGCATTTCCAGGCATTTTTAAAACAGAAATACGCATCAATTGCTGCGCTGAATAGCGCGTGGGATGAAAATTACAGTGCCTTTGAAGACATCAAACCTTTCATCCCGCAATTCGCCGAGGTGAAACGCAAACGTAAGGATTTCATCGATTGGTATGTGTGGGCAATGACCGATTGGTGCGAAAAGTGGGCGATCTGGTCGCGGGAAGCGATGCCCCAAACCGCTATCTACCAGTCTGCCGGCGGATGGGGATTCGTTGAGTCGGGAACCGACTTCACCGATCAAACCAAAAGCATGACTCTTGTCAATGGCGGTATCCGGGCGACGAACGAGGACGACAGCTATATCGAAAACTTTGTATTCACCCGTATGATGTCCTCTGCCGCGCGATTTTACAAGGTCCCGTTCGGCACCGAACCAGCCGGATTCAATTCGGCGCGTGGCGTGGCTTCGAGAATTTTCAATGTGCTGGTGAATAATGGGCAGCACCTTTTCTTCTATTTTCCGAATATTTTGCACAATGATCAAGCGGTTGAAAAATGGCTTGAACTCGCGCCGCTGCTGGATCAGCTTTCGGAACCACTCGTTGAAGTGGCAGCGCTTTATCCGGATACGCTATCCAAACTGGACGACTCGGTTTTCCGCCATTTGTACACCTCATCGTTTTATCAGCGCGTCTTCGCCCTGCGCCCGCATCTGGATTTCGATTTTTGCAGCGAGCGGATGATTCTCGATGGCGCCCTGTCCCAATATAAAGTGCTGGTGTTTTTATGGAGCGACATCGTGGAAGCCGCAGTGATCGAAGCCATCGACCGCTGGATTCAAGCGGGTGGCGTGGCGATTTATCCGTATTGGCACCGCATGTCGCTGTGCAGCGTTGAGGGCGATTACTCGATTTTCAACCGGTGGCTGCGTGGTGAAACCGGGCGCGGAACAGTGATTTTCGAACATGCTGATCGGATTCCGCCGACCCGCTTCGCTGATTTCATTAAAAGCGAATTGCTCAAGATGAAAGACCTGAGTCCGCACACGCAAAAAATGCTCCGGATTCAGAAGCCATCGGAAGTCTTTGTGAGTGCGTTGAAAAACGGGAACCTGGTTATCCTGAATTATAACGACGATCCCGTCGAAATCACACTTCCCGATGACGCGCCTCGACGCCTAGAATCTTACAGCATCGAATTAATCGGGACATAAAATAGAATAGTTTTGATCGTCAAATCATTAAATCCATGCACTATTTCAGGAAAGTTGAAATGGCATCTCAAAGCTCAACATCGACTATTCGATTCAGCCGCGCCCGGCTATCGCCCATCATTCCGCGCACCCCGGGCACATTTTATTCAGTGCACGTGGCAAACCCTGATTTGCTGCTTTTCAAAGGCAAGGTCCATCTTTACTTTCGCGGGCAGGCGGAGCCGGGATACGATCAAATCGGCGTAGCTTATGCAACTCCGGAGGCGTTCGACGGCGTGCATTGGGAAATGTGTGCCGACAATCCGGTGATTTCGGTGAGTCGCAACCGCGCAGATTTTGATTCAGGCTACATTTTGGATCCCGCCGCAATCGCAGTTGACAACCGCGTCTACCTGTATTACAGCGCCCACCGGTACGATTGGCAGAATTGGAATATCCCGTCCCATATTGGGCTGGCGATTTCGGATGATGGCACGCATTTCAGCAAATATGTTGATAATCCGATTATCGAGGGTACGGCGCCTGAAATAGTGTGGCATAAAAACAGGCTGGTGCTTTTTTTCCAGAAACGGACGCCAGAGGGAAATTTCAACATCTATTGCTGCCCGGGTCGGGATGCGTTTCATTTCGAACCGGAACTCGCGGTAACCGTTTTCGGTCCATCGAAGCAACCGGGAGCATTTGATAGCTACAGCATCTCCACCGTGCGTATTTTCCGGGAGCATGATTGGTTTTACATGTTTTACGGCGGCTGCGATCGCTTTTTCGATTACCCCTGCGCTATCGGTCTGGCGCGTTCGCGTAACTTGCTCGAATGGGAGCGCTATCCGGGCAATCCTGTATTTGAACGCGGTGAAGCCGGCACCTGGGATGAAGGCGCACTCTGGTTTGCCACCGTGTACAAAGAAGGCAATACCTATTTTATGTGGTACGAAGGAACCGGCACCGGGCTGGGACTTGATTCCCCCGAAGCGCGCGCTGCCTCACGTCTGGCTGTCGATGAAGATTACGGCGGCTACCGCACCACCTCGTTTTCGCAGATCGGGCTGGCAGTGTTTGAGCGGAGCTCATTGGCGTGGTGAGGCTGGGTATTTCTTTGGCTATTTTTCGACTGCTATAGCAATTCATGCGATGCGTTATTTTGTTTAAAATATTGAAGCTTCGTCATGATACGCCCTCTACACACATTTTGATAGAAAGAACGGATATGCAAGCAAATGGCTTAAAAGAAATATCATTCGTCCCCCCCGCAAAAAAATCCTTGCAATTTTAAAAATTTTATTGTAATATCAATATAATTTATATCATATCAACACCGTATTTTCCTTCCACTTTCGCTCAGGCATGGTTTTTATGGCGACAATCATTTGTGGTGAGGGCTTGAAAATAGGTGCGTGTGAATAACCTCGGCTGCACCAATTGGAATGCCTGACATTCATCCTGCAAACTCTACTGGGAAAACGGAGCGATGCTGCAATATCCTGCGATGATATGGTGATAGTCGATCTGGATGTTGCCGGTGCCAGCATCGGTTAGCAAGCAGCCAATTCAGATATGGATAACACTATGAAGAAAAATTTGGAAAATAAAAAATATCCGCTATCCATTCGAGAATGGCCTGAAGATGACAGACCGAGGGAAAAGCTGCTGAAGTATGGAGAGCATGGATTAAGCAATGCTGAGTTGCTGGCTATAATAATAAGGACGGGAACGACTGGTAAAAGCGCTATTGATTTGGGAAGAGAGTTGCTGAATAAATTCAAATCGTTGCGGGCCATGAGCGGAGTTGATGTCTCGGAGTTTAAAGAAATTAATGGATTGAAGGATGCCAAAATTTCCCAGTTAAAAGCGGCCATTGAATTGGGACGGCGGATGATGAGTGAGGAAAAGGCGTTTCAGGGTGTGGTAAAGTCATCGGCTGATCTGGTGGAATTTCTGATGCCTTTGATGCGGGATTTAAAAAAGGAGCATTTCAAAATATTGCTGTTGGATAAAGGAAATCATGTTTCAGAAGTCATTGACATTGATGTGGGAACCGTGGATCGGGTGAATCCGTCTGTGCGGGATATTTTGATGACTGCTTTGAAATATCAATCACCTTCCATGATTTTAGCACATAACCATCCATCGGGAAATATCAACCCGAGCGATGCCGATAAAAGATTAACTAAAGATTTGGTGAAAGCCGCTTTGGCAATGGAATTACGGATTTTTGACCATGTCATTATAGGAGATAATTCATATTTTAGTTTTGCTGATGATGGGTTGATTGAAGATTATGAAATAGATGCAACAAAATAAATTTGAGGAGTTATTCTGTGGCGACTTTAAATGAACGAGACAGAGAAAGAATTATTGAATTACTGGAAAAAGGCGAAGACCTGCCGTTGGATTATAAGCATCTACTGTTTCCACCTGAAAAAAAGGAATATGAACTTGTTTACGCGGGAAAGGAGCGTGAAGAAGATATTTTAGCCGATACTATGGCCGTGCCCGTGCAGCCGATTAAAATCTTTGGCACAAACGGCAACGGCTGGATGAATAAACTGATTTTCGGCGATAACTTGCAGGTGATGAAATCGCTGCTGGATGATCCTGAAGTGAAAGGACAGGTAAAATTGATCTATATCGATCCACCGTTTGCGACTAAACAGGAATTTAAAGGAAGTCAGGATCAAAAGGCTTATCAGGATAAAATCTATGGTTCTCAGTTTTTAGAATTCTTAAGAAAACGATTGATTTTATTAAAAGAGTTACTTTCAGACGACGGTAGTATTTATATCCATTTAGATTGGAAAAAAGTGCACTATGTGAAAGTATTGGCAGACGAAATCTTTGGTGAAGAAAATTTTCAAAGAGAAGTAATTTGGCGAATAGGATGGGTTTCGGGTTATAAATCGGTTGCTAAGAATTGGATAAGAAATCATGAAACCCTACTATTTTACTCTAAGAATAATGACAATTTTATTTTTAATAAAGAAAACGCATATGTTCCATATCCACCAGGTTATGAGCGCTGGGGTGGCAGAAAAAAAGGAAAAGGATATGCAATGGAAGATATGTGGGGTGTTTTTGAGAAAGAAGGGGTTACTTCCTTACAAGTTGTAAGTTTTTCTGGTGAAAATACGGATTACCCAACACAAAAACCCGAAGGTGTTTTGAAAAGAATTATAGATGTTTGCACGAATGAAAATGACTTGGTTTTAGACGCCTTCGCAGGTTCAGGCACAACATTAGCCGTTGCCGAAAAATTAGGCCGCCGCTGGATCGGTATCGACTGCGGCAAACTGGCCATTTACACCATGCAAAAACGTCTGCTCAATCTTAAAAGCGAAATCGGCAATAAGGGTAAAAAGCTAAAACCAAAACCATTCACCCTTTATCATGCAGGGTTGTATGACTTTCCCAAACTGAAAAAACTTCCTTGGGCGGAGTGGCGCAAGTTTGCTTTGTTGCTTTTTAATTGCCAAGATGAAAAACATACGGTTTCAGGAATCGAACTGGACGGTTATAAAGGACGATCCGACGTGCTGGTGTTTGACTATCAAAAAGAAGGCGGCGTGGTGCTGGATTACGGTTTTATCGACGACCTGCATTCCTTGATCGGTTCAAAAATCGGCAGCCAGTTTTTTATAATCGCTCCCGCCGCCAGCATAACCTTCCTGGAAGATTATATAGATAAAGGTTCAGTGCGCTATTATATTCTTCGGATTCCCTACTCAATCATCAATGAACTACACAGCAAAGATTTCGAAGCCATCAAACAACCTATTGATGAAAGTCAGGTCAATGATACGGTTGACGCCGTCGGTTTTGACTTTATCCGCCAACCTAAAGTAGAGTGTGCCTATGTAATTGAAAAGCCCAAATATCAATTGCTTGAGTATGCTGTTATTAAAATTAAAACATTCAAAAGTGAAGCCATGCTAAAAGGCGCAAGCCAATTAGAAAATCGGGAATCGCTTTCCATGATCATGGTGGATTTCGATTATGATGGTGAAATATTCAATCTTGATAAATCTTTTTACGCCAGCGAGATTGAGAAAAGCGACTGGAAGGTATTGTTGCCATTGGAAAATATCAAAAAGCAGATCATGATTATTTATCTGGATATATACGGGAATGAATATCGGGAAATAAAGACGCTGCAGGATTTTGGTGGTCCAAAGCAAGTTAAACGGGGAGGCAAATAATATGCTGGATCATCAACGCTTTCTCAACCAGGATCTTGTTTTAAAAGTCAGCAAAAGCGTCAATCCCGCTGTTTTTGATATTAACAAATACGAAGGCTTTTTGGATGCCCTGTGTGGTGAACGGGAATATCAGAAGACGGCAATTCGTAATACACTTTCTTATCTTTTAAGCGGCAATTACAAGAGTGTCACCGACCTTGCCGAAGAAAATTACCATAATAATGAGACGCTGCAGACTTTTTACGGCACATTTGAACAGTTCAGGAAACATCTGCAATTCCCCGATAAATTAACCTGTTCACTGGACATGGCAACGGGAACAGGCAAGAGTTATGTCATTTATGGAATCGCCCGTATCCTACTGGCTGAAGGCGCTGTGGATTATGTTTTGGTGGTTTGCCCATCAACAACCATTGAAGACGGGCTAATGGAGAAATTCAAACTGCTTTCTGGTGACGATACTTTACGAAATCTTTTACCAGACGATGCGGTGATAAAAAATCCCCATATTATAAATGCCACCGAGAGTATCACAACGGGAACAGTCTGTGTTGAAAATTGCCATGCGTTATATGAGCATGTCAAATCATCGATTCGAGAGAGTCTGGCTGGCAAAGGCGATAGAACGCTGATCGTAAATGATGAGACCCATCATGTTTACAACCAGACAGGAAAATCCTTTAAAAAGTGGAAAGAGTTTTTGGTTGATGAAGATTTTGGTTTCAACTACATCATCGGACTTTCTGGAACATGTTATATCGGAGATGACTATTTTACTGATGTCATTAGCCGCTATTCTTTGCGGGAAGCCATTGAACAGGGCTTTGTAAAAATTATCGATTATGTTGCGGAAGATTCTTCCAATACGCAGGATGAAAAACTTCAAAAAATCTATGACAACCACATCGAAAATAAGAATACAAAATATCGTTTGGTCAGACCGTTAACAATTTTAATAACCAAAGACATTCGGGCCTGCAATAAACTGACCGATGATCTCATTCGATTTTTGGCGGAAACTGAAGGCATTTTAGAAGAAGATGCATCTAAAAAAGTTTTAGAAGTCACATCGTCGCCAAAGCATAAAGAAAATGTCAGGAAATTGAAAGACGTGGACAGGAAAGACAGCCCTGTTGAATGGATCACATCGGTTAGTATGTTGACTGAAGGTTGGGAC
>JAFGMA010000205.1 GCA_016927835.1 Candidatus Zhuqueibacterota bacterium | reverse complement strand
GGAGCGAAGCAATCTCTTATGTTGACGCAATAGCAGTAGAGATTGCTTCGGCTGGGCGCCCCCGGCAAAAAACGCCTCGCAATGACAAAATAAAAATGTAATGTTACTAATTCACACGTAACAAGTATATGAATATCTCTGATTAACTTTCTGCTAATTCTCTTGCTTCTCCTGAACGACCACATCTGCTAAAACTATCCGACAATCTCATTGTCATAATAAGCCTTGAGACGCTTTTGAGCGAATGCCCGGAGTTCGATGTCAGGGTATAATATTTACTTTGATTTACTGGAGTACAATCTTAGTTAATCCTGTTTATCATGTAAATCTCGTCTAATATTTTATGTCACAGAAATTATGAAATTAGATACTCAGGAATTAATCACTGTTCGACTGCGTCAGTGGACTGTTCCGCTCGCCACGAATTCCTTACAACTAAAATTATCAATCGCTTAAGCGAAGCTTCATCCTGAGCGCAGTCGAAGGATGATCGGGTGTGCCTTTTTCAGACGAAACAGCCATTTGCCGGTTGCGATGGAATGCATCTTCAGCGTCTCACGTTGGCGCTGTTCGCAATCAAAACTTGAAAGCTGTTTTTCATAATTCAGAAATAATAATCTCATCCAGCGGGCGCTTGGGAACGTGGTGAACATCGTTGCTGTCACGCCAATACTTAATATCTCCATCCTCCGTGACCGTCTCGAGCACCACGGTTTCCCTGGGCTTGCCGATTGCGAGCACCAGCAGAATTTCATAGCGCTCCGGGAGATTGAGTTTTTTCCGAAGGTTTTCCCGTTTTATAGCGCCGATCATGCAACCGCCCAGTCCCTTTTCCGCTGCTCCCAACATAATGGTCTGTGCCGCGATCCCGTGGTCACAGCCACCGGAGCTTCTGATTTCGGTATCACCGAGAATAATGATATAGGCGGATGGTTTCTCTCCTTCGCAAGGACCTGCCCAATCTTTTAAATAGCCTGCCCATGCGAGGTCTTTGAAAATGGCTTCGTTTTTGAGGGGATCATTTGAGAGGATATATTTGAGCGGCTGCAAATTTGCTCCTGAAGCGGAGAGCCGTGCCAGATCGACAAGCTCTCTCAGTGTTTTCATTTCGATGGCTGTATCCTGATAAAATCGCCGGTAGCTTCGGTTTTTTAAAACAAGATCGCGTAACATGTGATTGCTCCTTTTTTTACAGATTCAGCGCATTACCAGTTTTTTCTGAAAATCGGATAAAAAACGATACTTGAAATGAATTCATAACATATTGTTTTCATTCGGCATCCAATTATCGTTCAGATAAATTGCCAGACCAGGTTTCCGCAATCGGTTTTGCAATCGGGTGCCCGGAAAGAGGTTTTTGTGATGTCAACTATCACGGTTTGAATCCAAATTTGATATTGATGACTTAACTATCGGTTTTCGATATTGTTTCATATTTAATCTTTTCATTTGATTTTTAAGATAATTTCATTATTTTGAATGTGGAAATCACATTGAAGCACGATAACGGTAACTCAGCAACAGAGCGTGGGATGGATTGAATTCTCCAGCATAATTGTCTACGGGTCAAAACTTCGATCGAACTGAAAGGAGCTGCAAAATGTCCGAAAAGATTCGAGTCGGAATCATCGGAACCAGTCCGTACGCCGAAAAAATACACTTGCCGGCATTTGCCAGCCACCCTCGTGCGGAGCTAGCTGCGATTTGCGGGCGCACCCAATCGCGCACGGCAGCAGTCGCCGCAAAGTACAAAATACCTGAAAGTTATGCGGATTATCGGAAGATGATCGCGCACGCCAATTTTGACGCCGTCGCCATCATCGCGCCCGATGATCTGCATCACCCCATGACAATGGCTGCCCTCGATGCCGGACTGCATGTTCTCTGCGAAAAGCCGCTGGCGCTCAATGTCGGACAGGCGGCTGAAATGACTGAGAAAGCCGCGCAGCTTGGTGTGAAAAATATGATTTTTTTCACCTGCCGCTGGCTGCCTTACTTTCGCTATTTGAAGCAATTGATACAGGAAGATTTTATCGGGCGCTGCTATCAATGCCTGATTTGCTTTCAAATGGGCTACGGGCGCAGCGGGGAATATGTGTGGCGACTCGATGCAGAACGAGCAAATGGCGCTTTGGGCGATCTCGGCTCACACATGATCGATTTTGCGCAATGGTGCATCGGGGAGATAACCACTGTGAGCGCCCAATTGACCACGTTTGTAAAACGACATGACGCTGGTGGTTCACCTCTGAAGCAGCCGGCAAACGATTCGGCGATACTCACCCTTGAGTTCGCAAATGGCGCCCGGGGGATGATTCACGTCAGCGCGGTTACACCTATCGGTGATCGCGGTCGATTTCACCACATTTCATTTCATGGGGACAAAGGATCGCTCGAAGCAAATATCACCCGTTCCGGGGGGCAAATTTATGGAGTCCGAAGCGCTGAGGAAGCGTTCAAGCCGCTATCGGTTCCCGACCATATTTTCGGCGCCTCAGATCGAGCCAATCCGTACGGCGTCTTTATCACCGAATCCGCCGGGGCGCGCAAATTTATCGATGCCATCATTGCCGATCGCTCGTTGGAGCCAGATTTCCATTGCGGCTTGAGCGTACAGCGCGTCATTGATGCGGCGATTGCTTCCCATTCCTCCGGGCGAAAAATGGTTTTATGATGATTTCATAACGTTATTCATTTAAAAGGAGACACACCATGGCTTATTTTAGCAGACGCAATTTTTTAAAACTCGCCGGAATAAGCTCCGCCGCTTTAGCGTTCCCGCATATCGCATCCGGCGAAATGAATAGCTCGGATAAACCGAATATTATCCTGATTATGGCGGATGACCTGGGCTATGAATGTCTCGGGTGCTACGGCAGCGAATCATACAAAACGCCCCACCTTGATCGATTGGCAGATACCGGTATGCGATTCAACCATTGCTATTCGCAACCGCTGTGCACTCCCTCGCGGGTGCAATTGATGACCGGCAGGTATAATTTTCGAAATTACAAAATGTTTGGCTATCTCGATCCGAATGAAATCACTTTCGGTCACATCCTGAGGGATGCGGGCTATAAGACCTGTATCGCCGGCAAATGGCAATTGAGCAATGGCATCGAAGGACCCTTTCACGCCGGTTTCGATGAATATTGTCTCTGGCAAATCTACACCGCAATTGCGCGTAAAGATGCGCGGGGCTCCCGGTACGCGGATCCGAAGATTTATCAAAACGGTGCCTTGCTGGAAAATACACGCGGCAGCTACGGTCCCGACGTATTCTGTGATTATGTTCTCGATTTTATGGAGCGGAATAAAAACAAACCTTTTCTGGTGTATTATCCCATGGTATTGACCCACTCGCCGTTTGTCCCGACGCCGGAGAGTGCCGACTGGTCGAACAATAAACACGAGAGCGACGTTCGGTATTTCGCGGATATGGTGGCTTACATGGATAAAATGGTCGGTCGCATCGCGCACAAACTGGATCAACTCAAGTTGCGGCAGAAGACGCTTATTTTATTCATTGGTGATAACGGCACCCCGCAGGAAATTCGATCCAGATTTGGCGGTCGCTGGATACAGGGCGGGAAGCGCTTGATGACAGATGCCGGAACGCACGTGCCGCTGATTGCCAACTGGCAGGGCGTGATTCCGGGAAATCAGGTTTCCGAGGATCTCATTGATTTCAGTGACTTCGTGCCCACGCTGGCAGAATGTGCCGGCGCGAATTTGCCAGAAAACTGGACGATCGATGGTCAGTCATTTTATCCGCTGCTCTGCGGGAAACAGGCGAGTCCGCGTGAATGGGTTTTCATGCATTACTGGGGCAGGGGCAGAAATATTTTTGAGACGAGGCGCTGTGCCCGCGACAAACGCTACAAGTTGTACGATAACGCTGCTTTTTTCGACCTGCGGCAGGATCCGCTGGAGCAACATCCTCTCGAAGCGGATGCGATTACCGGCGAACTGAAACATATAAAGGAGCGGTTGCAGACGGTACTCGACAGGATGAAGTGAAATTTACAATGCCAGGTTCGGTTAAGTATCTTATTTCATAATTATGGTGGCATAAAATTTTAGACGGGATTAACATGATAAACAGGATGTTATTTTATCTTGTTCATCCTGTTATCCTGTCTAATTGAGTTTTTGTCCGATTTGCGCAAGAAGCATCTTGCGTTACGGATTCTGGTCAAGCATTCAACTTGTCGAGCCAGCTTTTCAGCGCTTTCGCATCCGCCAAAAATTGTTCGGGTGTGTCGCCCTTGACAAATTCGATCAGCGCATCGAAATTCCTGCCCGTTTGTTTGACAAGTGTGAAATATTGATGCCAGCGATCTTTGCCCTGCTCCAATTGCAATCGTTCGCGTTGACCATTGATAATTTCCCAGTGAAAAACGTGGAGCAAAATCAGCTTATCGAGAATCCCTTTCAATCCTTCGAGGCATGAATCGAGGTCCATGCCGACGGTTGGCTGCCAATACGTGTATATATTCGGATGGTTTACCTCGTTCAGCAATCTGATTGCCGATTCGTTGGTATCGGTGAGGGTACCGCCGTGGAATTCATACGCGACGTTTATTCCGGCTTGAGCTGCCAGATTAGCGATTCGGTCCGAATCCTCGACGACAGTTTGCCAATACGCCTCATCAGCATCAGCCGAGCCTTTATTGCCTGCCCAGACTCGGAGGATGGGGGCGTCCAACTCGCGCGCTGAATTCAGTGCACGTTCGAATGCCAATCCTTCCGCCTCGCTTCCAGCCACACGATAATATGATCCGTAGGACGAAATGATGAGTCCTTTGTCACGTGTCATTTTTTTGACTTCCCTGGCAACTTTCAAATCGCCATGCGGCACATGAACATCGCCGCCCCATTCTATGGATTTTAAACCGGAGCGAGCGACCAGATCGATAATTTGGGCGGGGCTTAATTTTCTGAAGCTGACCGAAACAAGTCCTCCTCTTAACATATTGTTTCCTTTCACGATATGTTTATGCAATTACAAATTCAAGACAGCAGCATTGGCGTCATTTTCGTGCCTGAGCGCAGGTATTTTGCATTAATCAATCTTCGGAATCGCCAGCACGCAC
Source organism: Candidatus Zhuqueibacterota bacterium (assembly GCA_016927835.1). Taxonomy (GTDB): domain Bacteria; phylum Zhuqueibacterota; class Zhuqueibacteria; order Thermofontimicrobiales; family Sulfurfontimicrobiaceae; genus Sulfurfontimicrobium. The sequence continues at coordinate 26,192 of JAFGMA010000205.1, read as the reverse complement.
TGCTGTTCCATCGCCTTATCGGCGTAAAAACCAATAATATGTCCGTTGATCGAATCTTCAAGGTGAGTCGTGCAGATCGAATACGGCTCGCCATTGATCACATGCAGAAAATCGGCAACCAGGCGCATATCGCCACCGGCATGCCCGTCATTCGAGCCGGCTGCATCGCGATCCAGGTTGAGGTCGATGACAGTTTCGGTGTATTCCTTGCCCGGTCGCGGGTCGATTCCCCGCAGGATGAATTTATTTTCATCGAGTGAACCCTGAATTTCGCCCCGGGTGCCGATCAAATGAATGGCGCGTGACGGCTTGGCGGTTCCGCCGATCATGTTGTGCGATGCTGTTGAGCCATCCTCGAATTCGATGATCACCGACTGGTGATCCACCACATCGTGATCGCATTTCCACACACATTTGCCGTAGGGATTATCCGTTTTCAGCGATCTGATTTTATCTTCGATGCCCGGATTTTCCAGGTGCTCAAGCGATTCCCAGGCGTAAAATGCCCAACGGTCGGGATGATCGATATAATGCTTGCGTGCCGAATACAGACAGTCAGCTTCGATTTGACAATCAACCATACAGCGTTTTCCGGAGCCTTTGGGCGCTTTTTCCGGAGAAAATTGAAAATTGCTGCCAAAACTGGAAACAGCCGTCGGAGCGATGCCGCTTTTCAGCCAGGCGATGAGATCCAGATCGTGGCAGCACTTTGCCATGAGCATCGATGATCCACCGATTTTTTTGCTGCGCCACTTGCCGCGAAGATAAGCCACAGCGATGTGGTGATAGGATACGTGCTCGATGGTCTGGATATTGAGGATGTCGCCGATAGCGCCTTCTAAAATCTTTTCCCGGATCGCGACATAAAACGGGATATAACGCAATAGATGGCAGATGACAACCTTTCTTTTGAAAGTGCGCGTCGCCTGCACTAATTGACGCAGTTCGTTTTCGTTGACGGCAAAAGGCTTTTCCAGCAACACATCGTAGCCGGCTGCCAGCAACGGGAGTGTGGTCGGGACGTGCAATGCATCCATCGTCGCATTGATGGCGATATCGGCAAATTTTGGTGCTGCTGCAAGTGCGTCTGCGCTCTCATACCGCCGCTCGGGCGGAATGCCAAAACGCTGCGCAACCTGATTTCGGCGTTGCTCCCAGGGATCGGCAATACCGACAATTTTAAATTCATCCGGATGTTGTTCCGCGTACGAGGCATAAGCGATTCCCCGGTGTCCTGCGCCCACAATAATTCCAGTGATCAATTCGGTGTTCCTTTGATAGATTTATGACTTTGTTCTCAGATGATACGTTGTTCATGCCCGATTTGTAAAGCTGCAATATGACAAAATAATTCTAAAGATGCAAGAATTTTGTGGGCATTTTGCAGAACCTTGGTTTGTGTGTGAATCCGTAGCCTCCCGCTGAACCGGAACCTGCGGGAGACCGTTCATCCACCAGAGATTGAGGCATTGCCGCATTCTGCAATTTTCCCCTTGACAATAAAAAATAATCTGTTATATTGAAAAATATTCATTCCTTATTTAAATTATCCATCATTGAATTGTGAAACCAACGCCTGCTCTTTCGGATCCGCTGTAATGTTAAGGCACGTTGTGTTTTTTTTAGGCTCAATGATGGGCAAAAAACCTGTGCATCTGATTTCCACCCCACAAGAAGAAATGATGTTGATCGATGCGCAGAATTAATACGTTTCTGCCAGGAAGAGAGCCGTCACAAAGAGAAACAACGATGCCTGAAAAACCGATGCACGCTACCTATCAGGAATATTATCAACGCGTAGCCACAAGCAACGCGTTTTCAAGCTATTGTGAAGCTGTGTTTGGGATAGATTTATCCCAGGATGGATTCGCTGATAAAAAACAGCTTGATTTTATGATAACAACTTTGCAGATTTCAGCTCATGATGTCTGCCTCGATGTAGGCTGTGGAAATGGGCGCATCGCGAATTATGTCAATGTCAAGACCAAAGCCAGGGTCGACGGGATTGATTATTCACAAAATGCGATTGCTTCAGCCCACAAGATAGGTAATGAATACGTGTATTGCAGGATTGAAGACATTAATCGCATGCAATTGGTGCCGAAACGCTATTCGGTCATTTATTTAATCGACACCATATACTTCAGTGAAAATTACTGCCAGACATTGCAAATATTATACGATGCATTACACCCCGCCGGACGCATCGGAATATTTTATTCAGAAATGATTTTTAAGAACGCCAAACAACTGAGAAAAATTCCTGGTCGTGAAACACAACTCGCCAGAGAAATTGATGCTACGAGGTTCGACTGCGAAGTCTATGATTTGACAGAGCCGCATTATCGCCTCATGAAGCGGAAAAGATGTGCGAGTATACAATACGAACGCGCACTGTGACGCGAGGGGAATGACTTTTTATTTCAGAGAGTCTTTATGGAATCTATCGATCAATCGATGCGATTTTCAACATTTGAACGGTTCAGTCCACGATATTTTTATTTGCTTACAAAAAAGGAAACAGAGCTTTCTTATAGAGGTATAAAGAAGTCTCTAACGAGCGTTTGCAGCAGATCCTTGATCGCGCGGCGTTGTTTCTGCAAACGTGTATGGGTGCGGTTAATGCGGTTGAAACGTAGCGTTCGAAGGAGGTACAGGAGTCTACTGTGCTGCCATTGGTTCAGGAGATCATGCCCCTGTGACGACTTCTCGTGATAGTTGCGATTTCGCCGTCATTGGCGGCGGGAGCGGAGGTGTCGCCGCTGCCCTGGCGGCAGCACGCCTTGGGATGCGTGTTGCAATCGTCGAACGCAGCAGCATGTTGGGAGGTACCGCAACGCTGGGCGGCGTCAATTGCTGGGAGATGGGCGCCGGCGGCACCGGTATCCCGTTCGACATCTATCAGCGTCTTCGCAATGACCATCGCGAGGCAATCGGCATCTACTCCTACGGTCGTCACTACGCCTGGCAAGAAGGCTGGTTCTGGCGTGATGCCCTGGACAAGGTCAACTTCCCCGGCGGAGAACTCCTGATCGATCCTGGTCGCCGATACGCCGACAGCTTGCGCCGGCACCCCGGTCCTGGTGTCGTAGCCGATGAAGCCTGGAAACGCGAACACTGGCACGGTGTCCCTTTCCTTTTCAAGCCGATGGCTAGCACGCTCAAGGCGATGCTCGAGGAAACCGGGAACATCAATATCAAGCTCGAAGCTGCTTTAGCACGAGTGCATGCCCGAGAAAACCGGATCAACCAGGTGATTCTTTCCGATGGAACGGAACTTCGCGCGGCTCTCTGGGTGGATGCCTGCGGCGGCGATCTGTGCCATGCCCTCGGCTGTGAGACATTACGGGGTATCGATCCGAAAAGCCGTTTCGATGAGCCATCCGCACCCGAACAAGCATCCTCTCGACTAAATGCTGTGACATTGATTTACAAAATAGCACCTGGTTACCCCGAACTCATCGAACCCTTGCCAATTGGCATACCAGCCGAATGTTGGTGGGCGGATCATTTCCCTGCGATGAGCTGCGTGCAATACCCCGATGGATGCCGCAACTGCAACATGCTGCCTACAATGGAAGGTCAGGAATCAATGCAACTCGGACATGAAACAGCGTACGCGGAATGTAAGCGCCGCGTAAAAGCACACTGGCACTTTGTACAGACGCATTGGCAGGAATTTCGGACCTACCGTATGATATGGATCGCTCCGATGCTGGGCATTCGTGAGGGATATCGCGTAGTTTGCGAGAAAATGCTGACCGAAAACGACATTCTGACGGGACTGAGTCAGCAATCCGATCCCGACATTATCGCGATTGCCGATCACGCCCTGGATCGACATGGTGAGGGCGGCGGTTGTTTAGAATTGGATCAACCTTACGGAATCCCATTCCGCTGCCTGATTCCTAAAGACTGGCGCAACCTGCTCGTTGCTTGTCGGGCGGCGGGTTTCTCGAGCATTGCCGCTTCGAGCTGCCGCCTCACCCGCACGATGATGCAGCTTGGTCAGGCAGCCGGCACGGCAGCGGCTCTGGCAATACGCGACAATGTGGCGCTTCCGGAAGTTGACCCGCATGCGCTCCGCGAAGCTCTACGCAAACAGCATGTGCAATTGGACTTCCCAATACCAGGGGCGCTAAAGGAACACCTTGCGGAGTAACTCATATAAAGTCAGAAATCCGCTTCGAACAATCAGTTGCAAGCGACAGCGATATACTTATTATGGTACTGCAAAACAGGCATTTTTCGAGCTATATCATGGTTCGATTCCGCGCACCATGAAGTCATTATGACTATATTTTTTTAATCGCTTAAGCGAAGCTTCATCCTGAGCGGAGTCGAAGGATGAGCCAGCTTTAGTTCTATTTTGCAGAACTCTATATGCTTATCACAAAGGAGTTATCCTGATGCAAAGTTTCAAAAGCAGACTTTTCAATTTTCTCATGCGGAACAGGCATTTCTTTAAGGGAAAATTAAAAAAAGACGTATTTGATTTCAATACGTCCATTGAAGGGTTTAGAGAGCTATGCGAGAAGGGCGCCAGCAAATACGCAAAGATTCCGGATGGAATTGAAATAAAAGAAGAAAATATCAATGGCATTCATGCTGAATGGATTGTTCCCCAAAATGCGCATAAGGAAAATGTAATCCTTTACGTTCACGGCGGAGGCTACGTATCCGGTTCGTGCAATGACCACAGGGGATTTGTTTCGAAGTTCGCGAATCATTGTGGCATTTCTACCTTGCAATTCGAATATCGCCTGGCGCCGGAGCATCCTTTCCCGGCAGGGCTCAATGATTCGGTTGCCGTTTATAACTGGCTTCTGCATCAAGGCTTCGATTCCGTCAACATCGTTATTGCCGGGGAATCTGCCGGTGGCGGTTTGACATTGGCTCTGCTGTTGGCGCTAAAAGAACAAAAACTCTCGATGCCGGCAGCAGCAGCTGCAATTTCACCGTGGACCGACCTGACTTGTTCGAGCGATTCATATAAAAACAAAAACAAGGTATCCGTGGCACCGCTGAATTCGTGGCTGGTATTCAGCAAGCATTATTGCGGAAACAATCCGCCAACATTGCCGCTTATTTCTCCGCTATTCGGAGAACTGGAAGGATTGCCGCCGATTTTCATTAATGCCGCTGAGGATGATGAGTTATTCGAAGACGGGGAGAAATTTTATCACAAAGCAAAAGATGCCGGTGTTGATGTAACATTCAGGGCGGGAAAGGGCATGATCCATTGCTATCCGATGCTGGCTCCATTTTTCAGAGAAGCAACAGATGCTATGCAAGAAATATGCGAATTTATCAATATGCATATTGGTAAATCATGAACCGGATCGGCGAATATCCGAAGGCTGGAACAGTCACCAACCGCAGGGCGGAACTTACCAATTTGAATTATAATTTTGCGTTTGGCGCAAACCGTTAGCGAGGGAGATGCAGGCGATGCACGATCTATTGAAAGCAGCAAAGTTGAGCCTATTGTTTGTGACGATACTATTCGAAGGCTGTATAACCGCACCTCAACTGCGACATTTATTATCAGCCGTTGTATTCCCGCATGAATGGGTGGGCAACATTGATAAATCCGGATTCAATGAACCATCAGGGATCTGCTGGCATTCCCGGCGCAAAACCCTGTTTGTCGTTGGAGACGAAGGCGATGTTTGCGAGCTCAAAACCGACGGCACACTGATCAAGCAAAAACGGATTCGTTCTGCGGATTTTGAGGGAATAACTCATGACGCCTCGACCGGTTTGCTGTATGTCGCTATCGAGGGGGCGGAGTCTATTATTGAGATCGACCCGGAAACCTTTGAAATCTTTCGAGAATTCCAGTTGCCGAGGACCTTCAATGATAAGGTTGTCATTAAAGCGGGTGGACAGGGAATCGAAGCAATCACGTTTGTGCCGGATTCCACGCATCCTGAGGGCGGTACATTCTACGTTACCAATCAAGCTTTTTCCCTTGATGCTGAGGACGATATCTCTGCTATTTTTCAGGTTGAACTCCCATTACGCAGCAGATACGGAGAACCGGAGCTTCTGGATTATTTCAAACCGGGAGTAATCGACCTGTCCGGATTATACTTTGATCAGACATCGGATCATTTATTTGTTATAAGCGATGCCGCCAATGTCATTCTGGAATATTCACTCGAGCACGACCTAGTGAAAGCGTATGCGTTCCCCGGGGATAACCAGGAAGGAATTGCGGTTGACGATGCCGGATTCATTTACATCGCGCAGGACTCTGGCGGCATCATCAAGCTGAGGTGGCTTCGAAAATGATGACTGTTTGAAACAGCAATTCAATGACCAACGGCGGCACAGGCGATGTGTATATACAGCGAACGGGCATAAATTAAGCATTTTTGTTTAAAATTATGAATCAACTCTAAAAAGAGTCAAACCACGAATTTCACCAATTTTCACTAATTGATTTTATTGAACTTAATTTATCCAAATTCGTGCTTATTTGTGCAATTAGTGGTTTTCAGAATGGGCTCAATTATATAAGCGTAACATCCTGTAGAGTCCCTAGTTCTGATAAACTGTTCAATTAATGACCATATAAAGTATATGTCGTCACCTGAGCAATAAGGGTTTTCGGATAGGCTCTTAATGCCAGAGCAGACGTTCATCGACTCACCGATGAATTTTCAGGCAGGCTTACGTGATGGCGGTTTTGCGCTGAATATCGAATGCTTGCCATTTAAAAAATTGAATTTACGCTTCGGAAAATATAGATAGAGCAACCAAATTTGATTCACCTGCAAGAAAAGAGGAACAACGCATGCCAGAAAAAATGCAGTCGACAATCACGGTAAATTTTTCCAATGCTATCGGGACCATTCGTGCATTTCACGGGATTAATAGCGGACCGATTTCTTTTAACGGGTACAATGACAGCTCGGAATATTACACCGAAATCGGATTTCCAACGGTTCGGCTTCATGACTGTCCCTATTTTTACCGGGGAGATATCGTCGATGTCCCGTATATCTTCCCCTTCAAGCAGCTCGATCCGAACGATCCGGATAATTATGCCTTTCAGCGTACCGATGACTATCTCAAGGCGATTATCGACTGCGGATGCGATATTGTTTACCGACTCGGTGTCAGTATCGAAGGTGTTGAAAAATTTCGCTATAACACGGATCCTCCTGAAGACGTTGACAAGTGGATCACGATCTGTGCCAATATCATCAGGCACTACAATTACGGCTGGGCGAACGGCTTCGAATTCGGGATACGATACTGGGAGATATGGAACGAACCTGATAACGGACCCGTCCAATGGAACAGCACCTTCGAGGAGTTTGTCGCGTTCTACATCCGCGTTGCCAAAGCGCTTAAGGCGGAATTCCCCGAAATCATGATCGGCGGTCCTGCATTTAACGGTGCCATGCGTACGAATGCGCGAAACAAGATCGAAGGCTTCCTTCCCTATCTTAAGAAAGCCAAGGCACCACTTGATTTCCTGTCGTGGCACGTCTATCCAAGGCAACCCGGGGAGCTAATCGCCCCCGCACGCGAAGTTCGAGATGCACTCGACGCGTATGGATTTCATGAAACCGAGAGTCATCTCAACGAATGGAATCTCGGACCGGTGGACCACGACTGGGTTTCGAATGGAAAGGATCCGTACAGGCGCAGAGCGAATTTCGAGGAGATGCGCGGTCCGCTAAATAGCGCACTTGTAGCAGCATGCCTTACGGGACTCCAGGATGCGCCGGTGGACATGACGAATTTCTATCATGGCTCATGCTTCACACGCGGATTATTCGATGATTGTGGAATTCCACACAAACCGTTCTACGCTTTTCGAGCATACAAACGCCTTTTGTCGAAAACGCCTAAACGATGCGCAGTCGAGGGAAGCGATCCCGACAATGGTCTCGCGGTTCTTGCCGGCATTTCCGACGAACGGGACGCTGTGCAATTAATGTTGACGAATTACGCTTCGGATCATCGCGATTGGACACTCAAACTCGAAGGATTGCCGGAAGCAAAGATAGAACTCGAATACCTGGTCATCGATGAAACCCGAAATCTTGAGCCGGCTGCACCGGAGCAAGCCGCACTTACAGGGATGCACCTCAACGCAAGCATTCCCGCGCAAACCGTATGCCTTGTAAGTTTGAAAACGGCAAAGCAACCCGAAGGCTGCGCTGAAAGCGGCTTTTCAACATTTTTCAGAAATGGTGAAGTTAACGATTAATAATCTATATGAATACCAACCGGGAAACTCACAAACGGGGAGATCGCGTGAACAATCAACAAACTGGGATCGCGCACGCATGGCAAACGCTTAAAAAACGCGATTCGGATTCGGTTTCCAAAAATGCGGGAGCGCGTTATGATCCGGCACGGTCCAGCTTCAGCTTGAAAATCTATTCATTCGACGTTGTAGTTTATCTGAATGAAGAAAACTTGTTGAGCAAATCACCCCAAAGCGATCTGCTGCTGCAGAGGTTGGGATATTTTTCTCAATTGGCTATTTTATGGTACTTGATTACAGCGAGAGAGACACCACTTTCAGGCGAACTCATGCGTCCCACATCGCTGCCGGGCGGGCAAATGTATACCGGCGGTTCGCACGTATTACCGCTGGACAATTTGGCGCAAAAATATGATGGCACGCTCGATGAATTTATCCGGCGAGGAAAGGAGTTGGGGGGGACACAGATCACTTTCGGCGATGCAGCAATCAAGCTCTTTCCGTTTCCGCGTGTGCCGGTCAGTATCGTTCTCTGGGAACACGATGAAGAGTTCCCGGCACGCGCCGATCTGCTTTTCGATACCACCTGCCAATCGCATTTACCGATGGATATGATCTGGTCTACAGCTATGATGAGTTTGCTGCTGTTTCTTTGAAATAAAAAAATTCCTCCGGCGTGATTTTTAAACCACCGCTCGATAAAATCTCAACTCCCGACTGAGCGAAGAAGTCGCGGTCTCTGAATTGCCGTAAAATAAAAACCCCGGTGATTTGCCAGCTTCCACCAGGGTTTTCAATGCATTTTATGCTATTTTTTGAATGCTGCTTATTTCATCAAATGAAGATGAAATGACTCAACAGATGCAGGCTATTTCACCGGGTAAGCCGGTATCGGCGGAATAGATTTCTCTTCAGTCTTCAATTCTTCAAGAATCTCCTGGATCGCTCTATCCAATTGATCGTCAAAGCCTTCGAAAACTCTCGCCGGATCATTTTCAACCTCAATATCCGGTTCAACGCCTTTGCCTTCCATAATCCACTCTTTGCCTCCAACATCATAGCGCGAAAATTCGGGTTTATACAGATATCCGCCATCGAGCAGCGGCAGCGACCCACGGATGCCCACGACACCGCCCCACGTACGCTTGCCAATCAGCTTGCCGAGATTATGCTTTTTGAAGCGATACGGGAAAATGTCCCCGTCCGAAGCTGAAAATTCATCGATCAGGCAAACTTTGGGACCATCGATTATGGCATCGGGATTCGGACTCGGGGCAGTATTCCGGGCGAACGTCACCATAGCGATTTCCCGGCGCAGGCGTTCGATAATCATCGGCGACACATTTCCGCCGCCATTGCCGCGCACATCGACAATTAAGGCTTTTTTGCGAATTTGCGGATAAAAGTATTTCACAAATTCGTTGAGACCCTGCGCGCCCATGTCTGGAATATGAAGGTACCCAACTTTTCCGTTGGTGGCTTTATCCACTTTTTCGATATTTTTCTGCACCCAATTGAAATAGTACAATTCATGCTCATCACCAATCGGTTTAACAACGATGTCGCGGCTGCTCTTCTCCGTCGGTTCGGTGTTCAGTTTCAGCGTGACTTGCTTGTCGACTTTGTTCAGCAGCGATTCATAGATATTGGGCATGGTATTGGTTGGCACGCTGTCAACCGCCAGAATGTAATCGCCTTCATTAGCGTTCACGCCGATTTCTGTCAGTGGCGAGCGCAGCGAATTGTCCCAGTTTTGTCCCCTGAGAATTTTCTTGATGCGATAAAATTTGGATTTCGTATCGCGTTCAAGTTGGGCGCCCAGCAAACCGGTTTTTAAGCGCTCCGCATTCGGCATCTCACCGCCGCCCACATACGTATGACCCACGTTGAGTTCGCCAATCATTTCGCCGATTATGTAGGTCAGATCTGCGCGATGTGCCACGTGCTGAACGAGCGGTGCATATTTTTCGCTAATCGCCTTCCAGTCTACGCCGTGCATATTGGGCGCGTAGAAAAATTCCCGCATCTGGCGCCAGCTTTCATTGAAAATCTGGGTCCATTCCTGCTGGCGATCGAGCTTCATCGTCATATCGGACAGATCGAGTTTTTTCTCAATTTTAATGTCGCCTTTCGGCAGATCGATGATGGCATAAGAGCCTTTTTGAGAAACGAGCATTTTCTTTTGATCAGCAGAAATCTCATAGCCGTTGATTTCACCGAGTTCAGTCTCTTTTTGTTCGCCCAGATCATACATGAAGCAAGCCGACTCCTTGTCTGAGCTGCTCATTCGAATATAATACAGCTTGTCCCCGACCGAAGCTAAACTGCGATACCCCGCAGCTTTAACCGGCAGCGCAACGATGCGATCGGCTATCCCGTCGAAATCGACTTTGACCTGGACAGGTTTCTTCTCCTTTTTATCCTCTTCGGATTTGTCTTTCTTCTTTTTATCTTTGCTCTCATCATCGGAACCGGACTTGTCTTTTTGAATTTGAACCTCATCGCTTTTCGGTTTGAAGGGCGATTCGGTGTCTTTTGCCAGCGTCATCAAAAAGATTTTCGACATATCCCGGTAGGCGTGGTTCCATTCGGTCCAGCTATAAATTGGTTGAAAATCACGATCCGAGACGAAATACAGGTATTTGCCGTCGGAACTGAATTCGGGCTGGGAGGAAGAATACCAACCATCTGTCACTGCCGTCAATTGATTTGATTCGAGCGAGAACAGACAAATTTTTTCCATTGATTCTTCTTCGGGCTTTGTAAACGCGATCCATTTGCTATCGGGCGACCAGCAATAGTCGCGTATTTCCCAGGCAGTTGCCTGAGCCACCTCTTTGATGCTTTTCGTTTCGATGTCAACGTATCTTAGACGAAGCTTTTTATCTCCCCAAAGGAGCTTTTTGCTATCGGGGGACCATCGTGGTTGATATTTGTATGTTTCCGCTTCGTCTGTGATACGGATTGCAGATCCGGAGCCATCCTGAGGTTTGATGTAGATTTCGTCCTCGCCGGTTGTATCCGAAATATAGGAAATCCATTTGCCATCAGGCGACCATTTTGAATTGCGCTCGTGAATACCCGAGGTTTGAGACAGGTTACGCGTCGGACCAAATTCCGCCGGTATGGTGAAAACATCGCCTCGTGCACCAAATAATGCTCGTTTGCCGTCCGGGGAAATTTCAAAATTAGCAATATTTTTGCTTACGCTCACGATACCGCTCCTGGCGCCCGGAAAATCTTCACGGATAAACACGGGAACTTTCGCAGCGTTTTCAGTCGCCAGGTCAAAACGATAAAGCTCGCCGCCGTACTCGAAAACGATGGCATCATCACCCAGTGACGGAAATTTGATATCGAAATCGGTGAAAGTGGTCAATTGGCGGGTTTGTTTGGTCGTCAAATCATAGACGTATAAATTCATGCGCTTGTTCTGATCGCGATCTGAAAGATAGTAAATCTTGTTTCCATGCCACATCGGGATGATGTCCTGAGCCGGATCGTTGGTAATATTCGTCGTCTTTTTCGTTTTGAAATCGAATACCCACACATCATCAGCCATGCCGCCGCGGTAGCGCTTCCAGGTTCGGAATTCTCTGAAGACGCGGTTGTATGCCAGTTGATTGCCATCCGGTGAATATGAACAGAAGCCGCCACGTGAGAGCGGTAGCTGTTGCGGGACATCGCCGTCGAGGGAAACATTAAAAAGCTGCCCTTTGAAACTGTTGAATTCCCGCATCCGTGATCGGAAAACAATCTGTTTGTTGTCGGGCGTCCAGCCGATGACGATATTATTGGGTCCCATTCGATCCGAGACATCGTCGCGGCTCAGGGTTGCAGTGACCGTAAGGCGTTTCGGAATCCCGCCTTCAGCCGGCATCGCATAGACTTCGGTGTTCCCGTCGTATTGCCCGGTGAAAGCCAGCGTTTTCCCATCCGGAGAAAACCGGGGAAACATCTCAAAGCCAATATGATTGGTGAGCTTTCGCGCGACACCGCCTTCGGATGCAACCAGATATAAATCGCCGGCATAGGTGAAAACGATTTTATCCTGATGAATTGTCGGAAATCGAAGCAAACGCGCCGGTTCCTCGGCAGGAAGTACAGAAGCAAAAAGCAAAATGATGGTGAGTGAAGCAATAAAAACAGTTCTCATTTTTCCTCCACTGTTTTAGATTTAGAATTGAAAGGTAATGTTGTTCGCCCGGATTAAGTAGCGAGCCAGATTTGAGGCGTGTGGCATACTTCTGAAAGTGTTTTTGTTGTACGAAAATCGGGCAATCATGTTCCGCCCGCAAGGAGGGGAACGAGTCACAGCAGGCTATTCTCTGAGCGTAAAAATCATCGGCTGGCGCAACTGCGCCAATCCGTCAAATGAGCCGATAATCTGGTTATGTCTGCATAAATGAAATCCTGTCAGTCAATTCGATGCGACATATCCTGTAGCGTTCGAGAGACAAATGTTTCAGAATGCAACAATGTTGTGATTAAAAACAATTTGCCAAATTGGATGAAAATCTATAAGTCTTTAAATATCAATTTTTATGAAGGTTTTCACAACCTGCCGGAAATGGTACATAGTTTGTTAAGTGATAGATATTTACAAAACGTTAACAGCAAAATGAAAAATTATTAATATCGGGCAATGTGTCATAACCGTGTGCAAGCCTGATCTAATTGTGACGACACCAAAGGGGAAAAAAGGATTCAGCATGGAGCAAGGAAAAATAATCCTCCTGATAGATGATGATCGTGATATGCACATTATCTGCAAAAAATATATTGAAAATGCAGGATACATGTTTATATCAGCATATAGCGGAAGCGAAGGATTGAAGAAAGTTATCGAAAACCATATTGATCTTATTTTACTTGACTTTATGATGCCCGAAATGAACGGGGCAGAAGTTTTCAACGAATTGATTACGAATGAAACCTATAAAGACTTTCGGGAAATTCCGGTGGTCATGCTCACCGTGCTGTCGGAGAATTATTTGCAGCAAAAAAAAATGCTCAAAATGGGTATCCGAATGTACCTCAAGAAGCCTTTCGGATATCATGAGCTTGTCAATGTCATTGAAAATATTTTTGTAACCAGTGCTATCGAATTGACAAAGAAAAAACAGGAGTTTGAAAGCGCAGATCATCTCAAACGCCTGGAATTCGAAAATCGCAGATTGCGTACACAAATTCAGGAAACATATAATTTTCAAAACATTATAGGCTCAAACCAGCAGATGAAGGATATCCTGGAAAAAGTTGCCAAAGTTGCCAGGACAGATGCCAATGTATTCATCTACGGCGAGAATGGAACCGGGAAAGAACTGATTGCCCGCACCATCCATTCGATGAGTCGGCGTAAAAATAATGCATTTGTGCCGGTTGACTGCATGGCGTTACCATCCGATTTGCTGGAAAGAGAATTATTCGGATGTGAAAATACAGCCTTTGGTGCAGCACCTGCTCCCAAAACGGGGATGCTCGAACTGGCTGATAAAGGCGCGCTTTTTTTGGAAGATATCTGCGAAATGAATTGCGATCTGCAGGCGAAGCTGCTGCGCGTTTTACAGGAACATCAATATCGCAAATCCGGAAAAAGCCAGGTCATCGATGTCGATATCCGCATCATTTCGACATCCCGAAAACCGCCCGAAACAGCAGTGGCGGAAAATAAATTGCGGGAAGATTTGTATTATCGCCTGAATGTGATACCATTGTACTTACCACCGCTCAGGGAGCGAAAAGACGATATCGAGCTTTTGATCCATTATTTTATTAAAAAATTTTGTGCTGCCAATGCCAGCGGATGCATCAAAATTGATGCTGAGGCGATGAGCTATCTGACAAATTACCATTGGCCCGGAAATGTGCGAGAATTGCAAAATGTGGTCGAACGTGTGGTAGCCCTGACATCCAATAAACACGTGCACCCCGATGACCTGCCAGATCATGTACTCAATAATTCCGAAATCAGCTCGTTTCTGCCTTCTCCCGAAATGTCGTTGAAAGACGCACGCCGCAAATGGATGGAAAAATTCGAACGAAACTACCTCATCGAACTGCTTCATAAGTGCAATGGGAATATTTCCGAAGTCGCGCGAGCAGCCCAGTCGAACCGGATGACCATCTACCGCATGATTAAAAATTACAATATCTCCACCCGAAAATTCAATAAAAAATCCTGAACGTCACAACCGGAATATCACCACCTGTACCTGGTAAACGAACTGCCAGCTTGCATTTGAAAATAATAGCGCTTGCTGCCCGCAACCTGTCCCGCCTGTTTGTGTTCTCCCACAAATGCCTTGACAATTTCTTAAATTTTTTGTAAGTTTACCAGTATTTTTTTGAACCTGGCTTCGCACGTAATCTTGCTGCACAGGCGACTTATGGCGTATGGAACTTTCGATCATAATTATAAACTTCAATGTAAAAGAATTTTTGGAACAAGCGTTGGTTTCCATTCAAAAGGCAACAGAGCATATTGAGACGGAAATATTTGTCGTTGACAACGCCTCACAGGATGGAAGTGTCGCTCTGGTACGCGAGAAGTTTCCCGAAGTAAACCTGGTTGTGAATACTCAAAATGTCGGTTTTGCCGCAGCTAACAACCAGGCACTGAAGCTCGTTCGCGGACGATTCATCGCATTGGTGAACAATGACACGATTGTGCAGGAAGATACCTTCACCCATTTGTTACGGTTTTTGAAAAATCACCCGGAAGCCGGGATGGTTGGCTGTAAAATTCTCAATCCGGACGGAACGTTACAGCTTGCCTGCCGCCGAAGCGCGCCTTCGCCGTGGGTTGCTTTCACCAAAGCGGTGGGATTGAGCCGGCTTTTTCCTCACAGCCGCCTCTTCGGACGCTATAATTTAACCTATCTTGATCCCGATGAAACGTATGAAGTTGAAGCTATCTCAGGCTCATTCATGATCGTCAAACGGGAAAGCTTCGAAGCAGTCGGATACCTTGATGAGACGTTTTTCATGTATGGCGAGGACCTTGACTGGTGTCATCGTATCAGGCAAGCCGGCTGGAAAATTTACTACGTCCACGATACGTCGATTATCCATTTTAAAGGGGAAAGCTCGAAAACCAGCGGATTCGACCATATCCGAATCTTTTATCAAGCCATGCGGCTGTACGTGAGAAAGCATTATAACTCGCGATTTTTCCAACTGTTTCTTATGCTGGGGATTTTTTTGCGCGCCGTGCCGTCGTTTCTGGGCAAATTTTTCAATGCGCTCATCGTGCCGGTTGTCGATCTGATGCTTTTAAATCTGTCGCTCATTGTGGCGCTCTATATCCGGTTCGGTGGGCTGCATCACTTGAAAGCATACATTATCGTTACTGTCCTTTATTCCAGCATCTGGTTGGGGTGTCTGTTTTTTGCGCTGTGTTATTCGAAATTCATTTATTCCGCGAGCCGGGCTGTACTGGCGGTTATCGCTGGATTGATTATTAATACATCATTTACGTTCTTTTTCAACCAAATCGCGTATTCGCGCGCGGTCGTTCTCATCTCCGGATTATTGAATATTTTGCTGCTTGGCGGCTGGCGATTCGTGGCGCACTTTTTTCCGAAAGGCGGTCTGGTCCGGTACAAAGGCTTGCTGGGGCGTACCATGCTCGGCAGGCGCACCATCGTTGTGGGAACCAGCAAAGCCAGTTGTACCGTGGCGAATCGCTTGCAGAATCGCCTGGATGGCGGATTCGAAGTGCGGGGGCTTGTCAGTTTCAATTCTGAAGATCTCGGAAAACATCTGGCGGGCACCGAAGTATTGGGCACAATTAATAATCTGGCGGCGATTATCAAGCAGCAGAAAATTAAAGAGGTCATTTTTCCCACAGACCGAATTTCTTATGACAAAATGATGGAAGTCATGTACCAGGCGCGCGGATATGGTGTCAATTTTCGCATCGTGCCCGGCGATCTGGAAGTGATGGTTGGCAAGCCCAATATCGATTTTATCGGCGATGTTCCGCTGCTGGATATCGATTATAAATTGAATCAGCCGATTGCGTTTATCGCAAAACGGCTGCTGGATTTGGTGTTGTCGGGATTCATCTTACTCGCAACATCGCCGGTGCTGTTGACACTGAGATATTTCAAGCGCATGCCAATTGTCAAAATTCCGCTGCATGGCGAAGGGGGCAAGCCAACGACCTGCCTTGAATTTCAAACTGACGCAAAACGCTGGTACACACTCCTGCCGGCGTTTTATTCGGTTTTAAAAGGTGAACTCAGCCTGGTGGGCGCGGAAATGCTCCCATTGCACTCGGTTCCACATGCCGCAAAGCTGCCGATAAAGCCGGGCTTGACCGGCTTGATTCAACTGGCAAAACCTTCGCCAACGGATAAAAAGGAAAAGGAACGCTATTATTTATTTTATATAAAAAATTACTCTTTGCTTTTAGATGTCGAAATTTTGTTTAAAACGGTTTTTAAACTGTAAATAAACGTTGAATCGCAATTCTCTTTTACCGTAGTACGTGTACATAACTTAAATGACAATAAGGACATGCCATGCAAGGTTTCATTCTCGATTTTGAGAAACCGATTTTTGAGCTTGAAAAACGAATCAGGGAAATGAAAGACTATTCGTCGAGTGAAAATATGAAACTGGACGATGAGATCAAAACCCTGGAAGATAAAGTCGACAAATTACGGCAGGAAACATTTGCCAAATTGACGCGATGGCAACATGTGCAACTGGCACGCCATCCGCAGCGCCCGTATACGCTGGACTACATTGAGCGTATCACCCAAAGCTTCATCGAATGCCATGGTGACAGAGCTTATGGGGATGATCCTGCCATCGTTGCCGGACTTGCAGTCATCGATGATGAGCATGTTGTCATCGTTGGACACCAGAAAGGTCGCGATACGAAACAAAAAATCTATCGCAATTTCGGAATGCCCCACCCTGAAGGCTATCGAAAAGCGCTGCGACTGATGAAGCTGGCGGCGAAATTCAATAAGCCGATTATCAGTTTCGTGGATACAATTGGCGCTTATCCCGGAATCGGTGCTGAAGAGCGTGGGCAGGCAGAGGCGATCGCCAGAAATCTCTTTGAAATGTCTCACCTGCCAGTGCCTATCATCATACTTGTCGTCGGAGAGGGAGCAAGCGGCGGCGCCCTGGGTATTGGCGTGGGAGACCGTGTTTTCATGCTTCAAAATACCTGGTACTCCGTCATTTCGCCGGAAGGGTGTGCGGCGATCATGTGGCGTGACTCGGGAAAGGCGGAACAGGCAGCAGAAGCAATGAAACTCTCAGCAACTGATTTGCTCAAATTGAAGCTAATCGACGAGATCATACCGGAACCGAAGGGCGGAGCGCATCGCAATTATGATGAAGCTGCCAGGCTGGTGAAAAATAAAATTATGGAAACTATAAAGGAATTGAAACAGATTCCGCCGGAACAGCTTGTCAAGGAACGAATTGATAAATTTTCTAAAATGGGCGTATGGTACGAATAAACATTTCGCTTTACACAATAACAAGTACATAGCGGTACTATCCATTCGTGGAGATAAATATGCTGGATAAAGAAGTGCTGGACGTATTGGCTTGCCCAAAGTGCAGAGGTGACCTGGAATACGACAAAAACGATGATAAGCTGGTCTGTCATTCCTGCCATTTGAAATACGCCGTCAAGGAAGATGTACCAATCATGCTAATTGATGAGGCTGAAAAATTTTAAGCACTGCGCTTTCTGGCGAAGCATTTTACGATTGAAGTCGATTCGAGGGTGCGCTGTTTACAGAAAATTGTTGCGGTAGGCGATCTTTGAAAAGCATAAATGGTTAGTGATGCGAGTCAGCCAGGCTGGGATTTTACGCCTGGTGCTCATCCCCCGGTGTGGGCAGGAAAATAGCCTTTCAAAGGTTAAATAGTGCCTGACCGAAAACTAGCAAAATTCTAATATTTGCTGTCATTGCGAGCGACGAAGGAACGAAGCAATCTTTTAGAATATAAGCACTTACGGATGAGATTGCTTCGACAAAAACCGCCTCGCAATGACATTTTGGGGACTTTTCGTTCAAACTCTAAATAATGCTGGCAAAAACTGAGCGACTACGTTCGTAGTGAAAATTTGCTTGACTATTACGATTTTTTATTGTAAATTATGCAATTACATCTTGTAAGTCGAATCTCGGTTTGGCTCGAATAAATTATTTGTTGTCAGGAATTCGGAGTTGCATGTTATAAATAAATTAAAGTTGGAAAACAGTGAATTCCAAAGGAGTAAGTTCGCAGGTTCTGGTTTTAAACCAAAACTATGAACCGATGAGTGTCACCAATGCGAAAAAAGCGATTATACTGATTTATCTCGGTAAAGCCGAAATTGTCGAGCGATACGCTGAACAAGTACATACAGTCAAAACATCAATCGCTTTGCCCAGTGTCGTACGCCTCCTGCGATACATTGCTGTTCCACATAAACGCATTATTTTGTCGCGAAAAAATATTATTAAGCGCGATTTACACCGATGCCAATATTGCGGAAAACGCGACGGACCGGTGACTGTCGATCATGTGATTCCAAAGTATCAAGGCGGTGCCGATAGTTGGGAGAACCTGGTGTGTGCCTGCATCCGCTGTAACACGAAAAAGGGCAATCAAACACCGGCTGAAGCCGGCATGAAGCTCGAAAAAAAGCCGAGAAAACCGAATCATATTTTTATGATCCAACACTTCTTCGGCGTTGTTGATGAACGGTGGCGACCTTATTTATATCTAAATTGAGCCGCTTGAGCAATCCGACGGATTGGTGGAATAAGAAAAGCATCGAGAAGCGCATCAGCGAGTCTCTTCGTTTTAATTTGTGAACAGGACGGCGATTACACATAGATACATCGAAATAATTTTTGATTACAGGATAATATAACACCTTTAATTTGCATGATTTATCGCGTCAGGCTGCAAAATTTTGAAGGTCCTATGGACCTTTTACTTTATTTGATCAAGAAAAATGAAGTCGATATTTACGACATTCCCATCGCAGATATTACACATCAATTTATGGAGTATCTGAGACTGATTCAATTGCTTGATCTTGACAGTGCATCCGAATTTGTGCTCATGGCGGCGATTCTCATCCGAATCAAGGCTCAAATGTTATTGCCGAAACCGGAAAATGAGGATGAAGAGGAAGAAGATCCTCGGCTTGAATTGGTACAAAAACTATTAGAATATAAGCGATTCAAAGAATTGACACCCCTTCTGCAGGACCGGGAAGGTGAGCAGCGCAATTTTTTTTCACGAGCTTTTTTTAATTTCGAATTAGATGAAGAAGATATTCTGGAGCCGGATCCTACGAGTGATTTAACCTTGTTCCAGTTGATGGATGTTTTCAAGCACGTCCTTCAAAAAGCGCCTAAGCCAACTTTCCATCGTGTAGAAATGGTTCCGGTCACGATTGAAGAGCAGATGAGTTTCATACTCAGCGAGACCAATCAAAAAAGCCGGATTTTATTTTCTGAATTAATGGAAAATTTGCAGAATCGAATAATCATCATTGTGACATTCATTGCGATTCTTGAATTGATTAAACGCAGACAAATCGTCGTCTGGCAAAATAAACCATTTAGCGAAATCTGGATCAGGGGCATAAAAGGCTGATGGCGGGCGCTGAGGACATTGGATTCTTGCAGCGTTTCAGAAACTCTTTAACAGTCATTCGGGTGCCAGCGAGGAGCAAGTACCTGCATCACCGCTTTAATGCTTTTGTCAGCAAGGCAAATATTTGGCTATGGAGCATAAATTCGCAAAACAGATAATTGAAGCTTTACTTTTTGCATCGGATATTCCTCTGTCTGAAACCAGGCTGCTGCAATTTATAGAGGGCATCGAAGCGAGGCAGATTCGGCAATATATCAATGAAATCAATGAAGAATATGGGCATAGTCTGCGCTCGTTCATGATCATTCGAGTCGCTGGAGGGTATCAAATTGTCACCCGCCCGGAATTTTCGCCCTGGATCAAGCAGCTATTAAAAGGAAAAGCCAAAACCCGACTCACTCAGGCATCGCTTGAAACCCTGGCGATTATTGCCTTCAAGCAGCCGATAAGTCGCCCCCAAATTGAAGCTATCCGCGGCATTCAATGCGATGGTGTAATTAAAAACCTGCTTGAGCGTGGATTGATCACTATTGCTGGTCGAGCAGATTCGGTGGGACGTGCGCTGCTTTATAAAACAACAGACGAATTTTTGCGCTATTTTGGGATAAATGAAATTTCCGATTTACCAAAACCCAGGGAAATAGAAGACTTGATAGGGCAAAGCGAAGACCTGCAATTTCAAGCAGTGCCGGCAGGACAAAGAGACTTGTTCGGCGGCGCATTGCTAGAGCAGGATAAAGGGGACAATAACGGAAATTCGGAGATTTCAAACAATGAAGATGAGTCAGACAATTCGCCTTAATCGATATTTAGCCAGTTGCGGTATTGCTTCGCGCAGGAAAGCTGAAATTTTTATCAAAGCCGGACGCGTTAAGGTCAACGGGAACGTTGTTACCGACCTTTCAACCACGGTAAATGACGAAACAGATCGTGTCACCTTCGATGGGAAGCCATGTAACACAGGAAAAGAACTCCAGTATATTCTGCTGAACAAACCTGCCGGCATCGTTACAACCGCTTCTGATGAATTTAATCGAAAAGCCGTTGTCGATCTGGTTTCCACACAGCAACGAATTTTCCCGGTAGGACGGCTGGATAAAGAAACAGAAGGTGTATTGCTGCTGACAAATGATGGCGATTTAGCCTATCAATTGACGCACCCTCGGTTTGAAATTGAAAAAATCTATATTGCCGTTCTGGACAAACCTGTACTCGCGAATGATTTGAAGAAATTACGTTCAGGCATTCGTCTTGAAGACGGGCGCACGAGTCCATGCAGAGTTGAGCTTGAAAGCGGGGCGAAAGCAATCCCGCTTCGGGTAAAATTAACTTTACACGAAGGGAAAAAAAGACAGGTCAGGCGGATGTTTCAGGCGCTGGGATATCATGTGAAAAAACTCAGGCGCATCTCGTTCGCAGGTATCAGGGCAGATGATTTGAATCCGGGGCAATGGCGCCATTTAACCCAAAACGAGTTAGCAAAACTTAAAAAATTAATTTCTAAAAATATAGCGTAGCTTTGAAAGGTAATCCCTCAGTTTCTGGTTCCTAAACTCCTGTTTGGGAACCCTGGGGCATTGCAAATCATGAAAAAAACCAATAATTAAGGCATTACCTTTGAAAGTACCATTTTTTTATAAATTGAGTCAACGGGTCGTTTTTATTTTTCTGAAGCTCTTCTTCCGCTTGCAGATCAGAGGAGAGCAAAATGTCCCCGGCGAAGGAAGAATTATTTTAGCCTCGAATCATATTGCAGCACTTGATCCCCCTGTGATTGGGGCATCAACCAGGCGCATGCTTTTTTACCTGGCTAAAAAAGAACTCTTCTCGGTGCCAGTTCTCAAATCGGTCATAAAACGACTGAATGCAATTCCGGTGGATCGAGGTGCAGGGGATATCAAAGCGATTAAAATTTTCACACATGCGCTTAATAATGACAACGCAGCGTTGCTCTTTCCCGAAGGAACGCGAAGCCGAGATGGCAATCTTGGCGAGGCAAAGGAAGGAATTGGAATGATTGCGCTTAAGACGAATTCGGATATAATTCCGTGCTTGATAAGCGGTACGGATAATTTGAAACAAAATTTCCTGAAGAAAAATGGCATTTCAATCACCTTTGGCAATTGTATTAATATAGAACCGTACAAAAACATGGTATTGCCCAAAAGAGACATTTACAAAAAAATAAGCCAGGATGTGCTCAACGCAATTAAACAACTCAAAGATACAAATTCAAATTGATGAATATTCCGGCGTTTGCCCCGGCGTAGCACGGGCGATTTCACTCGCAGAAGAAGCGCTCGGGCAGGGCATAAAACTTGTTTCTGTTGGTCCGATTATTCACAATCGCGTTGAAATTAGACGCCTGGGAGCTCTGGGATTGCAAACCTGCGAGCAGTCGATCTTCGAAGATACAACCGATTGGCAGAAGACTCTGTCGGGTAAGACATTGCTCATCCGGGCACACGGCATTGCACCGGCGTTGAGGGAAAAATTGATCAACGCCAATTTCAGCCTGATCGACGCAACCTGCCCGATTGTCATTCGCTCGCAGCAGTTGGTCGCACATTATGGGCAGGCAGGGTATCAAATTATCCTTTTGGGCAAAATAAACCATCCTGAAATAAAAGCCCTGGCAGGCTGTGCTGAAACGCCGCCGATTATCATCAACCATCCGGAACAGGTCGAAAACGTTGATGCTGTCGGCAAAGTGTTTGTAATCGCTCAAACTACTATCGATTACGAGCTCTTTAAACAATTATTGAAAGCAATTGAAGCCCGCATTCCCGAAGTGGAATATAAAAATACGATTTGCCGCGCGATGAAAGCGCGTTACAACCGGCTTAAATCGTTTGCGCGGGCAATGGATCTTATAATTTTTGTCGGGGGGCACAACAGCTCGAATACAAAGGTGTTGTGCGACATTTGTCGTAGCGAAAATAAGAACTCTTATCACATTGAAGATGTGGGAGAGATAGATTGGAGGTGGTTCAATGGTCATGACCGGATTGGAATCGCTGGAAGTGCCTCAACGCCTGTGTGGCAGCTTGAAAGCATCCAAACATATTTGCAAAAAAATCTAGAAAAAATAAGAACATGACGAAGCAAATTTTTGTGCACCTTCATGTCGCTTTGTGTGGCGTGGCAAACAGTCTCTTTCCACGCACTTCGCTGTCGATAAGTGGTGGGCATTAAGCGATCGCTTTGTTTCGTTCTTCAGGCGAAAGCGATATTGCATGACCCATTTACTTGCTCTTTTGACATCTTATAAAAAATATAAAGGAGGTATCATTAAATGTCTGATCTTCAAGAAGAAAATGTTGAAACCAAACCAATTGAAACCGCTGAGCAAGGAGGTGAAGAAAAACCCCGGTCCACTCAAACTGATTCATCAGAAGCAATGCAACCTTCTGACACTCAATCGCTGAAAGTCGTAAAATTGACTGAGTTGGCAGAAGAGAAGGAATATACTGATGATGAATATAAACAATTGGTTGAAATGTATGATAATACCCTCAATGATTTTGTAGAGGGTGAACTTGTGACTGGCAAAATTCTCGGCATCAACAATAAAGAAGTCGCTGTCGACATCGGTTTTAAATCCGAAGGTACGATTCCAATCGACGAATTCGGAGATCCTGGGACGCTGAATATTGGTGACGATATCGAAGTGTTTCTGGATGAAGTTGAGGATAAGGAAGGTCAATTAGTTCTCTCGAAGAAAAAAGCAGATTTTATGCGTATATGGGATAAGATTTGTAACTCGTATGAAAACGGTGATATTTTGCAGGGCAAATGCACACGACGCATCAAGGGCGGCATAGTGGTTGACTTGATGGGTATCGATGCCTTCCTGCCGGGTTCTCAGATCGATGTGAAACCTATACGCGATTTCGACGCATTTATCGGTCAATCTCTAGATTTAAAAGTAGTCAAGATCAATAATTTGCGTAAAAATATCGTCGTGTCGCGCCGCATCTTAGTCGAAGCCGAAATTGCCGGACAGCGTCAAAAAATTCTGGATGAACTCGTAAAAGAGCAGGTGCTCGAAGGTACAGTGAAAAATATCACTGATTTTGGTGTCTTCATCGATCTTGGTGGCGTTGATGGTTTGCTGCATATTAATGATCTTTCCTGGGGACGCGTTTCTCATCCGTCAGAGGTTGTGGCTTTGGATGAAAAAATAAAAGTCATGGTTCTCGATTTCAATGAAGATAAAGACAGGATATCGCTGGGATTGAAGCAGTTGCAGCCGCATCCATGGGAAAATGTGGAAGAGAAATACCCGGTAAATGCCGTAGTTCGTGGAAAGGTCGTTAGCATTTCGGATTATGGTGCATTTGTCGAATTGGAAAAGGGCGTTGAAGGTCTGATTCATATCTCCGAAATGTCATGGACCCAGCATATCAAGCACCCGTCAAAGATCGTTACGATTGGTGAAACGGTTGAAGCAAAAATATTGAATATCGAAAAAGAGGAACGCAAGATATCGCTCGGATTGAAACAATTGGAACCGGATCCCTGGGAAACCCTGGAGGAGCGTTATCCGATTGGCTCCCGTCACGAGGGCAAAGTCCGAAATCTCACCAATTTTGGTGCGTTTATTGAACTCGAAGACGGAATCGACGGGCTGGTACATATTTCCGATCTCTCATGGACCAAAAAGATCCGCCATCCTTCGGAAGTGCTGAAAAAAGGCGCTAAAGTTGATGTTGTCGTTCTGAATGTTGACCGGGCAAATCGCCGTATTTCATTAGGTTATAAACAAACAGCCGTCAGCCCGTGGGATACGTTCGAAGAAACATACAAACCCGGCGCGCTTTCCAGTGGCAAAATTGTCCGCCTTATCGAAAAAGGTATCATCGTCGAGTTACCGGATGAAGTTGACGGCTTCGTGCCAATATCTCATCTGGCAAAACAGGTGAATAAGCCTTCTGACGGCTACCAGGTGGATGATACGCTGGAGTTGAGAGTTATCGAATTCAATAAAGAGAATAAAAAAATCGTCCTTTCCGAACGTCTGGCAAAAGAGGCTTCCGGCGATGAAATCACCAGCCGCACCAAAGAGGAAAAACCGGCAAAAGCTGCAGGTGCAGCCAGTGAAGCAATCAAAGAACCTGCTGAAAAAGCAGAGACCGTCGCGGAACCGGCAACAGAACAACCTGAAGTCGAAGATGAAGCACCGGAAAAAGTCGAGCCTCCTGTTGAGGCTGTCGCAGAAGCACCGGTAGCAGCGAAAGCGGAAAAAGAAGCCCCCGCCGCTGAAATCGCCGAAGAGACAGCCGAAACAGAAAAATCAAAGGAAAAGACTGAAAAAGCGGACGCCGAACCCGCGAAAAAAACCAGAACCAGAAAGAAAAAAGCTGCGGATGAAGAGGCTCCGTCGGCAGAAGCTGTTTCTACCGACGATTCAACGGATGAAGAGGTAAAAACCGAGGAACAACCGGAACCTGAAGAAAAGCCGAAAAAGCGCACTCGCAAGACCAAAAAAAGCGATGCGTCGGAGGCTAAAGACTCAAAACCATCTGAATCCGCTGAAACGAAGACGACTGACGAAGACGAGGAAGTTGCTGAAAAATCGTCTGATGAGCCTGAAAAGGAGTCTTAGGCAAGGAGCGTGAATTAAATTGCCTTAACGCTTTGAAGCAACTGATTACAGGATCGTGCATGGAAACAGACCAGGATAGCTTTCATTTTCTTTTACCTGATTTTTTCACCGCGCTTGTGGTCGCTTAAAAGAGTTACAATTCACGCGCTTGTTTTTGCAGCATTTAATCATTTTTGAGGTGCAAAAAATCAAGAGTTGGGTCGTCACGCAGATCCAACTCTTTTTTTATCTTTTGAATCTATTCAGCTAGTTGCCATTGCAAACGCATGAGTCTAAGTCTGTCCGTATAAAGCGTTCTATTCCCGGGCGAGACTTCTGTGCGCAAACTTCCTGGGGGTTGGTAGTCACGCCGGAAGAATCTTAATGATGAGAATCTGTCGGTTTTTGCCATTCCCGAATTTTTTAACTGACTGTGTCCCATATTTTTTTGCTGGGCACCGGGAAGATTTTCTCCCTTTCCTTTGTTTTTAAGAAGGTATCCGAGAACTAGGTTTTTTAGGGTCGAGCATACAATATATTGATTGCCTAAAAATAAATACTGCTACATATTGACTAAAAATCAATTTCTTCTAGTTCTCGGACAGCCTGTTAAGGGAAGGGAGACCAGAACAGGATTAGTGTTGTTTGTCTTTGAATTGATATTCAAAAATCACTACTTTTCTGATAAACACAAATTGATGCCCGAATGATAAGTCAATATTTCTTTATCGTGATCGCAATCGC
>JAFGMA010000204.1 GCA_016927835.1 Candidatus Zhuqueibacterota bacterium | reverse complement strand
TTTTTTTACTGTCATTGCGAGGCGTTTTTTGCCGAAGCAATCTTTTCAGTGCTTAACCTCATGGGATTGCTTCGCTGCACTCCGTTCCGCTCGCAATGACATGAAAGTTCAATTTGTGCCCGTGCAAAGTATAGATTCCACTCGATAGTAAGCCGCTTGACGCATACGGGCAGCATAGGAATGACCTTAAATTGTAAAAACCAGGATAAAAATAAACCCATTAATAAGTTTTGCCCAATGGAAAATAAAAAAATTGCAACTGCATTAACCGTTGATGACAACCGAATCGATTTGACACTTCTGTGTCACATCCTTAAAAAACAGAATTATCATACGCTTGCAGCATCAAATGGAACTGAAGCGCTAACCATTTTACAGCAAAACGAACCTGACATTATTTTGCTGGATGTCATGATGCCCGGGGAAGACGGATTTCAAGTCTGCTCAACCATAAAACAGAATCATAAATTGAAAAACATCCCGGTTATTTTCCTGACGTCTCAATCCGAAACCCGTCATATTTCAAAGGGCTTTGAAGTTGGGGGCGTAGATTATGTCACAAAACCATTCAATACCGCGGAATTAGTAGCACGCGTGGAGACGCAAATTAAATTAAAAAGGGCGTATGAAGAAATCAACACGTTGAAGGGTATCATTCCGATTTGTTCCTATTGCAAAAGCATCCGGAACGATGACGGATACTGGGAACAAGTTGAAAAATACATCGAAGAGCATAGCAGTGTGATTTTTAGCCACGGCTTATGCGCGGAGTGCGCCCAACGCATGTATCCGGGCTTTTTCGAGGAAAAAGAAAAGAAGAGCGAAAAAAATGATATTCGATATTCGCTGTCATAAGGCAGCAAATCTTATGGCGCGGGAGTTTCGAGCCAGCCAGAATTGAAACGATAATGCAATCCGCTGGAAATTAAATGGATCGTGCCATCCGGGGTTTGAGTCGCTGCCAGATAGCCCATCGGTTCTGCATGCGTTGAATCCATCAGAAATTCGCCAGTATGTCCGCGTCCCCAATACGTTTTCCCCGGTTCACCGGCTGAAATAAGCTTTTTAACCGCCCAGGTTTCGCCCTCATTGTATGAAAGCGCTGCAAACAAGCCATAAACCCGCTGTAACGCGCCCGATTTATTCGCAATCAGCAAGCCTTCCGGATGGTCTCGCTTATTGCTGGGATCGGTGAATGAAACCAGCATAATCGGACCTTCGCGCAGGCGCATGAGGACCAGGCGCTGCCCTCCGCTGATTGGAGGAAATTCGCTTGCATGATACGTCCAGGTTTGCCCCATGTCGCTTGAAACGCTCATGGGCATGCGTCCATCAATATCATCTCCGCGTCCGAATGCCAGCAGACGACCGTCCTTCAATTGTACCACCGATGCGTGAATACCGGCAATCCAACCCCCGGTTTGATTTTCTTTTGCGAATGTGCCCCAACCATAATTGGTGATTTCCTCCCAGCTCTCACCATTATCACGACTGATGTGCAGTGCTGTCCCGCCATTTCCGCCGGGCACAGCATCACAGGTTTGTACCAGCCAGCCTTCCTTTGTCCGAATCGTGCCATGAATGATCTGATTGCGCGGCTGATGATACGGATTGACGATTTTGGGCGTCGACCAGCTTGCACCATTGTCGGTGCTGGTTCGCATAACAATCGCCAGGTGTTTCCAGCTCCCGGCGGCTTCCATTCCGTTGAGAAAAATGAGCCTGCCATCGCCGTCATGAAAGAGCGACGAACCGGTCATGTTTCGATCCGGCACTTTGAAAAACAGCGAAGGCACATCCCACTCATCGCAGCCTGCTCGGAGCCGCGAGCCGAGAATGACCATCTCCCTGCCCGATTCTGACTCCGTTGAAAACCAAATCGCCAGCAGATCGCCGTTGGGACACCACGTAATGCTCGGACAGTGGTTGTGATGGAACATGGGAATGGCATATTTTTCAGCCGGCTCTTTGATATATGGAATCGGCTCATAAAATAATGGCGATTTTCGCGCACCAGCGCTCTCCCAGTTGTGGTGAGTTTGCCGGACATCACGCATGCAACGCGGAGCTTCAGGAATCGGTAAAAAGCTCATTTTGGGAAATTCTCCCATCACGATGCGAAATCCGATCAGCCAGTGTCTATCGTCAGGCAAAGCTGCCGCGCGATTTGCCGAACGCAAATAATGGATTTCGGTGTTGTGGCTGCCACCCCTGGTGATTTTAAACTGCCCCGCTTCATAACCCCGCGGATCGAGCGCATCTTCAGGTTTGTAGGGACCGTACCAATCGTAACACCACTCCTCAACGTTGCCGTGCATTTCATGCAACCCAAACGCATTCGGCTTACTCAAGCCGACTCGCAATGATGCCGGTTGATGCTTCCAGCCAATATCCTGGTTACGGAGATATAATTCTGACAATTCATTGCCGCAATGAAACGCGGTTGTTGTACCGGCACGGCAGGCGTACTCCCATTCGGCTTCGGTTGGCAGGCGATACGGTTTGCCCTCCTTTTCGGAAAGCCATTCGCAAAACCGGAGAGCATCGTGCCAGCTTACAAAAATAACAGCTTCATCCTCCCGGGATGAAAATCCGTTATAGCCGCGAAATGAGCGATGATCGGGATCGAATTGCTCGTATTGGGCGTTGGTCACCTCGGTTGCTCCAATATAAAATGGTTTGGAAATTTTAACGCGATGCACCGGATGTTCATCCCAATCGCCATCCGCCTGACCCATCATGAAGCTTCCTGCGTTGATACGAATCATTTTCATCCCAATGGAATTGGTGAAGTCAGCAGGTGCCGCCGCAGAACCGGAACCTCCGGCGAATGCGGAAAAGCAAAACATGCCGGAAGCGATTAAATTTTTGGATGTTATCATTTTTTTCCCTTTTTAGATCAGATGTACCGAAATTTTAAAAACAAAAGCTGTGTACGACAGGAACGAATTTGTAAATTGAAAAACCGATTACCCCTTCGCCATCTCGCGGCTGATTTCCTCACATAAACGATGAAAATCGAGCACACGCAAATCCGGCGTGCCGGCATCAATATCCGCCGCCACGATATCGCAGGATCCGTAATCCCGGGCGATATGGCGCAGATCATCTTCGAGTTGAGCCAGAGATTTTTCAGCGAGATCCATCGGCGTGTACATAATCGCGCGCCTGGCATTCGGGAATAATTCTTTCGCGCGCTTCAAATCGGATTGAATGCCCATATCGATATACGCGACATTGGGCACTCGAGAGTATGCCTCGAGGTACGGATCGGCAGTCCAGGCGCAATTATGTATCCCGATGCAGTTGAATTCGCGGGCAATCCGCTGATCATACGGCAGCAGCAATTTGGTATAAATGTCCGCTGAGACCATATTCACCAGGCAATTGCTTATGGTGAAAAATCGAACATCCACACCGGTGACTCGCTGCCGCTGATGCAATTTTTTCGCAGCCTGAATCATTGTGGTACAAACGCAATCAAACAGGTGATGCGCGCGTTCGGGCTGTTCGAGCATGTCGATGAACAGCGCTTCGCCGCGTAATCTTTGTGCATTGTTCAACACGCCCTGCCAATTGATGAATCCTTCAATCCTGCCTTCGTTGGCTTCAATCCAATCCAACTGCGCCATTAATTCCCGGAAAAACGAATTATCATTCAAATCCGGCGGCTGTTGCCTGTCTACATCGGCATCAGTGAGATACTGCTTTTTGCAATTGGGCCAATTGTCGCTGGCATAGACGATGGGGATGCCAAAAATACCGGCAATAGTACACGCACCAAACGTACCGGTGAGGCAATCCAGTGGCGAGTCGGGTTGGTGGATGCTGCCGATACGTGTGCCGGGAAATCGACGCCGAAGTTCCTCGCGCATGGTAACCAGAGATTCCCTGCGATACGCCGGATTCTGGTGCCATTGTTCCCCGAAATCAATTCCGCAGGCTTCATGAAACCAGCGCGGTGTGAAGCCAAATTCCGGTCTTAAATAAGGTTCATTCCCCTCTGCCGGACGACGCGTTGCCGGGGCAGCCGGCGCGATGTAGCTGATCAACTGCTGCGATGTGGTTTTCATTGGCAATATCCTCAACTGGTTAATTCATGCCAGAGGCTACGCATTTCGGCGCATTCGGCTTTTGTTTTCGGATAAATTGAGGGTCGCAAAATACAGCGCGCGTCGGTATCGTTGATGATTTTCGCAATTCGCCGCAGGTACATTCGCCAATCCTCACCAGGCAATTCGGCAACCCGGCTGTGAAATACCGTGCCGGTTTCCGCGCAGCGTTCAAGCAGCCATTGAAGATCATACATTTCGGGATTTCCCAGGTCGATTGCCTTTACCAAATTCGAATGACAAAGCTGTTCAAACAGCTCAAGGTGAAATCCGCAGTAATGTACAAATGCGCCGCCGAAAACTTCTGCACCACGCTCGATCACCGGCAGAATGAATTGCTCGATCATCCGGGGTGACACCAGCGTCGGCGTATCCTCGGACATCCGCACGCCGGCATGCGGAAAATAAACGCCCTGTGATGTGCCATGTCCGTGTATCATTTCCGATGTATTTTCTGAAAGCATTTTTTTCAAATGGTCTGTCGCCTTGATGTAAAGCGCCAGGCAAATCTCCAGCAATTCCCGAATCCATGGATGTTCATTTTCGTTGGCGAGATCGTAAAAAATCTGATCGCCATAAACCAGGTGTGCCACATCGAACACGCCCTGGGTATCCGCATGGTAAGCGACGATGGGCGCATGGTTTTTTTGGTGATGAATCCGATAAAATTCCTCTGCCAGTTGCATGAGCTCTGTCGCGGCGACATCAATTTCAGCCGATTTCCGGATTTGCTCGCGGGAAAGCGGCTCCCCGTGCCAGGGCATCTGACCCGCGCGGAGCTTGTAGCCCTGCCCGGTCATGCTTGGTACAAATACCACGCCCAGGCTGGGTCGCACAGTGGGGATGCCGTCGGTGGGCCAATCGAGTACTGCCTTCGCCCGGTGCATTTCTGCCTCCCACATGTATTGCGGATGATGGAAGAGCGTCGGATAATCATGCGCGTCATAAGGTGCTGGCTCGGGTGGCGGTATCAGGATCAGGCAGGGTCCTTCGCCTTTCCAAAATCGCTTAAACGTTTCAATTTTTTCATGTACCAAGATTTTTCTCCAGTTGTAAGGTGTAATCAATCAATTCTTCGGCAATGCGCTCATTATATGGGTCCCACTGAAAGCCTTGCCATCGAATGGCAGCGTTCTTGAAAATATTCTTCCGCACGAGCAGTCGCTTGAAAAATGCAATCGATGTGGCAACGTCCTGATTGGTGAAAGCAAGGACCGGCAGCAGGGCGCGGAAAACTTTCAGGGCGCTATCCCGCTGTCCACTGGCATAATATTCAACTATTTTTGCATAAACGCGGACCATCGAGCTTTCAGGAATCATCGCATCGACGCCCCGGTCCAGGGCTTCGATCATCTGTGGCACAGCCCATCCGCCGGCGACGAAAAAATCGGAACCGCAGATCTGGCGTACCGCTGTATATTTCGGACCCGCAGGGACGGTTTCAATCTTGATCCCGACCAAATTGGGCAGTTGCTGCCTGAGTTGCCCAATCAAAGAAAGGCTCATCCCGGGTCCGTTGAACTCGAAATCCTGAATGAGCAACGGAAGCCTGCTATTTCGGGAAATGGCTTTGAAAAATGGGAGGATTCGTTCGGGTTGCCGGTAAAACGCCGGGGGAACAGCAACCAGGCAGGCATGGGCACCCGAGATTGCAGCGTGCTCCAGATATTCAATGCAGCTTTGCGAATTATCAGACGAAGCGCCGGCAATAAAAGGCACGCGCGATTGCACGCGCCCGGCTACCCTCTCAACCACAGCTCGCCGTTCCTGTGCGGTGAGATACGCCACTTCACTGGCAACAACCGGTGCCAAAAATCCGTTCGTACCAGATGCAATTGCATCCTCAATTAGCCGGTCCAAATCGAAAAAATCGATAGCACCGTTTTCGCCGAAAGGAATCTGGATCACAGAAATGATCCCCTGCCTCAAAGGCAAAGCGTGTGTTTTTGACTGAATAGAATGGTTCATTTGTACTCGCACTGTGGATTTATTCCTGTGGAATTGCAAAAAGCCATATTGGTCATTCAAACCGCCTGAGAATATCTCGAGTTCGTCGGTTTTTGTCACTCCCGAATTTTTTAACTGACTGTGTTCCAATTTTTTACTGGACGCCGGGACGATTTTCTCCCCTTCCCTTGTTTTAAGGGAAGGAGTCGGGGGATGGGTTAAAAAAGGGGAAATTCAAATTGATCGTCACCGTTTTTTGAAAACAATTTTATAAAAAGAACATCATTTTTTTTGAATTATGATCTTTTCTTGCCCGTCCCTTCCCTGAACAACAGGGAAGGGCGATCAGAATTGAGCTAGTTTTATTTGTTTTTGAAGAATCGCTGCTGTTCGGACAAACTCTAATGATCATACGCCAGAACCACCATTTGATGCCCGTTCAATTCGGGCAAAGAAAATTCCACCCGATCATTTTTTTCGACAAAGCGTATTGGTGTCATCTGAGGGGCACAATAAATTTCTCGGATTTTATGGGCTGCTTTCACCGACAGGTTTAAATTGAAAAGCGGGATCACGTCCTCGATGACATCGAACGCATCGTTTCGGCGCTCCGGTATATAGTGCAATAAATGCAGAACATAGCGTTTGAGATTGCGCTGCTCGTTTAGCGTCGCAATAATGCTGCTGGGTTCTTCGACCTGCACCAGGGGATCGGGCAGCAGCAATGCCAGCGCATTGAGCACCAGGCGTTTGCACCAGGGCGGAGAACATGCCTGGTATTGCGCGAAAACCGGATGCGCAAAATAGATAACCCGCTTATTTCTGACAATGCCGGGATAGCCCGCGATTCCGGAAGATGGTGTGTGACGGTGAGAGCAAAAATGCATGTATGTGCGATTGAAATAGGGAAGTATCGTTTGCGCGAGGATTTCGCTGTCATCCCATGCTTCAATTTCCAATCCGCGAAGGTACATCACGTATTCCGTGTGATTCAGCCCCTGCCCGATGATTTCGTCGGGCAAGAGAAAGTCGGGATTAAATGGTGCGTCGCCTTTTAATGAAATCCCGAACAAATCTGATGCAAATGCTGTTTTTTCAGGATTCAAACCGGAATGATGGGAGGCTATTATCGCTCCTCCACCGGTAAGATAGACTTCGATTTTATGAGCTAACGCTGGTGAAAGCGGTATCTCGTCCGGCAAAATCAGCAACCGGTATCGGGAAAAATCGTGATCCGAATCGATGATGTCGAACTGGTACCTGCCTTCCTGCAGCATTCGCGTCAAGCCCATGATCGGTTTCGGAAGAGATGATCCCTGCGACGTATCGATGAACTCTTCCGGGGTGAGTGCGGCAATCTCGACAACCGGCTCGGCATCGACGCACCAGGCTTCTTTTTGCGCTACCTGTGAATAAACCGAACCGATGAGCTCGTAGGTGTGTTTGCAAATTTTGCCATTGGGATGCAATTGATCGCCGATGGAACATTTGGCATTCAACGACAGCATTTGAAAACATTCGAATTCCAATGCTGCCCGGTTTTTGAACGAATGAAAATCACCCCAGGATGTGTGAAATTTGCCGGTCATCCCCACACAATCCGGTCCCAGCGTGCGCGCATAGCGCACGGTCACCGGAAAATGCAGATAGCCCCACCCGCCACTCGGTAACGATTCCAGTTCAAGTTGGGAATAGGTATTGAGCGAGTCTTTAATGCCCGGACCGATATGCCCGGCATTATAAAAAATGACGCAGTCCCGATGGTATTTGCGCACCAGCCCGGTCATCATCTGCTTGAACTGATGCAGCACGCTTCGTCCGTACATTAATCTGTGGGCGCGATTTGCAGGATCCAGTCCTTCAGCGAGCATACCTGCCCGGCAGTACTGACATGAGCAATCGGTCGCCTGCACGATATCGAACCAGGTGCCATCGCAGGGGAGTGTTTCCAGTACTTCAAGCGTAAGTGCTTTCAAGAACTCGAGGTATGGGCTGTTGAGACAGAGAAAGTGATAAAATCCGGGTTCGTAAATCGAGCTCGTTTGTCCGCTGGTGGCAGAAGTGACCGGTGC
The DNA here is from genome assembly GCA_016927835.1 of Candidatus Zhuqueibacterota bacterium. GTDB lineage: Bacteria > Zhuqueibacterota > Zhuqueibacteria > Thermofontimicrobiales > Sulfurfontimicrobiaceae > Sulfurfontimicrobium. Next base: position 1,850 of record JAFGMA010000204.1, on the reverse strand, counting down.
ACCGAATTCATTTACCACCAGCCACTCAGGATGTCTCAGCGCCGTAAAATGATCCCATTGAACCGTGATGTAAATCGGTGTACGAATATCGCGCGCATGGCAGGCATCGATTTGATCTTTGAGCAAATTGCATGTCAAATGCGGGTGCCGGCGTTCGGGAAATTTAAGCGTATTGTAATAGATGTACCCATGATGACCTCGCGCGAACAAATTGATCGAATTTACATGCGCATTTTTAAGCGTTTCGGCAAATTCATCGGGATCGAATTCCGAACCGACGCCGGGGATGTGTTCGCTCGTATGAAAATCGAGATGAACTTGCCGGAATCGGGGAATGGCTTTGTGCAATTTCAACTCCTGAATTTTCATAACCTTTTTTGCCCGCAAAATACTCCAAAAAAACACGAAAGCAATTTATCGTGTTTTCCGTTGGTTAAAAGGCAAATAATACAAATCGCAGCGCACCTGCAACGACATATTTCACTGCTTCACTTTAATCAATGCCTTAACTGCCTGTCGCGCTCGCAACGCTTCGAACGCCTCGTTGATATTTTCAAGCGGGAACGGATTCTCCAAATTTAGCCAGATCGATGCATCCAGTTTGCCCGACTGCATGAGCGCCACGACACGCTCATGCACTTCCGGCTCATCGTAACCATTGTTATAAAATTCAAATGATCCTCTGGCGTGTTGCGGATTCAGTATGCATTTGCCATAATCATCGATACCGTAAATGCCGATTGTTCCGTTGGCTTTGAGCAGTCGAAGCCCCAGGTCAGCCAATCCAATTTTTCCCACGGCATCGATGGCGAAATCAAACAGGCTTCCGCAAGTTTTTTCAACCGTTTGAAAAATGTTCTGATTGCGGTAATCGAAATAGTGCGTGGCACCGGCACGTCTGGCATGCGGTTCCCGATTCAAAGCGCCGATCATCGCAATTTGGGCTGCGCCGAGATTTGCAGCGTGAGCGACGAATGACAATCCGTTTCCGCCGGATCCAATTACCAGCACGCGCGCGTCTTTGCCGATCCCCATCCGCGTGATGTAGCTCATCGTTTCGCGCCAGGTAACGATCATGGTGGCGGCAGCAGGATCGATATCGCCGGGAAGGACAATATTGCGCCTGCTTTCTTCCCAATTATCGCGCGGGATGCCGTCCTCCTGCATTGCCCGCCAATCCGACGCAATCCCTTTCTCAGCAAATCCGCCCCAACTGACAGAGTACCCATCAACCGGAACGGTTCCCACCCGCGTCACCAGATCGCCCGGCTTCAGATAACGCACCTTGCGTCCGATCTCGACTACTTGCCCGATACTCTCGTGACCGAGTACCGCAGGCAGCGGCGATAAAAACGGGCAGGTGCCATCAATCAAATGTTGATCCGTACCGGTACACACAGCGCCGTATAGGATATCGCAAAACGCATCATACTCACCAACGGGCGGTTCGGGGATGTCCTTCACCCTCAGCGTATTTATTTTTTCGATGATTGCCGCTTTCATTGCTCTCGCTTTCGTTTGTCAAAGTGAATGAAAATAATTGAATCCGCTATTTCCGATTTTCTTGAGTGTTTTGTTTTATATGCTTTGCACGGGCACAAATTGAACTTTTATGTCACTGCGAGCGAAACGGAGTGCAGCGAAGCAATCTCCTGAGGTTAATCACTTAAAAGATTGCTTCGGCAAAAAACGCATCGCAATGACAGTAAAAAAATGTTTAATTTTTGACCGTTTGCAGTATAAATACATTGACGATGCTAAAGAGATTAGACAGGATAACAGGATTAACAAGATAAATAACATCCTGTTTATCATGTAAATCCTGTCTAAAATTTTATGTCACCGTAATT
>JAFGMA010000203.1 GCA_016927835.1 Candidatus Zhuqueibacterota bacterium | reverse complement strand
TTTTTTTACTGTCATTGCGAGGCGTTTTTTGCCGAAGCAATCTTTTCAGTGCTTAACCTCATGGGATTGCTTCGCTGCACTCCGTTCGCTCGCAATGACATGAAAGTTCAATTTGTGCCCGTGCAAAGTATAACAAGGATTTATCACCCTTCGACCACGCTCGGCGTGAAGAAATGAGGAGTTTTCGGTCAGCCACTTAATAGACGTAAATTGCAGGAGTCTAGCAACAGGTTTGACGCACATGAAAAATTCATCTTTAGCTGGTACACCAATATCCAATCCATTTATTTTCAGCTAGTTCGATTGAATATTGCTTTCGATTAGCTGAAAGCTTCAAGTTCACCAAATCCTCTGATTTCTAAGATGTTAAATATGGATAAAACTATTAATATATTGCTCGCTGACGAGGATGCAACCGTGCGTGAAATGATTGCAAATGAGCTTTCAAACGCGGAGTAGCGGTATGCTATCGTCGAAGCAACTTCTGCAGATCAATTCATCCGGAAATTGAAAGAAAATAAATTCGCAGCCGCCATCATAGAGCAAAAGCTGTTGATGAATGTACAGGAGGTTGATTTTCGAAATCTGTCCACACTGATCGCATTAGTTGAACCAGATAAGGTGTCTGATGAATTGGAGCTGAGCCAATATAATTGTGCTGCCACTATTACCAAATCATCCGATTACCCGAGGCAGCTATTGCTGATACTCCCACACCTGCTTGAAATACAAAGGCTTAAGCACTATATTCTGCAGTTGGAATCTCAACTCACTTATGAGCATGCACCGGCGCAATTGGGGAACCTTGTATCGGGGATCATCCACAATATCGGAACTCCCCTGACCGGGATCATCGGATATGCTGAGTTGATGAAAGCTTCGCATTCGGAAAGCAGCGATGTTGAGCGGATTTTAAAGCAGGCGCAACGCATCGACGCAATTATCAAAAATTTTATCGCGAAACGGAGGTATGACCAGGATCGAGAGCTGACTTTAAACAATATCAACGAGTTGGTTAAAATTGAAGTCGAATTTCTGCAGGCACACCATACATTCAAACACAATATTGATACAAAGATAGAATATGCAAAGGGGATTCCCCTGGTTTATATTCCCTATGGCGATTTATCTCAAAGCTTTTTAATATATTGCTGTTTATCATTGAAATTTCAGGCAGTTGTACCGTGAAAGAACTAACGATTTTAACGGATTTTGACGATAGCAATGTTTATGTCAAGTTTCGGAGTGCCGGCTGCGCGTTTTCAGAGTCTGAATTTAAGCGTATTGATGCGCACAGCAGTATGCATGATTGCCTTTCGGATTCAGATAACAACCCGAATAATCTCAAATTCGGACTGGTCATTGCGCGGAATTTGCTCGGAAAAAATAATTCAACATGCATGTTAAAAAGTGAAGCCGATGAAGGTATTGAAATTGTGGTGATGATACCAAGGGCGAGGTGACTTTGAAAAATACAAGCGCTTTTTAAGCACGTGACAAGAACTCTGTCCGAAAACCAATTTTATAATCTATGAAAGCTGGCAAATTATTTCCGTCTTGAATGATAATTCTTTGATAACGGTTTTCGAACAGGTTTATAATGAAGGAACCAACAGGATAGGATTTATTGAAAATGGAATTCAAGATTTTAGTTGTGGATGATGAATCTTATATCAGAGATTTATTGAACAGAATTTTAAGTGGCGAGAATTATACTGTTGATTTAGCATGTGATAGCAGGGAAGCGATATCCAAAATTATGCGCTTTGAACCGGATCTGATTTTACTGGATATTCGGCTGGGGGAAACCAACGGGATCGATCTTTTGCGAGTGATACGCGAAAAATACCCGGATATTCTGGTGATTATGATAACCGCTTACCCCAAGATCGATCTTGCTGTAAGTGCTATGAAAATAGGTGCATACGATTTTATCGAAAAGCCTTTTCGACAGGAGCACCTGATTCTGACGATCGAAAAAGCGCTTAATACGCTCAAACTCAAAAAAGAAGTTCAGGAACTGCGCGCCTTGAATATGATGTCGGGAAAATTGGTTAATATTGTGGGCAATAGTCCTGAAATGCAAGAGGCGCTATCCGATGCGAGTAAATTCGCTGACACGGATCTTAACATATTATTAGAAGGTGAGAGCGGTTCGGGCAAGGAACTGGTGGCAAAATTCATACATAATCATAGCAAGCGCAAGCACAAGCCTTTTGTAGCGCTGAATTGTGGCGCATTCCCCGAAACCCTGTTCGAAAGTGAATTATTCGGTCATGCTGAAGGCGCCTTTACCGGCTCCATGAAAGGCGGCAAAATCGGTTACGTGGAGCAAGCAGATTCGGGCACGCTGTTTTTGGATGAAGTGAGCGAAATGCCTTTGAGTATTCAGGCAAAGCTGCTTCGATTATTGGAAAATAGAGAATATTATTCAGTGGGAAATTCCAAACTCAAGTACGCAAATATTCGCATCATTGCAGCCAGTAATCGTAAAATGGAAGAAGCTGTCAGGGATCACCTTTTCAGGGAAGATTTATTTTACCGGCTGACGACGGCGAGGATAAAATTGCCGGCGCTGCGCGAACGCAAGTCGGATATTATGCCCATCGCCAAATTTCTGCTGGATCAGGCGAATATGCAGTACGGAAAAAAAATACAGGGATTTACATCTGAGGCTGAACAGGTACTGAAATTTTTTCCCTGGAAAGGGAATGTTCGCGAGATGAAAAATGTAATCGAGCGCGTTGCGTTGCTCACGAATAATACAATTATCACCCCGGCAGATTTAACGCTGGCGGGCATTGAAGCCGATGAAAATGCATTCCACATTCAAGTCAAACTCAACATGAAGAATATAAATGGGAATGTTTTGCAGACAGCGATTCACAGTATAATCAGGAAAACACTCGACATCACCCACGGCAACAAATCTTTAGCAGCCAAATACCTGGGCATTCCGCGGGGAACACTGCGACATCATCTTCTTAAGCAGAAATAACCACCATCTGGCTGTATTCAGCCACAATCATTTTAATTCATAAGATTATAATGTTTAATAAATTATAAGCTGTTCAATTTATATTTTATTGCTTTTATATGGTTATATGCAGCCAATTTATTAAACCGATAAAATTTATTACTTTAACTTCACATTTCCCACATCAGCTTAAGGCTATATAAGTTCATAATTAGTCTATGCTTATATCCGTCTTTTATTTCCGGAAATTTTAAAAACCTCAAACCGATAATTGGCACAAAATTGGCATAAGGTGATAGTGAACTACAAACGGAAGGAAACGTCCCTATTTTAGTTCGCAATGAGTTAGTTGGTTAGTTGGTTTCTGGGCGCGCGATAATAACCCTAATCGCGTTGAATGAATTATCCGTCGGGCAGATTGACTGTCCGGCGGATTTTCATTTTATAAGCAATCCTTACGAAGTTAATGAAAAATCCTGATAATATGGCGAGAAAACGCATTATTACAAGCAAAAAGTTGATTTCCATCCCTAAATTCATTTTTGTCACAAAAGCAGATCTACTTAACCACGAAACAGGCGCCGAATATGCTAAAACGAAATTCGATACTTCTATCCAAATTGCTTCATACCTGACTGATTTATAATTTTTGTCTGATTTTTATCTTCGCTATATCCACCCAAACGTTATCGCTCTTAAATTGCGCCACTTGTTTGCTGTCTTTGATGGTTGCCCGAAAAGATACCCATAACAAGGAGATATTCATTAATTTTGGCCTTTTATTTCTCTGTATCGCGATTTGCCGATTGCTTGACTCTCTTCCTGTTAGCCGAATTTCAGGCAATGTGATATTGGTTTCGCTTGTAATAGAAACGGTAACTGCATGTATTTTATGCAGTTGTATCATTTATGCAATGCTCAAGTATTTGTTGCCCAACAAGCGCAAGCTGATATTATATCTGCTCATGCTCTCGATAACGCTACCATTGACAGCGGTTAATTTATTCTATATTCTTCACACGCCGGGAACTGGATTGCAGGCGTTCGAACGGTTTTTTCATTTTCGATTGTTGCTCACGTATGGCATTCCGACAGTCTTGTTTTCAATTCTCTATGGCATTCGCCTTTATTTTCGGGACACACCCAATGGCGTATATCTGAATCCAATCATCTTTTACGTCTTCATTATCGCTATCATAAAGGCGCTGGAAAACGTCGCTCTCTACTTTGATTACAAAATGTTTAGCATTAATCATTACATCTTGATTTTAAATATGTTAATATTGATTTACATATTTATAAGAAAATTGAATTATTGCTATTCGCTCTTTGGGGATTTTTATGAAGATATTATTTATAATCGGAAGCGTTTCAACGATGTTGTCATCAAGCGCCGCGGCATTTCAAATATGATGTTTTATCTGCAGGTAACTTCATTCATCATCGATCGAAAATACCTTGCCACCACACCGATTTTCATCTGTTTGATTTTTTTTGAAGTATTTGAAGTCTCAATGATGAACCGGATTAATTTGTTGGTGTTGATCACAATCGTAATTTTTATGTTGCTCTACATCCACCTCCTATACTGCAAACGGTTACGTAACAATGGATTGCTCCATATTCGACAAAATCCAATCTGAGAATCCATCCGAAAATCTGCAAATTCCCTGCGTTTATTTCGCCTTGAAATGCTGCTTCAGTGTTTCCCAGGTTTCGAAAAGCGCTTCATTTACAACTTTGGTATGACCCGTAACTGGCATGAAGTTCGTATCGCCATTCCACCGGGGTACAATGTGAAAATGAATGTGTTGATCAATGCCTGCCCCGGAGCAGCGCCCCAGATTGACGCCAATATTGAATCCCTGGCATTTCATCACAGCCGAGAGGATTGCTGTCGATTTTCGGATGACGCGCATAATTTCCAGGCTGATCTCATCCGAAAGCTCACTAAAGTCAGCGGTATGGAGATATGGCACCACTAACAAATGACCATTATTATACGGGTAATAATTCATCATCACAAAACATGATTCACTGCGATATAAAATGAGATTCTGCCGGTCTTTTGTCTCTGCGCATTTTTCACAAAATATACATCCATCATCATCTTTAATTCGCTTGATGTATTGCATGCGCCATGGTGCCCATAGTGTTTCCATTCCGCCTCTCCAGCGTGATGATTTATCGAATGATCAAAATTATTGAATTCAGCAAGTGTCGAACGCTACCTTGAATTCGACAATAATTGGTTGGCGGGATGTTCAGGTAACATCATTTCTGCATCGCATCCGGTGGTTACGTTCCCTGCGGTAGCTTTCGGAGTGGATGAATAACTCGCTGACTTGATCCCTGCATTTTGCAGGGTGGAGCATATTAAAGGGCATTGAGATGTCCAATCTCAATGCCCTTTAATAAAATGCTAATTTTCCTTGTGTTTTTGAGATTCGGCGATTATCTTCTCCGCATTTTCATTTGGAACTTGTTCGTAATGGGAAAAAGATCGTCTGTGCAATCCGCGTCCCTGGGTTAAAGAGCGCAAGGTTGTTGAATATTTGTACAATTCAGCCAACGGTACTTTAGCTTTGATTATCTGGAAGGGACCTTCGGCTTCCATTCCCTGGATTTTCCCTCGACGCGACGATATATCACCCATCACATCGCCCATATATTCCTCGGGCACGGTAACCTCGATGTTATAAATCGGTTCAAGCAGCATGGGCTTCGCTTCCATAAATGCTTTCTTGAATCCCATCGAAGCTGCAATTTTGAAAGCCATATCGGATGAATCGACAGAGTGATAAGAGCCATAATATACAGCGACTTTAATATCCACCACGCGATATCCGGCAAGTACGCCTTCTTCCATGGTTTCACGGACACCTTTTTCTACTGCCGGAATATATTTTCCGGGGATCACACCGCCAACAATTTCATCAGAGAATACGAATCCTTCACCGCGGGGCAATGGTTCGATGCGCAAATGGCAATCTCCGTATTGACCGCGACCACCGGATTGTTTTTTAAATTTGCCCTGGGCTTCGACTTTGGCACGAATTGTTTCGAGATACGGGATTTTTGGCTGGATGACGTTCACTTCCACACCGTATTTTTCTTTGAGGCGCTTGACAACGATGTCCAGTTGAAGCTCGCCCTGCCCCGACATAACAGTCTGCTTGATTTCGGGATCATATTTGACGACAAATGTCGGATCTTCCTCATGGATTGATGATAAGCCTGCACCGATTTTTTCTTCATCACCCTTGGTTTTAGGCTCTACGGCGACTCGGATAACCGGTTCGGGGAAAGCGATTTTGGCAAACACGATTGGATCGCGCTTTTCGCAAAGCGTATCACCGGTGTGGGTCGATTTCAATTTAACCGTAGCACCGATATCGCCGGCGATGAAAGAGGTTGCATCACTTCTGTTTCTCCCATTCATCGAAAAGATTTGACCGATTTTTTCATTGGCACCCTGGGTTGTATTTAGCAAATCGCTCCCGGGTTTCAACTCTCCAGAAATGACTTTGAAGAACGAAAGCTCACCGATGTGCATTTCGGAATTTATTTTGAAAACGAATATTGATGTGGGAGCAGTTATATCTGCCGGGCGTGAGAGTTTTTCTTCTGTATTCGGTTTCAAACCCTCCTCTTCCGGCATATCAATCGGTGACGGACAAAAGGTTATTATAAAATCGATTAGTGATTGAACACCGATATTCCTGGTTGCCGAACCACAAAGCACGGGGAATATATTTTGATTGATCACTTCATTTCTTAATCCGTTAATAAATTCTTTGTGTTCGAGTTCACCGAGTTCACAGAATTTTTCAAGTAGTGCTTCATCATTTTCTGCGATGGTTTCTTCCAAATTTGACCGTAATTCATTTGCCCTGTCCGCAAACTCAGCCGGAATTTCCGATTCAGTATATTTTCCGCTCTTATCGTCGGCAAATGTCAACATTTTCATTTTCACCAGATCGATGATCGCATCAAAGCCTTCTCCCTGATTTACCGGGAATTGGAGAATCACTGTTTCGTGACCGAATCGTTGCTGTGCGGCTTCAACGACGTTGTCAAAATTAGCGTGTTCTCTATTCACTTTGTTGACGAACAGCAATCGGGGGAGATTGCTTTTGGCAGCCAATTGCCAGTTCGACTCGGTTCCCACTTCGATTCCGGCAGCAGCATCCACCAGGACAATCGCAGAATCAACAACGCGCAGTGCACCGACAACCTCACCGACGAAATCGAAATAGCCGGGTGTATCAATTAAATTCAGTTTATGTTTTTGCCATTGAAAATGCAGCATCGACGAACTAATCGAAACCTTTCGCTCAATTTCATCCTGGCTATAATCAGAAATCGTTGTGCCATCCTCGATATTACCTAACCTATTGGAAACACCGGCGCAGAAGGCAAGTGCCTCAGCCAGCGAGGTTTTTCCTACGCCGCCATGGGAAAGCAACGCGATATTTCTGATCTTCTCTGTTGACAAATCTTTCACAATAAGCCTCCTTAATAGCTATCCTTTCTCTTCGATCACCTCGATAAATATCAGCAATTGGTGAAGGAATCTATTTTATAAATGTGTATCTGAATTATTGCAGTATTGCATGCCTGAAAGCACATCAGCGTCTGAAGCACCTGAGCCGGGTGCCAAGCCTTCGGGAGCGATATTGTTGGCGCACAATTGATCGCCTTGAAAAAGCGAGTACACGGTTTGCGTCAAGGTAAGGGCGCTTTTTCCGCACGATTTTTTTTCAGATGGTATTTTAGAATTTTCCCGGTTGGGCTTTTCGGTAAACTCGTATAAAATTCAACGATGCTGGGACATTTATATACTGCGAACGCTTGCCGGCAGTATTCGATGACCTCCTCCGATGTAAGCATTTCATTCGCGGTGGGTACAATGCAAGCCTTTACCTCTTCACCGTGAATGGCATCAGGAAAACCGATAATGGCTGCTTCCTTTATTTTGGGGTGGTTGGCAAGATGCGCCTCAAGTTCTTCGGGAAACACATGAAATCCGCCGCGTGTGATAATATTTTCCCTCCGATCTATGAAATATAAATTTCCTGTATCATCAAATTTCCCCAGATCTCCGGTGTGTAACCACTCGTCGCGCAATCCGGTGATTGTTTCATTAATGTTTCCGACATAGTCTTTCATGAGACCGGGTCCCTGGAGGACAATCTCGCCAATTTCTCCAATCGCTAATTCCTGATTTTGCTCGTCGACGATTCTAACGCTGAAATTGGCTACTGGCAAGCCAACCGATTCGGGATTTTTCTCGGGATCAATTCGATTAATCGTAACCAGAGCGGTTGCTTCAATCAAACCATACGCCTGAAAAATCGTTCGGTTGAATTTATTTTTAAATGCCCGGAGCAAGGAATCCGGACAAGTTTGCCAGGCAGCGAGACAAACGCGCACGCTATCGAAAGAATCGCTATCGATATCAGTTTCCAGTAACGCCTTGTAAATAGATGGAATAGCGAAAAACGCCGTGATCCGTTGCTGCCTTATCAGCGCCACTATTTTTTGAGGATCAAAGTAGGGCAAAAGATGAATGCGTGATCCAAAGGAAAAACTGGTTCCCAGAATCGAAACCAGGGCAAGCGGATGGAAAAGCGGCAGCGGAACGATAAATGAATCATTAGCATTAAAATTGAACTGCTCTTTCAGTGCATTGCAATTGATATCCAGTGCCGCGTGAGAAATTTCAGCGGCTTTGGGATCGCCGGTAGCAGCTGAAGAGTGCAAAATGATCGCAGCGTCGTCGTTTGCGATCTCGATCGGCTGTTCCTCAGGCGCAGTTGATTCGAATAATTCAGTTAAGCTGATATACGATTGTTTGATATTTTTTCCTAATACAATAAGCGGGGCAACCAAAGCCAAATCAGTAGCTGCGGCTTCAACTTTTTTCAAAAATGTTTCGCAGGTTATAATGCCTTTTATCTCGGTTCGTTGAAGCAAATTGCGCAATTGTGATTCACTAAACATAAAATTTATCGGAAAAGCGACCGCGCCCGCTTTCAAAATCGCATAAACGCAAATTGGAAATTGTACATAATTCGGCAAAATGATAGCAATACGATTGCCTTTTTGAAATCCCATTTTAACCAAAGCCTGTGCCAGGAGATCGGTTGCCTGGCATATTTGTTGATAAGAAAAGTTTAGATCATTGTATGTAATCGCTATATTTTCAGGATAGTTAGAACAAGAATTTTCGAATCGCTTCAGGAAGTCAGACAACAGGGAACTCCTTAATTGGTTGTATTCGCACATCTTAATTTTGAATCTAATATTAACAATATTTTTTTTGATAATCAAGTTTTTTTTGAACTGAAACGAAGAATCTCATTCTTACTTAAATGTAAGTGTTATATGCTAAACAGGTTGATAACTCACTTAAATTAAAAATTCAAGAATTTTTCTATTGACATTTGATTTTTAATTTATTATATTGAGTAAAATATAATAGATGGAGAAGGTAAGATTATGGCACATCATAAATCAGCAAAAAAAAGAATAAAAACAAATTTGAAATCGGCTGCGAATAACAGGCACTATAAGTCGAAAATGAAAACCGCGATAAAGAAAGTAATTCAGACGGAGGACAGGGCGGTTGCCGAGGAAAACCTGAAAGGTGCGGTGTCATTGCTTGACAAATTGGCAACGAAAAAGCTAATTCATAAAAATAAAGCAGCGAATCAAAAATCCAGATTAGTAAAACATGTAAATAAACTTGGAGGCTAACCCCAAGGATTTTTTACTATTTGAAACCGGGTCAGCCAACCGCAACCGGTAACTCCCCCTAATCCCGGTGTGGTGGAGCGAACCCGGTTTCTTTTTTTGTATTCCACATTTTCATCACCCCTTCATTTATGAATCCACTATCCATACATCAAATTTTGTTCAACGGTCCATTTTATAATTAGGTGCTTCCTTCGTTACAATCACATCGTGCGGATGGCTTTCTTTCAAGCCGGCGAGCGTCATTTTGATAAACCGGGCTTTTTGCTGCATTTCCGCGATCGATTTTGCACCACAATACCCCATTGCCGCTTTCAAACCGCCTGTCATTTGGTAGACGCCATTGCTCAATGGTCCGCGATAGGGAACCCTGCCTTCGATGCCTTCAGGAACGAGCTTTTTAACATCGCTTTGTTCCCCCTGAAAATAGCGGTCTTTGCTGCCTTCTTTCATTGCACCTAGCGAACCCATTCCGCGATAAACTTTATAGCTTCGTCCCTCCAAAAATTCGATATCGCCGGGGCTTTCCTGTGTTCCAGCGAATAAACTGCCGATCATAACCGAATCGGCGCCGGCAGCAATCGCTTTGGCAATATCACCAGTCTGCTTGATTCCACCGTCTGCGATGAGCGGGATGCTATGTTTTTTGCAAGCTCTGGCGCACTCAATGATAGCGGTTACCTGGGGAACACCCACGCCGGTAACGACTCGCGTCGTGCAAATCGCGCTTGGTCCGATGCCAACTTTTATCGCATCCGCGCCACAGTCGATGAGCGCCTGCGCCCCGTCAAATGTGGCGACATTTCCGGCAATTATTTCAATCTCGCCGAATTGCGCCTTTATTTGCTTCACTGTTGAGATGACACCTTTTGAGTGTCCGTGGGCAGTATCAACTGCGATGACATCTGCGCCTGCGTTTACGAGCGCTTCGGTTCGCTCCAATACGTCAGGAGTTACACCCACGGCTGCACCAACGCGCAAGCGTCCATGCTGATCTTTGGCAGCATCGGGATATTTCTTCTTCTTTTGAATATCCTTCACCGTGATGAGTCCCTTCAGGCGCTGATTGCCGTCGACGATTAGCAATTTTTCAATTTTATGTTTTTGGAGCAATACTTCGGCTTCTTCCAACGTCGTCCCTTCAGGTGCTGTGATTAAATTTCGACTTGTCATCCGTTCCGATATTTTCAATGTATCGTCTGTTTCGAAGCGCAAGTCCCTGTTCGTCAGAATGCCCACCAATTTTCCTCCATCAACTATTGGTACGCCTGAAATTCGATAGCGCTCCATCAAATCCAATGCATCGCGGATGCATCTGTCGGAGGACAGCGTAATGGGATGTAAAATCATGCCGCTTTCCGAACGCTTAACCTGATCGACCTCCGAAGCTTGTTTTCCAATGCTCATGTTTTTATGAATGATACCAATGCCGCCTTCACGTGCCAGGGCAATTGCTAAAGCAGCCTCGGTGACGGTATCCATAGCGGCGCTGACGAGGGGGATGTTCAGAGCGATGTGTCGAGAAAGACGCGTTTGTATATTGGTCTCGCGCGGAAGCACATCCGATTCGTTGGGCAATAACAAGATATCATCGAAAGTTAATCCTTCCATTATTAATTTCTCAGCCATTTTTCTCTCCGATAAGTTTGTAGATCCGCAGAAGCAGACATGACAGAAAATTGCTCCTGACTAGTTTTGCGTAATTTTTGAAAAAATCGGTCAATTCACGTGATCAAGTTTGTGTGGTTCAGCCATGCGAATCGCTCAATCGCACATAGCGATACGCGCCATCGGGTGCACACCTGAAAGCACTTTGAACCCATTACTGTACTCCAAAACCATGGTCTTCCGCATCAAGGTGGTGACACCTGCTAACGGCGCCCCATTCATCGACATATTCCTCTTCATACAAAAGGTTATGTTTATGCCAGCGCCAGCGATTCCCGGGCAATCATAATAAGTTTCTGGCTCTTAATGATATTTCGGGCGGTTTCGATGTCGTGATACATAATTCGATCTTGATCCCAGTGAGGAATTTCCGCGCGTATTTCCCGAATAATTGCATTCAAAGCATTGCTTGAGCGCTGGTTTTTGAAGTCGAATCCCTGCACGGCACACAGCAGCTCGATCGCCAGAACGTATTCCGCGTTTTGCACAACATCCAGCGCCTTTCGCGCGGCGAGTGCTGCCATACTGACAAAATCCTCCTTATTGGCTGAAGTCGGAATTGAATCGACGGAAGCCGGATGACACAGGACTTTATTCTCGGAAACGAGACTGGCAGCGGTAACCTGGGCAATCATGAAACCCGAATTCAAGCCGCCATCTTCGGTCAAAAAGCCTGCCATTTCACTTGTCGCCGGATCGAGCATGTATTCAATTCGGCGTTCTGAAATATTGGCTAATTGGGCGGCAGCGATAGCAAGCACATCGGCAGCGGTGGATATTGGTTGCGCGTGGAAATTTCCACCCGATAAAACGACTTCATCATCATGAAAAATAAGCGGATTATCGGTAGCGCTGTTGAGTTCGGCGCTGATAACAGAACGGCAAAACGCGGTTGCGTCTCTGGCTGATCCGTGTACCTGGGGCATACAGCGCAAGCTATAAGCATCCTGAATTTTAGGGCAATCTTTGTGAGAAGCGACATTTTCACTGCCTTCGAGCAGATTTCTCAAATTTTGGGCGGATTCAATTTGCCCTTTCAGACCGCGCACGGCGTGGATTCTCTGATCGAATGCGCTGGGAGTGCCTTTGAGTGCTTCGGTGCTCAGCGCACCAATGATATCGGCGTGGACCAGCAGCGATTCAAGAGCTGATATTGCCAGCGCCGACATCGCGGTCGATACCTGGGTTCCGTTTAGAAGCGCCAGACCTTCTTTAGCCTTCAATTGAATCCGCTCCAGACCGGCGCATTTTAATGCATCGGCTCCGTTTAGTTTTTGACCGTTACAAATCGCTTCTCCCTTCCCGATAAGAACCAGTGCCAGATGAGCCAGTGGTGCCAGATCGCCGGATGCGCCTACCGAACCTTTTTCCGGAATAATTGGTAATACATTTTTATTTAATAGCGCCAGCAGTCTCTCGATGATTTCAAAGCGGCAACCGGAGTAACCTCGCAAAAGCGTATTGGCTTTCAGCAGCAAAATTGCGCGCACAACATCCGCCGGCAGCGGCGAGCCTACACCGGCAGCGTGACTCATCACAAGATTTTCCTGAAGCCGTTCTAGCAGATCATCGCGGATGCGGACATCGCTAAATTTCCCAAAGCCGGTATTAACCCCATAGATTACACGCCCCTGGTCTATTGCTTTTTCGACAAAACGCCGGCACTTTTCTACTTTCGACCTCGCCAGCGATGCTGCCGTTACAATGCATTGGGAAGCGGCAATTTCAGCCACATTTTCAATTGTCAGATGCTCGCCATCGAGCTCGAGTATTTTCATGCTTTTTTCGTTATT
Source organism: Candidatus Zhuqueibacterota bacterium (assembly GCA_016927835.1). Taxonomy (GTDB): domain Bacteria; phylum Zhuqueibacterota; class Zhuqueibacteria; order Thermofontimicrobiales; family Sulfurfontimicrobiaceae; genus Sulfurfontimicrobium. Next base: position 56,054 of record JAFGMA010000203.1, on the reverse strand, counting down.
TTTGAATTACCCGATTAAATACTGCCAGGTGGTGAGAGCGGCAAATAAATGCTCAAAATATTCGAAAAGTATAGCAAATATTTTCCAAATAATCAATACTTTTTTCCCTTCGAGCCTGATCGCTCAGCATGTTAGAATTCAGCGATTTAATGTGCTTCCTTGCTTCAGTTCTGGCTGCTATAACAGAGGGAGTTCCGTAGAATTTCGACGATGAAATTCGGATGAGCCGCGAATGAGATAACAGATTGAAAGTTTAAATCAAACCTATGGGGATGTTTCGGGTAATTCGGGGAATGCGAAACCAGGCGGCTATTTAAAATTTGAGAATCCATCTGCGTCGTACATCTTCTTTCGAAGGTATCAATTTGATTCTCTTTTTCGGTGATGGGGAGACAGCTTTTTTTTCGAGGATTTCATCATCATCAGGGGCGAGTGTTTCCGATATGCCAGGTTTTTCCGATTGCGAATTGGATTTAAATATATCGACCAATTCAAGCACAACATGCTTGATTCGATCCGAGCTTTCGGTTTCGTCATTGAGATAGGCTTTAAAAATATCAATAATCTCCTTAAAAAGGACCGCAATCCCTGGTTTCCTGAATATTTCGGATGACAAATTATTATGGCAAATTTTTGCAACCAGATTCGAGAGATTTTGCATGTCATTCGATGCGCTGCGTTGCATCAGATCTTGCAGCGTCGCAAACGCCTGCTGAATATTTTGAATTGCATAATCAATGTTTTCAATTTCATGCGAAGCTGAAAACACTTCCAGCAATGCTTCCATGGATTCCTCGACAGCCTGAAATTGGTCACCGGCAAAATCAGAATCAGATGCAACTTGCTCTGTCGTGAATGCTGGTGCCGCATGCCTGGCAGTTGCCGCCCAATCGACTTCAACAACCTGCAATGTTTGCGGTGTGTCGGGATTTTCCTGGTTGCGCGGCTGCAACGGATTTGATTTGCTTTTCAGTTTCAGCAAGTCATCCACCTCTTTGATGTCGAACAATTCAGTTGCCGAATGTTTGTTCGCCTCAGAAGGTGATTCATCCAGGGACTTTTCAGCGGGCAAAATATCATTAATATGCTTCTTCGAAAGAGCTACGGTGCCGGAATCATTGGCGGGTGGTCTTTCACCGCCATCAATGGTCGGCTCGATGGCACGGATTTTTTTAATCGAATGGAAAATGGCTTGTATCAGCTTTAGTTTATCCGCATGATTTGAGGAAGATTTATTTTTCAGGGACACGATTTGTGCGAAGACTACATTTGCATACGCTTCGATTTCATGATAGCCGTGCACCATTGCCAGGTCTTCGATTCGTTGTGCAGCATGAATCATTTGTTGCAGATCGGAAGGAGCAAAATTGCTTTCTGCCTTATCAGTGAGGATGGAATGCAGAAAATTCAAATGATTCTGCAGCTCATCCAGAAAATAATCGTCCAGAGAGTGATGTACCGCACCCTGTGGTTGATTGTTCCCCGTTATTTCGTTGATTATGTCCGAGCTATCATTTGCCATGTATATCACCGTATTCCGATTAGTCCGCTCAAAGATTGTGGCTGGTGCAGCTTAAATTAAATTGGCATCTAAGTCCATAAACAAATATTTTGCCTGCTGAAATGAACCACTTAATTCGTGAGGCATTGGTTGACTCATATATTGGAATAGTGCCCATTGTTTCAATATTTTTATTTCATGATCACTTTTTTTTTTCAGGATGCTGAATTTCCGGGCTATGGGAAATTCTCTGCTCCAACGCCTTTTGAATTTCATTGAATTTGGACTGTACTTCATCCACTCTAAGCAGCGCTTCCTGATCCTCAAACATCAGATCGTTGATGGTATCGGGTACATCTTCCAACGCTTTTTGAAGCGACTGAATGGGGATGACTTTTTGCAGCGCTAAAAAATCCATGAAGGCTGAGATTCTGTCGGCAAAAGCTTCGATTTGCTCAAATGCGAAGAGTTGGGCAGTGTTTTTCAATGAATTGCAGGCATTTTTTATATCTTTCAAAACCTTGCGGTCGGTTTCCCCATTTCCCAGCAAACCGATTGCATCTACCAAAATATTCAAATCACCTTTAGCTTCTTCTTCGAAAATTTCAGTGAAGACTCGCTTGCCTTTGCGATCGGCTTTCGGGGCATAGGCAGCTTCAGTTGGGATTGTATCGACAGTTTCGATCTCTTTTATGTCAAAATATTTAGAATCTTGTATTGAATCTTCCGCTACGCTTTCGAGATCGGGTTCGGTAGCATCTTCAGTTTTTCCGGTCACATCATTAATACTACGGGTTGATTTCTCGACTTGCGGCTGGGTATTGCTGCGCTGCCGTGTTGGTTGATCATCCAACTTGACAACGCTATTTTCATTGTTTTTTTTTGAAGCGAGTGTTTGATCCGAAATGGATCGAAATTTTTCGGGTTGCCTGGGTGGCATTCGATCATCGGTTTTATGTTCCTTCATTAACTGAGGTGCAGCAGCACTCGTGGTCGATTTGTTTTTCTCAGTTGAGAGTGCAGAATTGCTATTTGAGGTTAAATGATCAAATTGTTCGGAAGAGCGCAGACCGGTTACAATAAGCATAACGCGCAAGGTTTCATTCATCGCGTCATCCATGCGTGCCCCCCAAATGACTCGGGCGCTGGCATCGAGTTTTTCGGAAACCGTTTTCATCACAATTTTCGCATCTTTGAGCGACATATTTCTGCCGCCTGAGATATGAAGCAGGGCGCTTTTTGCTCCGGTGATATCGACGTCAAGCAACGGATTTTTAATCGCCTCTTCAACCGCTTCTTCTGCACGGTTTTCGGTTTCACTTTCCCCGATACCGATCATAGCTGTGCCGCCATTGCGCATGATGGCTTTGACGTCAGCAAAATCCAAATTGACGAGTCCTTTTTCGGTGACCAGTTCCGTGATGCCTTTGACGGCATTCACCAGGATTTCGTCGGCGACTTTGAACGCAGCATCGAGCGGCAGGTCGGGAGCGATTTCCAGCAATTTGTCATTTTGAATAATAATCACAGTATCCGAATTTTGGCGCAATTTTTCCAATCCGGATCTCGCATTATCCCAGCGCATGACCCCTTCTTCAGTGAAAGGCAGGGTAACGATAGAGATTGTCAATGCACCGGTGTCGCGTGCAATCTCTGCAACAACTGGCGCAGCGCCTGTACCTGTTCCCCCACCGAGTCCGCAGGTTACGAAGACCATATCGCTGCCTTCCAGCATTTCCTTCAATTCATGTTCGTTCTCCTTTGCAGCGTCTTCACCAATTTGCGGATTGCTGCCGGCACCGAGTCCGTTTGTAATATCGCGTCCTAATAATAATTTCTTATTAGCTGTTGTATAGAGCAAATCCTGTGCATCCGTATTCGCCGCAATCGTGTCGACATCTTTGACACCCACTTCCATTAACCTGGTAAGCGTATTATTGCCAGCGCCTCCGACGCCCATAATTTTTATTACCGTTTTATGGGAGCCCAGCATTGTTTGCAATTCTTTATCTTTTTCCGTCAATTCAATTTTTCTGTTTTGGGAGACTTCCTTGCGTCCGCTTTCCAGAATGGATTTCACAATAAACCTCCTTCATCTGCCAATTCGCTAAGAGGCATCACGCTTTCTCGAATCATAGCATTCTCCATCAGTAATCAAACCAGAGCAAAAACTCATCATCGCAAGCCTAATCATAATTCAAAAGACCAATACCCGGCTGTTTGCTGACCTTTTGAGATGATTTTATCCCAGGGGCATCAAAATGACGGCTCAATTTTTTCAAATTTGAAATCGTTTTCATGACATCCTTTTTGAAGGAGACATCGTTGGTTTCAAAACTTTCCAAAAGATGAATCGCGTTTTCAAAAAGTTGCAGCATATCACCAGTTAACATCATTTTACGGGCTGTAATTTGAGCTGAAAGCGCTTCCAGCACAGCCGGCAAGCGTCCAATCGTTTCATAGCCCAGGCGTTGGGCAACACCTTTTACAGAATATGAGGCGAGCTCGATATCCTCCAGTGCATTCATATTTGTTGGCTCGTCGTGAAGCGCATCAACCGCATTTACCATCATTTTCAAGTACATAGCGGTCTCTCGTTTGAAGAGACGTTCACGTCCGTTGTGGATACCCTGGCTGTGCACGCTGTTCATTTGCGTGTCGGGAACTGATATTTTTTCTCCCGGCTGGTGGTGCGATGATTCAGCTTTGCCAATTATCTCGGTGGCATTCTCCTGCTTTCTGGTATGTATTGCCCGGCTATGGACGATATCATCAACAATTTTATGCAATTCCGGATCATCTTCTCCCGGCAATTTCAATTCCGAAGGCTTAGCCGCTGATTCCGGAGGCGCAACGGATGGTTTCAGAGATGACTCACCTGAGCGTTCGAAATCCTTTTTCATCAACGGCGCTTCATTGCTCTGGTTCGCAGCCTCTTCTGTCTGCTCGGACGGATTTGGTATTACGATTGGTTCATAAAAATCCGGGTTTAAATATTTTATTTTTGCTTGCTTTATCTGGTTGATGAAGTCGACAATTTCGCTGTCTTCAAAATTCTCTGACAGGGATTTATGCACCAGGCTATTCAGCGTTTCTATGATTTGCAATACAGAATCATCTGGTTTCGATTGCTTTTCACGGATAACCCGCAGCAAATTTGCAGACTTCCCGGATAAATCCTCGATGATATCAAAATCCTGAATCATAGACAGGATTTTCAAATCCCACAATTCACCCTCCAATTGCTTCAGATGAAAGAAGTCGGAAGGTTGCTTAATAAAATTATCGGTAGTTGCGTTTATTTCGTTTAATTTAGAGTGAATTTCTCTTTTAAAGGTAGAAAACAGGGCTTCAGCCTGGGGAAAATAGGAGCTATCAGAGACATCGACAATTTTGATGGCATCGGAAGACTGATAGAGTTCCGTCTCCTTCGAGTCAGGCATCTCCGGTGGGGGATGCCCCAGAAACGTTCTGATTTTATTTTGAGCAACTTCGCTTTGTATGCTTGTAAGCAGCATTGAAGAGAAGTCTGCAGCAATATTATCAATTGTCAAGCTGATAACATCACTTCCTGCATCAGCACGCTTTAATTGAGCAATTTGCGTGGTAAAGAAATTGCGAAGATTGATGCCCAAAATTTCTGAAATCCGGTCGAGATGCGATAATTTGTCGGATGAACCAACCACAGCTTGTACCAATTTCTGAATGAGATCAAACACTTCGTCACTGATTTTCTGATTGGGAACGCTTTCCAGATGTACCAGATGCGCGTTCAGGCACAGGAAGAAGAAGCTGTTCGAGTTGAAGAAGCGCGTGATTAATTCATCACAAAAGCTAGATGTTCGGAGTTGTTTGGTATCTTCTTCCATTTCGATTCAGAATTTAAATAAAAGAACCTTATAACGCGGTGTCAGGTAATTTCAAATGCCATTGAATTGGCGCAGTTGATACATGTTCTTGAGCAATAGTTTTAAGCTTGCTGATTACAGGATGCCCTGATTTTTGAATTTTTCGTAGAGCTTCAAAACTGCCGGCACATAGTCCCTGGTTTCTTCCCACAAAAATGCATAATCCCTGTTATTGGCAAGCCATAAAGCAGCTCGTTTTTCTCCGCCATTGTATGCTGCCAATCCGCCATCTGTATTATAGCTTTTGACGAGAGTTGAAAGATAACGGCATCCAAGTCGAATATTATAAATTGGATCATATAAAATTTCTTCAGGTGTTGTCCAGGGAATTCCCTCGGCTTGCGCCAAAAGGATGCCAGTGGTGGGCATAATTTGCATAAGTCCCATGGCACCTGCTTCAGACTTGATAGTAGGTCGCCATGTGACAGCGCTTTCATGGGTAATCGTTGCGCAAATCAAGTCGACATCGATATTCGGGTATTTGACGCTCATACGATAAATTTCATTTGCGATCTCGTATTTTGTACCGGCAGGCAATTTTGGATTGTATTGATCGATGATGCCCATTATTTTGTGAATATGGTATTGGCGCACGCTATCCACATTCATTGCAGCGCGCAAATCCTGCAGCGTTCTCTCGAGTTTAGACATTCTTGAAGCTGTTTCTTCAAATGAGTAAAACTTGTAGGTAAAACTGATTGCAGAAAGGCAGGTGATGACGATCAAAGAAGTCAATAATGCCAGCTTCATTTTCCTAAAAGTCCTTTTTACCGAAATCATTGAACAATCTCCATGTAATTTATTCGTTTCCTGATTTCAATTCGGAAATCATTTTTGCAATTACTATCCCAATTAATAGCTGGTTAGGATTGATGCTGATGACAATTTTGAAATACAATCACTCAAACATGAATGTTATCATTGATAAATGCTTGACGACGTTACTATGGTGTAACAAAATGACATCATTGTATGCTACTCGCGTCACACCTATTTTAAATCAAATAGTTAGAAGGTTATATTGTTCGCTTTCTGCTGATTTAGTTCTATGAGGATGGAATAGAACTGAACCTCAGGATAATCAGAAATGTCCAATCGGCGCGGTATCAGTGATTTTTGCTTGCACTTCGCATGCTAAAAGTGTAAAAAAGAGAGTCTTTACGTGTTATACAATGCCCAACAATGAGGCATGTGTAACAAGTTGGATCACTCCGTAATCATTATCAACATATTAATTATAAATATCTTAGGGTGTAATCCAGCTTCTGATTTTTCTTAAGAAATTTGAATTATCAATCATTCCAATTCAGGAAGCATGCAGAGTTGCCAATTGATTTAGAGAATGCTCTTTTTGGTTTAGATCGCTTTTCAGGGAGGATGACAGGTCAGGCTGTTGTTGAATAACTTCCTTTGCCAATTTAAAATAACTTGATGCGCCTTTACTTTTTTTATCAAATAGAATAGCGGGGCGCCCATAAAATGGAACTTCAGCTAGCCTCACATTTCTTGGGATCATGGTTTCATAAACCAGCCCTTTTAAGGTATATTTGATTTTCTTAATAACCTCTCTTGTGAGATTATTGCGCAAATCGACCATTGTCAATAGAAATCCTCGATATTGCAATGCTGGATTTTGCCTCTGGCGGATCGTTTGAATAAGCTTTAAAAATTTTCCCAGGGTTTTCAAGGCATAATATTCACATTGCACAGGAACAATAAGCGAATCTGCAGCAAGCAGAGCATTCAGCGTTAAATTCCCCAATGCAGGAGGACAATCTATTAGAATAAATCGGTAACTATCGCGGATTTCTTTAATGGATTCACATAAAATTGATTCTGATGCTGCGCTGATGAGTTGTTCATTCTTGCCGTTATCTGCCCAGATGTTGGTTGGAATGAAATCGAAGTTCTCGATTTCGGTTTTATGAATCATATCGGTTATTTTGGCATTCCCGAGAAACAGGTCATAAACGCCGGCTTTAACATCGAATTTGCCAAATCCAAAGCTGCTGGCAACATGACCCTGCGGATCTGTATCAATCAGTAGAGTTTTATGATTCAGGAGTGCCAGACTTGCGCTAAGATTGACAGCAGTGGTCGTTTTCCCTACACCGCCCTTCTGACTTGCGATTGCTATCACTTCACCCATCGTCTTACCCCGGTTAAATTATTTTCAGATTAATAAAGGATTCCATTTTTTGTTTTACCTTATTTTGAATCAGCCGTGGCTTTATCACCTGTTCTACAATGAGGATATCGGATTTAACAGCCAGCGCGGTTGTAAACGCGATATGAAATGAAAACAAGAAGTTATTAGATTAGCAGAGCAACCAATTGAATCCAGTTTCCTTGATTTGATTTCAATTATCAACAGACGATTGCATTAAAAGATTTTGCCAGTCACGACTGATAGTTTGCTGAACCGGAAAACTGCCTAAACTCGTTTTGAAACTTCCTTTTTTCCAATTGAGCATGAAGCGCAAGGCAGGTTCGCCGCTTAGATTGCAGCACTTGGCGTGAACGATTTCGCCGCCTTTGAAGTAAACGACACCTTTGTCGGCGCCATTTGAAATATTCAAAGCTGCGGTGTTTTGGCTGATGCAATATAAGGATAGTACATCGCGCAAACGAATATTCATCAAATGACCTTCGAAGTGCTCGAAGGGTTCGATTAAATTTGTATATACGAGTCGTTTCAAGTTCTTGATATCAAATGGTTTTTCAATATAATGGTATGCACCTCGCTTATCCGCTTGCTCTTCGATTTCAGGCGTACCATAAGCTGTCATAACTATTATTTTAATTGAAGGGTACCGTTTACGAACCTCAAGCACCAAATCCAACCCATTGATTCCTGGCATACGTACATCGGTAATGACCAGATCAACCGAGGTTTTTGACAAAAATTCTAATGCCTTATCCCCCGCATTAACACAAAAAATTTCGAATAGCTTGCAATCCTTCGTCAGGCTCCTGGCGATGCTCCATGTCAGATCTTCTTCATCATCTACAATTAATATTTTTTTGTGAATTGAAACCATCGGTTTGACCCCAATATTTCGTTGTGAGTAACTTATCCGCTCAAATTTGCAAATATTATGCCATGTAACTTATTTAAATCGTTGGATTAATCGATGTTGTCTGATGTCGGACGTTTTGGCTTATTTCTCTCAGAATTAAAGGATTAGAAAATTACGGTTTGGTGATCGGAAAGGCATCTTTCGAATCGTTTTACATACAATCCGATAGCAGAGCATAATTGAGGTGACTAATAATATCTTTGACCGATTTCCGTACATATAAGTATCGATTATATAACTTATTTAATAACAAGAAAATGTATTTTTACCGATTTATGTCTTCCGGTGAAGAAATATGCGATTAAAGCAGGCGTTTGGTGAAGACTTTATATGTGGATGAAAAAGGCTCAGGAAATTCCATAGACTTTGAGTTTTTCGCGTAGCGTCGAACGGGAAATATTGAGAATTCTGGCAGCTTTTGATTTATTGCCATCATGCCGGTTCAGAATATCTATGATGTGCTTCTTCTCGATTTCTTGCAAAGATTGATCGAGATGGCTTTCAGCGGGCGCAGATACTGGTTCGGCGACGGGAGCCGGGAATGCACCGGATTTGCTCTTTCCTGGTTTCAACTCCAGCGGCAGATGTTCGGGCTTCAGGCAATCACCATCGGCTAAAATAGCGGCTCGTTCCATGACATTTTTAAGCTCACGGACATTTCCGGGCCAATTGTAATTTTGCAATAAATTTTCAGCTTCGGGCGCGATGCTTTGAATATTTTTATTGAATTCTTTATTGTTCGCTTCAATAAATATTTTTGCTAATGGCAGAATATCGATTTTGCGTTCCCGCAAGGGCGGAATTTCGATCACCATTACCTTGAGCCGATAAAGCAAATCTTCGCGAAAGGTTTCCTCCTGAACCTGTTTATCGATATCGCGATTGGAAGCCGCAATTATTCGAACATCAATTTTTATGTCCTGAATTCCACCAATGCGACGAATTGTATGATCTTCAAGTACTCTCAAAATTTTAGGCTGCAGCGACATTTTCATGCTGGAGATTTCGTCCAGAAATATGCTGCCATTATTAGCCAACTCGAACATGCCTTTCTTCAAGGTTTTCGCATCGGTGAATGCCCCTTTTTCGTGACCGAATAATTCGCTTTCGAGCAGCAGTTCAGGAATGGCACTGCAATTAATTTTAATCATGGGTTTGGTTGCCCGCGCGCTTGAATTATGAATGGCATCGGCGACAAGTTCTTTCCCGGTACCGCTTTCTCCTTGAATCAAAATCGGAGTCCGCGGTGTGCTAGCAACCAGTTCGATGAGGCGCTTTACCTCTTTGATTTGCGGGCTATTGCCAAACAGCATATTTGCAGGATACCGTTCCTTTTGTTGGCGCTTCAGTGCCATGACTTCTTTTTTTAGCTGCTTGTTTTCAAGAGCTTTTCTGACTCTTTGGCGAACGGTTTCGTTTTCAAACGGCTTCGGGATATAATCATAAGCGCCGGAACGAATTGCCTTGACAACTTCCGGGACATCGTGAAGTGCAGTAATCATGATCACGGTTGGTTCGGGTTCTATTTCCTTGATTCGGTCCAGAACCTGAAATCCGTTCATTTTGGGCAATTTAATATCCAGCAGAACCAGGTCAATCGCTTCCTGACTTAAAATTGACAGGGCTTTTTCTCCGCTCTCGACACTGATAACTTTATACCCATCTCTTTTGAGTGTTTTCTCCAGTCCGAGTGAAATTGTACCATCATCTTCAACAATCAAAACGTTCGCTTTGGAATTCATGAATAAATTACTCCTTGGTCGGTAAGAGAAGCGTAAAAGAAGTACCCTTATTAATTTCGCTTTTTACTCTGATTTCCCCTTCGTGCTCTTCGACGATCCGATGCACAATTGATAGCCCCAACCCTGTTCCCTGTGGCTTTGTCGTGAAAAACGGATCGAAAATCGCCTCGAGGTCTTCAGATGTAATTCCGCTGCCGGTGTCATCAACCTTCACTTCCACAAAAATTGAGCTATTGCGTTTTCCCAGGTAAGGCTTTTTTCGGCGATCCACGGCATATATAATGGTTTCTACCGGCTTGGCAATGATCTGAAGGTGTCCACCATCCTGCATGGCATCAATCGCATTCAGAATCAGATTGAAAAAAACCTGTTGAATTTGCTGGAAATCCACGTAAACCAGCGGCAAATTTTTGTCATATTCGCTGATGAATTCTATATTATGGCTGGAAAAACGGCTTTCCAATAGCATATAAACTTCATGAACGATTTCCTGAAGGCGATAAAACTTGCGAATGGGCTGTCTGGGACGCGCATAGGAGAAGAAGGTACGCAGTAGTTCATCAAGCCGATTCACCTGTCTGATAATGCGCGAAGTATATTCGCGCCTGGAATCGTTTTGCTCAATTTCCTCCTCCAAAGTCTGAGCCATTGTTTTGATGCCGGCAAGCGGATTTCTGATTTCATGGGCGATACCCGAGGCGAGTACTCCCAGCGAAGCCAGTCGGTCCATCCGGATAACCTCTGCCTGCATCTGCTTGATTTCCGAGATATCCCGGAACGTTATGATAGTTCCGACTTTCGTTTCGCGATTGTCCATCCGTGGCGTCACATTGAAACCAATATAAATCTTATTTCCCGATTTGATGGTTATTTCCATTTCGCGGTTGAGCGGAGAATTGTTGGATGAAAAATCGGGTAAAAGCTGTTTTATCTCTTCGCGGGGAAAAACTTCATCCAGGTATTTTCCAATAACAGATTTTGCTTTATAGCCGGTGATGTCTTCCGCGCCGGAATTGAAATAGGTGATGCGTTTTTCCAAATCCAGCGTGATCAGACCCGAACCGATGCTTTGAATAATACTTTCGATGAAATTTTTAAGTTCCACAATCTCTTGTTCGAGTTTCACGCGTTGGGTAATATCTCGAGCAATGCCGACGGAACCAATGACTTCACCTTTTTCAAAAATGGGGTTGATGTTGGTATTCAAATAGAGCGTTTTCTTATCTGCGCAGATAATTCGCATTTCAAAAATGCGCGCCGAACCTCGCAAAGTCTCCTGAAAGTTCTTTTCAGCTTCCTTGCGGTCATACGCTGCAACCAGATCGAAAAAACTGCGCCCAATCCAGTTCTCGCGAGCGTACCCGGTCAACGTAGCCAGGCGACGATTGATGAAAATGAAATCGCCTTTAAGGCTAAGCGTAAAAATCAGATCATTTGCATTTTCGATCAGGTCCTGGTATTTGTACTCGGTTCGGCGAATCCGCTGTTCCAGTTCCCGGTTTTTCTGCCGCACCTGGTGCAGGATGAAAACATTATCAATCACATTGATCAATTCGCGATGACCGAATGGCTTGACAAGGAATGCGCTAAGCCCCATTTCGAATAAACGATTGCGGTCTACATCATATTCCGATTTTGCAGTGAGCATGATGACCGGAATATCCGATCTTGTCCGGTATCGGGCTGAGCTTATCAACTGCTGGAATACCTCGTCACCGCTCATTTGCGGCATCATATAATCCAGCAAGATCAAGTCGGGACGAAACTTCAGTATTTTTTCGAGACCCTCGCTCCCGCTGCTGGCTTCAATATATTGATAGCCGGCACCGGTGATGATTTTTCGCCCGATTTCCCTCATATCGCTGTCATCATCAATGAGCAATACGGTCTTGTGTGGCGAGCCCATGCCATGCTCCAAAGCTGAAAATGAATCCGCGCCATCTTGTGCCTTAAAACGATGTTGCATCGGCTTTTCAATATCTGGTAACTTGTTGTTTTTAATTGAGATTTCCAATTTGCTACCCATGTCTTAATCCACATATTCTTTTTAATTCAAAAAGCATGAAAATGATTCGTCAATCACATTGCGCCTTCGGGGATATACCCTTTACAAATATGCTGCACATACTGATTTGATTCATTGCCAGATCGTCGTCGAAATGCATTTAAATATCAAATTCGCATTCATCAATATCCATTGAAATGCTAATCGATTTTTGACAGCTTGTCAGCGGCTTCAAATTGAAACCACCTGCGTTGAAGATTAAATCATTCATACGTTACGGCTTTTGCGAAAGCTGGAATATTTATCATTTAACGCAATATAGCATGAAGATTTTTCATCATTGTTGACGCACGTCAAATTGACAAGCAGCTTTTATAAAACAGGAAGTGGCAAATAAATCATAGATAATAATGATAGACGGAAAATATCATTTTTTGATCTATTGAGGTATCGTATTTAACCAGAAAGCTTTCCTTTATTACATGCTAATCATTCTTCCGGTCAAATAGAACCAATTCTGGCATGCTTCATATCGAGAATTTCAAAGTTGTGTTTTCCTGAGTTGCGTAGCTCCTCTTTTGCTGCCAAAGGTAGTGCTGCAATAGAAATATTTTTTACTGCTTTCTGCTCCGTGAAAGCCCGGGATGAAAATTAATATGTCACAGACGTTTATCGCTAAACCGTATTCAATCCAAAAAGATGAGAGTTGGAATAAGCTGCTTCGATCATGAAGGCGGGATAAATAAATTGTGCTTTAAACCGTTTGAAGTAAAAGTTTATTGCCAGATAGGTTGATTGACACATAAACTGGTAGACGAAATTTTATCCCACCCCCTGAAAATCAATTAAAGTTGTTTCTTTTGAAACCAGCGCCTAAAATAGTGAAACTGCAATACTACCAACCTGTCATTTTACAGGACACCATAAGTTTTGTATCGAAAACTGTCGGCGATGCATCAACTCATCTTGTTCAGGATTTTTGGAAAAATCCTGCTATTCGTAATGTTTTGTCGAAACCGGATTTGCAGACGGCTGAGTCTGGCTCAGGCGAAAAGCGATTCCCGCAAAAATTCGGGAGCAAAATAGCTTTCTTCGGATTCTGTGCCTGTCGGAAGCTTTACGGTAAACGTTGAGCCTTCGCCAAGTTTGCTTTTAACATGGACGCTTCCGCCATGCAATTCTACGATTTCTTTCACAAGCGCCAGACCCAGACCCGAACCGGTTGTGTCGCGAACGTTTTCATCATCATCAACACGATAGAATTTGTTGAATATTTTTGGAAGGGATTCTTTCGAAATGCCGTATCCGGTATCGCGTACAGCGATTTGCAGAAAGCCATCCGCATGAGTGACCACTATATTTACATTGGCTTTTTCCGGACTGTATTTAATCGCATTCGAGAAAAGATTCAATACGACTTCGCTGATCATTTCTTTGTCAACCAGTACCAGCGGTATCTCGGGTGAAATATTGATATCGATTGAAAGCTTCTTTCGACCTGCCTGGTGAATATTCAGATCGACCACTTTGTCGATAATTTCTTTAATTGACGTTGGTTCGCGATTTATTTGGCTTTTGCCGGCTTCAATTTTTGAAATATCCAAAAATTTATTTATCAAATCGCCGAGACGATTCGATTCTTTCAAAATAATTTCGGCGTATTCTTTGGACTGCTCCTCTGAGAGATTTTGATCAAGCAGCAGCTCGCTGAAGCCGGATATTGATGTCAAAGGCGATCTTAGTTCATGTGCAACCATTGAAACCAGTTCGGTTTTCATGCGATCAATTTCTTTCTCGCGGGTAATATCTCTCAAAATGGTAACAATTCCGATCAGGTCATCTTTGTTTCGAACAACGCGCGCTGCTTTCGCCTGCAAAATAATATCACGTCTGGTTTTCGTTGGTTTAAGTTGAATTTCCAGGGCAGATGAATGATTGCTACAAGAATTTCGGATGTTTTTGATGAGCGAAACGAGTTCTTCATCATGAATGAAATTTTCAAGCGGGTGCTGCATTACTTCTCGTTCCTTTAAACCGAACCAATTTTCAGCCACAGAATTTAGAACCAGTATGCGATTATCAGGATCTGTCACAATTACACCATCCGCAATATTTTTGATGATGGTCTCTGTTTTGTTCTTTTCAGAAATAATCTTGTTTAAGTTCATTTCATGCAATCTTTGTAGTTCAGTTGTCATGTAATTGAATATTTTTGCCAATTTGCCTATCTCATCATTAGAATTTACATTAACCCTATGCGTAAAATTCCCCCTGGCTATTGATGTCGCGCTTTTCGCGAAATCTGATATTGGACGACTAATTTTTCTGGATAAATAAAATGCCCCTCCCGCAGCAAGCAAAACCGCGAGCCCAAAAATGGAATGAAAAGCCCATTTCACAATCTCTTTCGAAATCAATTCGAATATGTGTAATTGAATCTCCATTATTATCAGCGGAACCACCGCTACTGTGATCAATACAAGAAAAAGCTTTTGAAAAATGGTTTTACCTTTTAAAAAATCCCAATTCATAAGATATCGGTGTTTGGTCAATTTGATATTTTGGTACACATCATGCGTATTTTATTTTCATAAGATAGCTTTTTGCCCCGGCTCTGCGCAAGCCTGAAGGGATCATCCTTGCGAAAGACTTTCCTTTTTGACCGGATTCTTCTATTCCATAATCACCAGATTTCTGCCATTTTCCTTGGCTTTATAGAGCCGCTTATCCGCAACGTTGACGAGTTCATCCGGGTCGAATCCATCGTCAGGGAAGGTGGCAACGCCCATGCTGATTGTTAATTTTCCGTTGGGCTGTGTTTCCTGGTAAGAAAACGGATAATCTTCAACCAGCTTCTTTATTTTATGCGCCACAATTCCGGCAGCCTTTTTATCGCTTTCAACCAAAATCAGTGAAAACTCTTCACCGCCATACCGTGCGGCGATATCGATATTTCGAATATTACCGCGCAGCAAATTAGCGATTGTCTTGAGTACGATATTTCCGGCGGGATGTCCGTGAGTATCGTTGTAATGTTTGAAATAGTCGATATCAATAATCACGACCGATACCCGCAATTTGTGCCGGCGCCCTCGATTCAATTCCTGGCTGAGTTGGTCTTTGAAATAGCGGAAATTATAAAGCCCGGTCAATCCATCAGTTATAGCGAGTTTCCTGAGCTGTTTGTGAGCTTCTTCTAGCTCTTTGACTTTTTCTTCGAGTTTATCATGCAAATGCTTTATTCTGAGAAGCGATTTCACGCGAGCTAGTAATTCCAGCTTGTTAAAAGGCTTGCATATAAAATCATCTGCGCCGGCTTCGATGCCTTTAATTTTGTCCTCAATCTCATTTAAAGCCGTTACCATGATGATGGGTATGAATTGATTGTCACCATTTTTTAATTTCTGGCATACCTGAAATCCATTCATTTTCGGCATCATTACATCCAGTAGAATAAGATCGGGTTTCTCCTTACGTGCTTTCAATAGCGCTTCGAGGCCATCTTTTGCATCGATAACTTCATACCCTACTGCACTTAAATAAGTTTTTTGTAATTTAATATTAATTGGGACATCATCGACGACTAAAATCTTTGAGTTTCTGACGCTTACATTTTCCATTGCTTATAGTTTCTTATAAATTCCTTTTTTTCAATCTGGTATTCCCAAAAAATTTGCATAACACCTTCGTTTTTTCATGGAGCAGAATTGTGAAATTATAAAATAAATAACTCGCTACTCCCGTACTGGAATTTTTAAAATCCAAAAGCTTCAGATTTGAAATCTTGAAAATTTATGAATATCCGATATACACGCATGATTGGCATCTTTAAAAGCTGAACCGATAATCTGATAGTTTAGCAGCTTTTACATCATCAAGTCTTGAAACTGGTGTGGCAGTCGGTGCGCTTCTCACAATGTCGGGTTCCTCATCGACTTCGCGGGCAATACGTTTCAGCGCCTCAATGAAACTATCGAGTGTTTGTTTTGCTTCGGTCTCAGTCGGTTCCACCATTATTGCCTCACGCACTATGAGCGGGAAATAGGTTGTCGGTGCATGAAAACCAAAATCAAGCAGGCGCTTGGCAATATCCATCGTTTTAACGCCCTTCTCGCGTTGCCGTGTGCCAGACAATACAAATTCGTGCATCGCTGGTGTTGAATATGGGAAGTCGAAGGATTCTTTTAATTGACTTAAAAGATAGTTCGCGTTGATAATCGCATTCTGACTCACCTGGCTCAAACCTTCAGAACCCAACATCCGAATATAGCTGTAAGCCTTTACGAAGACTGCAAAGTTGCCGTAAAACGTGGCAACCTTCCCTACTGATTTCGGATGAGTATTCGAAAGCTTAAATAATCCATCGTGCAACGTAATTTCAGGATTTGGTAAAAAATCAATTAATTTTGAACTTACGCCCACGGGACCGCTGCCTGGTCCGCCACCGCCATGTGGCGTTGAAAACGTTTTGTGCAAATTAAAGTGCAGCACATCGAATCCCAAATCTCCCGGTCGCACAATTCCCAGCAAGGCATTCAAATTGGCGCCATCCATATAAAGCAATGCGCCTGTTTTATGGATAAGTTCAGAAATTGCTTTAGACTGGATCTCAAAAAATCCCAACGTATTGGGATTTGTAAGCATAAGCGCTGCGGTATCCTCATTCAAATGCGCTTTCAAATCATCAAGATCAACCAATCCATCAGCATTCGATTTGATCTCAATCGCCTCGTACCCGGAAATCGTAACACTCGCCGGATTCGTGCCGTGTGCTGAATCCGGGATGAGAATTGTTTTCCTCGTATTTCCCTGGTTTTCGTGGTAGGCACGAATCATCATCAAGCCTGTCAATTCACCATGCGCACCTGCAGCCGGCTGCAGCGTTGTCGCCGCCATGCCGGATATTTCCGACAAATAATTGCTCAATTCGTGCATCAATTTCAACGCACCCTGCGCGAGGTTGTCCTCACATTTCGGGTGAACATTGGCGAATCCGGGCAGACGGGAAATATCCTCGTTAATTTTGGGATTATACTTCATTGTACAAGATCCCAGCGGATAAAAAGCTTTATCCACATGGTGATTCATCACCGATAGAGCGATGAAATGTCTGATGGTCTCAATCTCACTCAACTCAGGTAAACGAGCCCGTGTCTTTCGGATAAAACGACCGGGAACTAATTTTTCAATGTCAGGCTCTTGCAGATTGCTTTCTGGCAGCGAATAGCCGATCCTACCTTCGCGGCTTAGCTCGAATGACAATTTTTCCGGCATATTGGATCCTTGATTAATTGATGATTTGCCTTAAGCGAAATACCGGTGAAGAATATCATTGTGAGTGTTTCCGACCCCAGCAGCTTCGCTTAACGATTTACTGTAATCTGTATTTTTATTTATGATTTTGAATTTAAATGGAATTACTCTCTGAAAATAAAGAAGTAATCCGATTCTGGTAATTCAGCAAAAAATACAATTTTAATCAGTAATAGTCAAGCGATTTTTCGTTTCGCGAGTTAAGCCCCGGTAAAGGCTGCTAAAGTCCGGTTTCGCTGCGGATGCCTTTCGAATTCACCCATAAGCGATTCATACCAGAGCTGCAAAAATACGACAAATTAAAAAACCAGGTTGATAAATAGCCGCGCTGCTGTTATTGTTTGTGCCTGTCATCCAGTCGAATATGTGCTTAATATGCAATATTTGCTCCAAAGATTGAAAAATGATTCGATATTTTCGTTTCGTTTAAGGCAAATCATCCTTTAAGCAAAATTGCACTGCGATTACCGGTTAAATTTAACGCGAATTAAATTTAAGCTATTGATAAACCTTGATAGATTTTGGTATGTCAATCACTTAATGTTTAACAACTTAACAAAAGCAGACTCGTTAACTATTTTTATTCGGTAACAAAAAAGACTAAATTGGAGATCGGTTAAAAAATTTTTAGATACTATCGCAATTGCTCTTAAATTTCAATCAGTTTTCACAAATCAGCGGAAATCCGATCGATTTTCGACCACCTCATTGATGATAGAGATGGCTATTTCCCGATAAAGCGTATTATGCAATTGAATAAACCATTTAAACAGAGTGCTAAACCGATTGGGTGATATGGAAATGTCCTTGATAATGAATTGCAACGCGCTCAAGCTGCAAAAATTAAACCAGTGAAATTAGCTGTAGCATCAGGATAATGCGATACTTGCGGTTGGTTCATTTGCACGATCAAAAACCGTTCTACTCGATTAATTGTAAATCGCAGGCATTTGAAAAGTTTGTAATATGATACGAGAAAATTACTAAAAATAAAGATTTAGTTTAAGTATATACGGAACTTTTTCATTGGAAATCTTTTTATAAATATGTGATAGTTATCAAACCGCTGAAAGAATTGCTTTGATATTTTATTGAATGTCAAAATTTAGGCTTGACTTTGCCATATTTTTGGTTATATTGTATTGAAGGATTTATTTAGTTTTATTGCGATTAGCTTCATATTTGAATGGCTATTCAAGGGATGAACGACAATAGCTTGGCGAGATATTTCATTGTATTTCTCGAAATCAGGTGGCATGAATCGCACAAACAGAATCCTGGTTTCTAAAAATTCCCAGGATCGCATCCCAAATCGATGGGCTGCCTGCTAGAGTGTCCTTTCTGAGCTCTTTTATTCATCCGTTCTCACACAAATACTTTGCATCTTTGGGCTTTCACGAAGGAGAAAATGAATGCGGCTCTTAGTTACAGCATCAACCGATGTAGGAAGAGTAAGAAAATCGAATGAAGACAGCTATTGTATTCTTGAAAATTTAAGTTCAGCATATTTATGTGATGGCATGGGCGGGCATGTTGCTGGCGCACAAGCCAGCCATTTTGCTATCGATACACTCACGAAAACACACACTCACCTGAACGATGACAAATTGAAAGCGCTAGATGCGGAATTCCAGCCAACACTCCCTATTTTCGCTCGACGGATGATTCACGCAATTCGGTTGGCTAACCTGAGAATCTACAATATTTCGCAAAATCGATCCGAATTGCAGGGAATGGGAACAACTATCGTCGGGATCTCATTGAGCGAAGGAATCTCATGCATTGCGCACGTCGGCGATAGCCGTGCCTATCGAATCAGAGATAAAAAAATTATCCAAATGACAGAAGACCATTCCTGGCTGAATGAGCTAATCCACGCTGGTAAACTCAATAAAGAAAACATTAAAAATTTCCCGCACCGGAACGTCATCATCCGTGCCCTGGGAATCGAAAATACAGTTAAAATTGATATTCGCCTTGATCCTGTGAAAGAAGATGACTATTTTTTGCTTTGCTCTGATGGATTGCATGACCTGATCAGTGATGAGACCATTATGAATACCGTCCTGGCGTATGAGGACGATGTGGAAGATGCGATTAAAGCCCTCATTTTTAAAGCCAATAAAGCCGGGGGGAAAGATAATATTACAATTGCGTTAATGAAAGTTACACAACTCGATGCACCAGCCGTACAACACAACTTTCACGACACAGTGGCTGAAGAATCTACCAGTCAGCTTGCAATTGAATATCGGCTTCTTACGGATTTGTTCGGCGTAGACGAGAGTGAAGCCGAAACGCGACCAATCAATATTAATCGCTAAGGAGTTGGGATAAAATAAGTTACACATTTAAATTTCTTAAGTTGCTAGTTATCAAAATTATTTTTTACCAAATGTCCAGGCTATTTTATCTCACCTCCTAAACTCAACCGGGAGAGCAGCCTTGTTTACAAATTCCTTCAATCCGGGCAGGATTTGGAATTGACCCATCACCGATTTCAGAAGGTGCTGCTCCCTGTGACTTCAATTATCAAGGATTCGCGGAGGAAAGAAATGAAACAAGGTATTTTTATAATTTCAATACTTATTTTGATTTCGCTAAACGGGCTTTGTCTGGCTCAGGTTCCATTGCTGCTAAATTATCAGGGGCGATTGTTGGATAATGCCAATCAAGAATTCACCGGAAACCTGGAGATGACGTTCTACCTGTACGAAGACACAACGCAGGCTCCGATCTGGAGCGAAACGCAAACGGTTGCCATTCAATCGGGTATTTTTCACGTATTGCTTGGCTCCAAGCAGAGCCTCGAACCATCAGCATTCTCGGCGAATGCGCTATTTTTGGGTGTGAAAATCGGAACGAATGAAGAAATGAAGCCCAGGGTCCGGCTAACCAGTGTTGCGTATGCTATAAATTCAGATAAACTTGACGGTCAGGATGCCACAAATTTCGCCAACACCGCCCATACACACGATGCCGTCGATATCCTGGCTGGATCGGGCAGCGGGCTTGACGCCGATCTGCTGGATGGCAAAGATTCGGAGACGTTTGCCAATACTGCGCATACCCATAGTGCTGATGAAATCAATGATGGACCCGGCAGCGAACTCAACGCAGACCTTCTGGATGGCAAGCAAGGGGCGGAATACGCCCAGTCAACGCATACGCATTCCGCCAGCGATATTAGCGCAGGTCCCGGCAGCGGTTTGAATGCCGATCTTCTCGATGGCAAAAATTCGACTGATTTTGCCAATACCACGCATAATCATAACGCAACTGATATTAATGACGGCTCTGGCAGCGGATTGGATGCAGATTTACTGGACGGCAAGGACAGCAACGAATTTTTAAATTTGACCAATGATGCCGGAAGGCAGGGAGTTGTCGCCAGCTTATACGAAGGTACGAGCACGCTCACTGAAAAATATGTTCGGAAATCAGCAGGCACCGAAACGCAGGGTATAACATCCAGCAACAGCGAATCCACATTAAGCATATCGAATACCGGAACCGGCAAAGCCCTGGTGGCAACCAGCACGAATATCGGTGTGCAAAGTACTGCAAGCGGTCAACGAAACGGAACAATTTATGGCATTCAGGCTTCGGCTGCAAACAGTTTCACTTCGAGCAATGCCCGGGCAACGGCGCTTCGCGCGGAAGCTCTCAATCCTGCCGGCGGCGGGAAAAAAACCGGTCTCCAGGCAGCCGCCGTCGATACGGGGATCGCTGCATATTCAACCGGTGTGAATTCGGCAGCCATTTATGCTGAGGCGACTTCGTTAACCGGCACAAATTACGGCATTTTGTGTAAAGTCAACAATACCAGCAGCTACGCCGCCTTGTTCCAGGGAAATGTCAGGATCGAAGGCTATATCACCGCCGACAATAAAAGCGCCCGCGTCGATGTCGATGGTGAAACCTATTTTCTGTACTGCCTGGAAAGCCCCGAAGTCTGGTTCGAAGATTTCGGCTACGGGCAACTGAAAAACGGTCGTACAAGTATCGGTATCGAGCCGTTATATCTTAAAACCATTTCCACGGATCACGATTATCACGTATTTTTGACGCCTCTTGGCAATTGCAACGGCTTGTATGTGTCGCAGCTCGGACGAGATGCTTTCACTGTAGAGGAGTTGAACGGAGGAACGTCGAATATTCGATTCTCTTACCGGATTGTTGCCAAGCGCAAAGGATATGAATCCTATCGTCTGGAAAAAGAACCGGAGACGACGGTTTCAGCGAATGACCCGTTTGGTTCCCATGATTAGCGGCGCCAAATTAAATCATCGGGCATGTCCCATTTTCATGTTCATATATTCGGATTAAACGAGCGTTCTTCAAGGAACGCAATAAGGATTTAAATCGCTTTTTCAGATTAAATTAATCCAAATTGAGCGACTATGAAAAAACACGTATTCATAAATGGCTGTGCTAAATTTCTGATGGCTGTTCTTTTATCATTTTTAATGCTCGCCAATCTGGCTGGGCAGGCAGATGCGACAAGAACCATCAAATCCAGCGTGCTGGGCAGCGCCGGTCAGATTATTGGTTCCAGTACGTATAAAATGGTGATAGCTGCGGGACAGTCGTCTCCTGTCGGGAATTTAAGTGCAGTTAATGGGGATAAATTGAGCAGCGGTTTCATCCCCACCTTAATTCCAACTGATAATAAGCCCCCGGGCAAACCGCTGCTGGTTTCACCGGCGGATAACACTCTGACCGGGGAGCAGGCGCCAACCTTTAGCTGGTCGATTCCTGCGGATACTGACAGCGATTCGCTGCACTTTGTTTTCGAAATCGATACCAGCGCCCAATTCGGCTCCGGAAAAATTTCCGCTTCCTCTTTCGCAGGGGATGCAGGATTCGATCCCAAACCACCGGTTGCCCAGGGAACAGGAAGCATCAGGTTTACACCTCCGCAACCGCTGAATTCGGGAAAATATTGGTGGCGGGTCAAAGCGTTTGACAAACATTCCTATAGCGAATATTCCGCCAGCATGCGCATCACCATCGATGCAGAACCGCCTGAAAATCCGGCATTGACCCAAAATGTTTGCGGCGACAGCAGCGGAAGCCTGAATAATATTTGGCAAAATAACATCACCGCACCTGAATTCCACTGGCAGCCTGGCAATGATGCGCTTTCCGGCGTGAGCGAATATCATGTATATTGGGGCACCGATTCGAGCGGGACGACGATTACCCATTCTACGGTCGATCCGGTTTATCAACCGAAGCAGATCGACAGCAGCAATACCTACTTTTTGCGTATCAGAACCATCGATGGCGTGGGAAATGCCGCCGAATCGTGGGTGACAATCTATCGATTCAATTATGATAATATTCCGCCTGCCGGGACGCTGGCAAGAACGGATTCCGTTAGCACACAAACCACTTTCCTGGTAACCTGGGGTGATTATGCAAGCGATGCCGGCGGTTCAGGTTTGGACAAGCTGTTCGATATCAGGATGAAAATCGGGAGCAGCGGTAGCTGGCTCAACTGGAAAACCAGAATCGATAGCACGTACGCCATTTTTAAAAATGCGATGCAGGATTCGGTTTATTCGTTTGAAGCTGCAAGTTGGGACCGGGCTGGCAACCGGGAAGCATGGACAGATATCGCCGAGACTTCAATCCTCATCGACACCACCCGTGAAGATGTGGACGCGCCGGCAGCTCCCCGAAATATTGCCGTGAATGGCGCACAGATCAGTCCCTGGCAAAATACACCGGAATTTTCTGTGACATGGGAGAATCCGCACGATCCCAGCGGAATCAAACGTGCCCTGTATAAACTTGGCAGCGAGCCACAGGGCAATTTTGACACCACGGGCACCACCCTGGATGACTCACTGCTCGTTACTGCCACCAAAGAGGATGGGCAGCCATTGTTCGTCTGGCTCGAAGATACGCGGGGGAATCTCGATTTCAATCTAAACGCCCGCGTGCTGTTGAGATACGATTCCCACGCGCCTCGAATCGATAGCTTGCTCGTTAAAAATGCAGATTACGATTCCACCTGGTTCAATCCGATTGCAACGTCAGTAGCAAAAATTTTGTTACAATTCGAGGAAAAGCATCCGGTTTTACCGGTTTTTACTGCTGCCAACTTCACATATCAGACGAATGCAATTTCATTAACTCGCTTTGAATACGATGTCGATTTGAGTGATAAAAATGACGGCAGTTTCAGCTTCCAGCTTGAAGTCGCTGATAGTGCCGGGAATCGTGTCCGCGACAGCTTGCAGGTTCAACTCGATCAAACACCGCCCGCGCAAAGCATCGCCTATTCGCCGGATTCAAGTCGAAGCGAATCTTTCAACGTATTCTGGGAAAGCGGCACCGATTCTTCGGGTTCAGGGTTGTCCGGTATTTTCGATATTCTGGTACAAATTGATGGCAATCCATGGCAAACCTGGTTGGTGAAAACAATCCTGGCGTCTTCAGCTTACGCCGGGGAACACGGGCATCGCTACGGATTTCAAGCGTTGGCATTCGATAATGTAGGCAACCGCGAAAGCATGCTCGATGTTGCGGAAACCATCACAATCGTCGATACGGTGCAAACGGTTTCTTCGAATCAGCCCCCGGATGCGCCAACATTGCTGTCACCGACAACGAATTTTATCACCAATCAGGCGACGATTACCCTCGAATGGGAAGTTCCCAATGACGCCGATGGCGATTCATTGCATTTCAAGGTTGAGTTGGATACAAAGGGTGATTTTGGCGCAGACAAAGTTTCTTTCACTTCGCAAGCCAACCCGGATAAATTTTCGCCCATGCCCGCAGTCGCCGGTTCCGAACAATCGGTGAAATTCACCATTTCTTTGAATGAAAACTGGTACTGGTGGCGCGTTTCCGCCTGGGATGGTCGTCAGTTCGGCGAAACGTCCACTGCCCAGAAGTTCATGGTTGATTTGACGAAACCCACAGTTTCACACGTTCCGATTCAATTCGCTGCGGCAGATTCCCAGGTTTCAATTTCAGCCGATATCGAGGATGCCCTGTCCGGGCTGCGTTCCCGAAAGTTATTGTACCGCAAAGGCGGCGAAACCGGCACAAGGTCTAAATCCATCACAGACAATATCGTCACTATCCCCTCTGATTACATCACTTCTCGCGGCGTGGAATATGCGCTGGTTGCCGAAGACCTGGCTGGCAATGCGACGCGATTTCCGCAGACGGGATTTTCAAGCATCCAGGTCGTCATTCATGATCCCGGCGAAAGCCCGCGAAATACTGCCGGTGTGCCCATTCCCCTGCATACCGGTTCGGCGCAAACTGCGTATCGCATGGTTTCAGTGCCGCTAAAATTGGATAAGTCAACGATTGAAGATGTGCTTTTCGATGATCTGGGCGAAAGCTATGATAATACCAAATGGCGGCTTTTCGACTATGGCAGCGGCAGGTATATCGAATATCCCAATACGTCGCATTTTACTCCGGGAAAAGCCTTTTTCATCATTGTGAAGTCAGGTACGTATGTTATAACAAGTGGCGCAGGCACGACATTAAAAACCGGAGTTGAATACAATATCCCATTGGCAGGCTCCTGGAATCTCATCGGGAATCCCTATAATTTCGAAATTTCGAAAAATCAATTGACACTTGCGAACGGCGATCCGGTGACGCTGTGGACGTACAAAGGTCAATGGGATACATCTAGCGTGCTGGTTCCCTGGGAAGGCTATGCGCTGAAAACGACAGCAGCCACAAACCTGGTCGTAAATACCATCGATAGTACCACCAGCCTTTCAAAACGGCTGCTGGTACAAGCTGGCGCATCGCCGAACGAGAACGATTGGTATATTCAAATCGATGCGCGCTGCGAACATGCCAGAGATCCGATTAATTTCATCGGAATGCGCCATGATGCTTCCGATGGTTGGGATGCAAATGATCTTTTCGAACCTCCGCCGATTGGTGAGTTTATTACGCTCTATTTTCCGCATTCGGAGTGGCAGGAAAATCCGGGCGATTATGCGGCTGATTTTCGACCACATTCGAGCGCCGGCAATAGTTGGGATTTCGAGATAAGAACCAATATTCCGCATTCCGAAGTCGAACTCACTTTTGAAGGGATCACGGACCTGGAAAGCAGAAAAAAAGCAGTTCTAATCGATGTAGATGACAGGACCGTGAAGAATCTCGCGGAGGAGCATTATTATCGCTATACTTCGGGCAGCGACCTTACACCGCGGCGCCTGACACTCATCACAGGTACGGACGAATTCATCGAGGAAAAAACCGCCGGACTGAATGTGCTCCCAGAGAGCTATCACCTGTCACAAAATTTCCCCAATCCGTTTAATCCCGAAACTGAAATTCGATTCGCCTTGCCCGCTCCGGGAATCGTCAGACTGACAATTTACAACGTGCTTGGGGAGGAAATTAACGCGTTGATCGGTGATAGAAATTATGTCGCCGGCAATCATTCTGTGATCTGGAATGGTTGGGACAAGGAAGGTCATCCGGTCGCCAGCGGAATCTACCTGTTCCGGCTCCAGGCGGATGGCTTTTCAGCGATGAAAAAAATGATCTTGCTCAAATAGCGATCGTTTATGTCTTCGCCATGTAAACAAGCTTTTAGTATCATCTGAAGGGAATGAGAAAGATGAAAGCGTTTTGTAAACTAGCAACTTTGTTCCTTCTGGTCGTAATGCAACCAATGAGTTTTTCTCAAACAGAGGAGCCGATTAGCCTGGCAGTGCTCGCTCTGGATGCAACCGGAATCGATGTTACGGTTGCCGAAACCATCACCGAATACCTGCGCGATCAATTGCGTCTGGAAAGTCGGCTGAGTATCATGCACCGCGAGGAAATTCTCGGAAAACTCGCAGAGCGAACGGAGCTTATCGGTCCGTTCACTGAAAATGATGAAATATTGCGCGTGGGACAATTGATCGGAACCCAATGGGTGGTAGCCGGCTCGATTGTAAAGGTGGGCGATTTCTTTACAATCACATTGAAAGCTTTCAGCGTCGAAACTTCAACCAGCTTTGAAATTTCAGACGATCATACGGGCACAAAAGACTCATTTCAGTATGAGACAATTGAAAATGTAGCACGACAGATTGTGGAAAAAATATTTGAAGAAATTGACCAGAAACCCGAATCGCTATTGGAGCAGCAATCCGAAGATACAAAGCCGGCTCGATGGTATAAAAAATGGTGGGTATGGGCGTCTGCTGCCGGTGGCGTGGCAATTGTTAGCAGCGCAGCGATATTAGCCGGTTCGAATGGCAACAACCCATCGCCTGGTCCGACGCCCAAAGATGAGCCATTGCCAATACCGCCAGATTTGCCCTAAAACGAAGCCACGGAGATATCCCGGGGATTTTCCTGAATCTTGGTACGGACACGAATTATCCCCAAATCAAAAGGCGGATTGGCGGCTATAACAAAATCTGGAATTTCCAAGGCTTTTGCCTGAATCTCTAAAATGAGACCGAAATTTAGACGGCAATTTACTGTTAATTAGCGGTTTTGGAGTGAATTGACTGCGTCAATTCAGCATCGACGCAGTCGATGCACTCCGACTGAAATATTGAAATTAGGCGTGAGTTGATATTTTCATTTTCGAAATTAAGGAATTATTCAATTACCTTTGGATGATGATCGAAATCAATAAAATACGGAAACGAACGCTTCTGTTCGGCTGCGTCTGGTTGGTGGTCGGCTTGCTGAATACCACAGGCGGATCAGGTGGCTTTCAAAATGTGAATGCGCAGAATCTTCAATTCGCCTACGCTGCGGAAGCCTACTGGAATCCGGCGGAATCACCACAGGCAGCATCCGACTCGCTCACCGCCCGTATCCAGTTGGGAAAACGTTATTTCGTCAACCGGCAATATGATGATGCCAAATCTGAATTTTTGGCAGTGCTATCCCGGGATTCCCAAAATGTCGAAGCATTTGCCTATTTGGGACGGATTTATCTGTTGCAACAAAAACTCGGTGAGGCGTCTGCTGTGTTCAAGCAAGCGCTGCAAGTGGAACCGAATAATCGCATCGCTCTGAATGGTTTAAATCAGATAAAAAAATACAAACAGCTCAGGCAATATTCGCGCTCGATCCAAAACGCGTTGAATCAGCGGGATGCCGATGAGGCGCTGCGGTATTTGAGACAGATGATATCACTTGATTCAACCTATCAGGAGGTGGCTGGCTTCCGGCAACAGATCGCCCGGATCCTATATCAATCAGGTAGATCCGCGGAACAGCAAGGCGAACGGAATCTGGCGCTCAGGTATTATCGGCGCGCGCAGTCGGTTGTTCCAGATTATCTGAACGTAAAACAGAAAATTGAGCTGCTCGAAGAGCAAAATGATCTCCAACGCGAGCTTGAAGCCAATTATCAAAACGGGATTTATGCATATCGACGGCGCAACTGGGATTCGGCAATTGAATCTTTCAGCCGAGTAGTCAAGCTCGATCGAGGCTATAAAGACGCGGGTGAGCTATTGAATGCCGCGCGGGAAGCGAAAACCGCCGCACTTCCGAAACCTGAGCCACCGCCCGAAATACGCGAAGACACGCTTCAAATTGCCATTGCTCCCCCGGCGACTGTCACGCCAGCTATTGATTCATCTGCCGCGACCGGAGAAATGATCCCTGAATCCCCGCAACACGATTTTTGGGATCTCTTCCAGCGTTGGTGGATTGCTGCCATATTCCTGATCGTGATACTTATCGCGTCAGGGGGCTACTTTTTCGGTTCCGCGGTTCGCTCAAAATTTCGGCGCAAAAAGACCAGGCGACTTGTGAGGAAACCGCCCACACAAAAAGCACCGGGAGCGGTTTCATATCTGGATCCGGCTCTCACTTCGGATGCTGACACCAGTGAACAACCATTGTCGCCAATTGCTGATTTGGATGAGACGCGGCAAATTGCTCCTGAGCTTGCAGAGCCTTCCTCCGATATCCCGAAAAATCGGTCGCGCTACGAATTGCGAGCACCCATTCGCCGGATTGGGAATATCAAAACCTATAAAGGGTATGATAATCTGCTCGAACGAGATGTGCTAATTGATAAAATTAACCTTCTCGGTTCCGATGCCGGGCAGCAGCGCATGGAACAGATACTGTACCAGGGAATCCGAAAGGCAGCGCTGTTGAGTCACCCGAACATTATCCGAATTGAGGATATTTACAGAGAAGACGACAGCATTTTCATCTCACTGGAATACATCGAAGGACTGGAGTTGGCTCAACTTCTGAAACAGGAAAATTCGTTGAAAGTTTGGCGCGGAATGAAAATCATAAGCCAGCTTTGCGTCGCCCTGGATTATGCCCATCGGAAAGGCGTTATTCATTTTGATTTGCGCCCTGAAAACATAAAAGTGATGGCGAACGATTTTGTAAAATTGGGCGGCTTCGAATTATCCGGCTTGATGCAAATCGATGATCTGACACCACTGGCAATCGCCAAAAATGATCCGACTTATATGTCGCCGGAGCAGATCAAAAATGGGGAAGTTGATTTGCGCACCGATATTTTCTCCCTCGGCGTTATAGCGTATGAAATGCTTACCGGACAGCTTCCGTTCAAAGGCGAATATATTTCAGCTACGGTTCATAAAATTTTAGAGGTTACGCCCCAGGCACCCAATGTGCTGAATGAGGATATTCCCGAAGAATTAAACAACATTGTGATGAAAATGCTCGAAAAAAATATCCAGAAGCGCTATTTTAATGCGCTGGACATCGCGCTTCAGTTGAAGAAATTAATTGGGTCGAATTAATTATGAACAGGTGGGTCATTGTAAAAACATTTATACGAGGTCAACGGGGATGAGGCAAGTCATCAGTATATTTTTTATCACACAATTCCTCCTTTTAAGCCTGGAAACCGCAGTCGCCCAGGATGCCCGGCAAGAGGCAAAAAAGCATTTCATAGAGGCGCTGAAATCCAAATCCAGGACTGAAAAGGTTGAAGGCTTGAAAAAGACACTGGAGATTTATCCGGAGTATGAAGCTGCACATTTGAAACTCGGGGAGATTTATTTTGAACAAGGAGAGTACAAAAAAGCAATCGAAGAATTCCGCGCAGAAATCGGAATTAATCCACTTCGAAATCCCAATGGAAGTAATGCCTGGAAATATATTGGCAATTCATATCTGGAACTGGGCGAACGAACGAATGCTGCAACCGCCTACGAAACCTCGTTGACGCTTAAACGGAATACTGAGCTATTTGCCAAGGCGATTGCGCTTTACTTGGGCGAAAGCGAATTTTCAAAAGCTGCCTCCGCTTTGACTAAGTATCGAAAAAATTTATCCGAAGCGGATTATTTTTATTATGATGGAAAAATCAAACTCGCCCAGGGCAATACAAAAGAAGCCCTTGCCGCGTATGAACAGGCACTTGTGAAGGATTCGAATCACGAACCGGCGAAACAAGCCGCTTCCAAACTCAAATCAATGAACGATGTGGATGAGCTTGCCAGACAGGCAACAGAGGCAATCAATGCAGGCGAGATTGACTCCGCAATTAAATTAAGAGACCAACTGGCACAAAAGGCTCCGGGACATGCCAGGCTGGATGACGTTGATAATCAGCTAGCGCAATATTACGCCCGGCTTGCCACTTCGGAACAGAACCCGGATTTGGCATTGGGCTATATCAATCGGGCGCTGGAATATGGCAAGAACCAGGCTGAATTAAGCCAAATAAAATCGAGGCTCGAAACGACACAGGAACTGGAAACGGAATATCAGAAAGCGGAGCAGGCGATTAAGGCGCAGCAATGGCAGCTTGCCATACGCCTTTTGAACCAGATCAACAGCAAGGATTCGAATTATAAAGATGTTGCTCAAAAACTTCGCCATGCCAGAACGAGGTATGATGCACAGCCAGCTTCCGTCACCACTCCCCTGGATACCGCAACGACTGAAAAACCGCCGGAAACAACGACGGATGCCCGGGCATTCGTCAACCAGGGCAAGGCGGCAATAGAGCAAAATCAATGGGAAAATGCCATCAAACACTTCGAAGCCGCGCTATCGATTGAACCATCCCTCAATGAAGCGCAAATGCTGTTGAATTACGCCAGGGGAATGTCCATGCTAAATCTTGAAAATTGGGCATTCGCTTCAAATTTGTTGGACAAGTCGCTGGAAATCACCCCGGATTTTCAACCTGCTGTGCTGGCTAAACATTATGCAGTGGGACGCCAAAAAGAATCGGTCGGCGAGGTGAAGGAAGCCCTGGCAGAATTCGAAAGCATTTTGGGGGCAGAACCAACATATCGTGATGTGAATCAGCGGCTCAAAGCGCTGCGCTCTCAAACCGGCGCGCCTGCTGAATCGGGCTGGCTGAATGTCGTAATGGATCATTGGGAATTTGCCGGAGGCGGCGCGGCTGCTTTGCTGGTTATAATTCTATTGTTGGTAAATCGATCTCGGCGTCAGCAACCAGCGCCTCGGGTTTCGCAGGCAAAAGCGGAACATCGCGTTCCCCCGGTGAAAGCAAAGCGTAAACCATCCGGTCAGATTAAAACCATCGCTGCGGATGAAGAACAGGCGCAGCAGAAAACAGTACTCGGCTCTCAGCGAAGCGGTGAAAGCAAAGAACCGGCTGCAATGGCTCCTGCCGGCGATCAACAATTAATTGAGGAGAAAACACGACTTCTCAGTACAGAACAAGACTCGGTGAATCCTTTAATCCAGGATCGCTACGAGGTGAAAAGCGAAATTGGCAAAGGCGCCATGGGGAAGGTTTACAAAGCTTATGATCACAAAATGGACCGGACAGTCGTTCTGAAAGAAATTCGGATGGATTTGGATTTGGGCAAAATGGAGTTGGAAAAATTGAAACGCCGATTCGAGCGTGAAGCGTTATCTGCCGGAAAATTGAATCATCCGAATATCGTTACAATTTTTGATATTGTAAAAATCGATACCAGAAGTTTTATTTCAATGGAATATATCGAAGGAATTAATTTGCTGCATTTGCTGCAGCAACGCAAATTGCTTCCCCCCAAAGAAGCTGCGAATCTTGTGCGTCAGGCTTGCAGCGCATTGGCAGAAGCACATTCTCGGGGGATCGTTCATCGGGACATCAAACCATCGAATATCATGGTCATGAAAAACGGTTTGATTAAAATTGTTGATTTTGGGGTCGCGAAAATGGCTGACTCTTCGGGAACGCTTACACAGGCTGGCAGCAGCCTGGGCACGCCCAGCTATATGTCGCCGGAGCAAATCGAAGGCAAGGAGATTGATGGACGCTCGGATATATTTTCGCTGGGCGTGGTTTTTTACGAAATGCTCACCGGTGTCAGACCGTTCAAAGGCGATAGCATCGCATCGATCATCGTCAAAATTATCCAGGCGAAACCCAGGCGAATCACCTCGTATGACAATAATCTGCCCGTTGAATTGGAAAATATTGTTAATAAAATGATGGAAAAAAGTCCCAACAATCGCTACGCCACAGCACGAGAAATTATCACCGATATCGATAAAACCATGCCCATGCTCTGAAATTTGATGAATCAGGAGACCGAAATTGAAAGATAATTTGCTGGGGAAAGAACTCGCCAACGGACGCTTCAAGATTATCGGCGACAAACCCCTGGGAAAAGGCGGCTTCGCAACGGTATACCTCGGAATCCAAACCCAGTTGAAGCGCAAAGTAGCGGTAAAAGTGCTTTCGGAGTTTGCCGCCGAAGATGAAGACCTGGTGAGGCGTTTCATCCGGGAGGCAAAAGTTGTGGCGATGTTCGAGCACCCCAATATCATTAAAATATTCGATAGCGGCTCGGAAAACGGCATTCATTATTTTGTGATGAATTACCTGCCCACCACGCTTCAGCAGATATTGCGTCTGCGCGAAAACCGGCAGGGATTACCGCTTGCCCAATGGCTGAAAATCGCCAGTGATATGAGTTCAGCGCTCAGTTATATGCACAGTCATAAAACCGTCACCAACTTCATCCACAGAGATATCAAGCCGGCGAATATCATGTTCGATGAATCGGGCAACGCAATCCTGACCGATTTCGGGTTGGTCAAGAGCGGGGATTTTTCCCAATTGACGGTCAAAGATACGGTGATGGGCACTCCAAAATATATGTCGCCGGAACAAGTGCAAGGCGACGAACTCGATCATCGGGCTGATATTTATTCACTCGGAATTGTCCTTTACGAGGCGCTCACCGGTCAGCCACCGTTCAGCGGCGATCCGCTTTCAATTTGCCACAAACAAATAGCGACACCCGCGCCGCCGTTGCATACGATCAAGGCAGACATTCCGGATGGTCTGGAACCCATCGTGATGAAATGTATCGAAAAAGCACCCCGGAAGCGCTATCAATTTGCACAAGACTTGCTGAATGATCTCGATGAGTGGGAAAATTATACCCGCAAAAGCCATTTTTCCGAACCTACCATCGCTTCCGTTTCCGAAGATTTATCAGAAACCGTCATCGCAAGCAAGAATTCGGAGCCGGCAATCGATTTCCCGTCAGGTGATCAGGTTTCAACGCCACGTGCCACTGAGATGGTTTCTGAAACGTCCAGTACCCAAAAGAGCCAGCGAGCCGTCAAAGAGCGCCGCTCGCAAAATATGGATGATACTTCATTGAGAGCGGTCAAATGGTTCGGCATCGTTGTTTTCATGCTGCTGGCTTATCTGATTTATCAATTGGCAACCAGGAAAGGCGAGACGATTGACGAAGGAAGATTGATCATCAGTTCGAATCCGCCAGGGGCATCTGTTTCCGTCAACGGGCAGCGAATCGATGGAGAAACACCGCTTACTCTTGAGGAATTTGCGTACGGCACCTATTTCATCTCGATTCAAAAATCTGATTTTCTCTCCTGGTCAGATTCGGTGCATTTGGCTTCGGCAACTCTCGAAATTGCACCAAAGCTTCAACCGGCTGATTCAACGCCGGCTGTGGTGCTGCCGCCCGAAAAGAAAAAAATTCACACCGAGCCTGTCGAGGAAAAGGTTGAGCCGGCTTATGGCAGCCTCGAATTGAAATCGGAACCACCGGGCGCAAACATTTCGCTCAATGATCGCCCTTACTCGAAAAAAACCAATTGTGTTATCACTTCTTTGAAGGCAGCGCTTTACACGATTAGTTTCACACTCGCAGGCTATGAATCGTTGACGGAGAAGGTTCGTGTGTCCGCCGGCAAGCAGACGCTGCTGCATCGGAAACTCTCTCGCGTGCCTCAACCGCCACAACCGGAAACCGGCAAAGTCGGTATTGTCATTGTTGATGAATTTGGAAATCCTATCAGGGGCCTGGTACTCATTAATGACAAGCCATTTAAGGACAGCACAGGAGAAGACATGCAATTCAGCGGAGAAATTGAACTCCCTGCCGGCACCTATAAAATCGACATATCCAAATTTGAATATAAATCAATTCAGGGCGAACAGGAGATTCAGGTTCTCCCCGGAAAACATTGTACCGTGAAATTTACGCTGGTGAAGGCGACTCAGGAGTAGCGTTCGATTCATCGAAATAAAATCCATTCATCCATTACTATTCAGGAGGTGTGACGATGAAGCTTAAACATGCGGGAACCGTGAGTAAATTCCGATTGGGATTTATCCTGGCTGGCACATTCGTGCTGGTGCATGCGGCAATAATGCCATTTTCAGAATCGTTTGCGCAAACAAAATTTGAAATGCAAATCGATCAGGCGCGCAGACATTATACCTCAGCACGTTTTGATGATGCCATAAAAACGCTTCAAGTGATTTCCGAAGAGAAAGGATTGACGTCCAATCAACAGATTATCGTCTATCAATTACTTGGCTTTTCGATGGTTGCCAAGGGATATTACGACCAGGCGAAAGAAATGGTCGAGAAAATTGTCGATCTCGATCCAAGCATTGAATTCAATCCGGAAAACGTCCCCCCAAAATTGATGCGAATTTATTATGAAGTGAAAAAGGAAAAAAAGGGAAATATGACCATCGATGAACGCGCGGATCCCGGCGTTCAGACGATTGCTATCCTGGATTTCGATAACAATTCAATCGGAGATGATAAAGAAAAGTGGGAGCCTATGGGCAAAGGCATCGCCCAGATGCTGATTACAGATTTGTCCAAAGCCACAAGGCTCAAAGTGATCGAGCGCGAACGTATTCAGTTCATTATGGATGAGATCGAACTGGAAAAAAATAAGGTATTCGATCAGAAAACCGCGGTCAGGATCGGGAAATTGCTGGGAGTGCATTCGATGCTGTTCGGAGGAATTGCCAAGATCGGCGATTTGATGCGGCTTGACGCGCGTTTGATTAAGGTTGAAACCGGTGAATTAATCAAGGCTGAAGAGATAACCGACAATGCGAAAAAATTCATCGAAATGGAAAAAAAACTGGCACTGAAAATTACCAAAGATCTGGACGTGATTCTTTCGAAGACCGAAGTGAAGGAAATCAAGAAAGTTGAAAATAAATCGTTAGAAGCGATTCTTTCCTATTCAGAAGGATTGAGTTTTCTCGACAAAGAGGAATACAAGAAAGCGCATGCAAAATTCCAGGAAGCGTTGAAATATGATCCGAATTATCTGCCTGCAAAAAAGAAGATCGCGGTTCTTGAACCTCTTATCTCCTAAATATCTAATTTCATAATTATGGTGACATAAAATTTTAGACGGGATTTACATGATCAACAGGATTAACCAAGATATAAATCCAGTAAATCAAAATAAATATCACAACCTGACGAAGGTAGCAATCATGAAACATAAAGAGTTGACGTAGAGAATAATAGGATGTGCCTATCGAGTTTACAACAAAATGGGCTATGGCTTCTTAGAATCGGTTTACGAAAAATGCCTGATGATTGAACTGAAAAAGGTTGGATTTCGGGCATTAGCTCAGAATCCGATCACGGTTTATTATGACACTGAGATGGTCTGAGAGTTTGTAGCCGATGTGGTTGTTGAGGATATAGTTATTTTAGAATTGAAATCAGTTCGAAGGTTCATTAAAGCTCATGAAGTTTAGTTAGTGAATTACCTGACTGCAACCGGAAAAGATGTTGGTCTATTCATCAACTTTGGTGAGCAAAAAGTTGAAATAAAAAGAAAAGTAAGAGAATTAGCAAAAAGTTAATCGGAGCTATCAACTCATTTATAAACAGGATGTTATTTATCTTGTCCATCCTGTTATCCTGTCTAATCTCTTTGGCATCATCAACGTATTTGTAAAATAAAGCTCTAAGTGCTCGACTGCACGAACTGAATTGAAATATCGAATTCAGTGTGCGTTGCGCTTCAGATTTTGTAACTCGCTAATTTTATTTGACACAAGTACATTATACGGTTGAATAAGTGCATGCTGCCTTGATAAATGAATATTGCGCCTGGACCTGTCGTCCGGGCTGGTTCGAAAATTAAAAAAATGCCTGGAGTCAATTTTGAAATCGAAATTTTTGCTGCTAATGTTGGTCATTTTCATCGCAATCCTCTGCGGCTGTGCAACATATAGCTATTGGGAAGCCAAATCGTTGGTGCGCCAACGCAGCTACCGTTCAGCCATTGAAAAATTCCTCGCTGCTGAACGCCTGAGTCCGAATGATTATCGCATCAAGCGCGATCTGGGCATTGTCTATTATGAGCTTAAAAATTATGCTCCCGCAATCACCAAATTGCGAGAAGCCAATACCCTGAACCCGAATGATGGGATGACCATTTTATATCTCGGCTTGAGCTACGAAGCGCAACGTTCGTTCGATAAAGCCCTGGATGCATATAAGCGAATAACTCACCTGAATAAGTTCAGTTCGATCCGAAAACGTATCCAGGATCGGATGAATGCGCTGATGAAATTAAAAATCACCGCCGACCTGCGAAAGGCAATCGAAGATGAGCAAAAATTAATGGTGCAGGACATCCCCGAAAATTCGATTGCAATTTTATATTTCAAGAATATCAATCAATGGCAGAAATTAAATCCGTTGGAAAAAGGGCTGGCGGTGATGCTGACAACGGATCTGTCAAAAGTTCGAAAATTGAAAATTGTCGAGCGCCAAAAGCTCCAGCAGTTGATGCAAGAGCTGAAACTCAGTCAATCCGAGCTGTTCGATGTGCAAAGTGCCCCGCGCCTGGGCAGGCTTCTCGGCGCCAAAAAATTGGTCAAAGGCGGCTTCATTACTTCAGAGGAAGGCTACCTGCAGATTATTGCAGCAGTTGTTGAATCTGAACTCGGTTCCCGGGCATCGATGGAAGCCAGCGCAGACGGCAGGCTCAGTGATTTTTTCAAGATCGAGAAAAAACTGGTACTTCAATTGATCAACGAAATGGGCATCCGGCTGTCTTTCAGCGAAATTGAAGAGATCAAAAAAGTGCCGACCGAAAGTTTCATGGCTTTCCTGGCATTTGCCGAGGGATTGGATTATGAGGATACCGGTGATCTGGTGCGCGCAAGAAATGCCTATAAGCGGGCAGTTAAATTGGATCCGGGATTTCAGATGGCAAACGAGAAGTTGCTCGAAATGCAGATCGCGCCGGTTTCAAGCGAGCGGCTCATCCAGATTGTGCGCGAAATCGATGCAATAAGCCCACTCGATCGGCTGGAAGTGAGTGCGCTTGAAGTCGGCAGCAGCTTTTTACCGGTGAATCAGGACGATAAAGTGACTGTTCGACCGACACTCTCCGGCAAAAAAGGAACGCTGGTGGTTAAAGGCACGTTGCCGAAAAGCGAATCAAAATGATCCAAAGTGCCTGAGGTGAATGAAGTAAATATCAAATCAGTAGAAAAGCTGCAAGTGTTAGAGGCGATTGAATTCTGTTTTAGCAATGGATTAATTATATGATGAAAAATTATTCGATCATTATTGCCTTGTGCGTGGTTGGCGTGCTCGGTACGACGGCGGTTGCTCAACCACAATTCAATTACCCCGCGTACAATGCCGCGATTTCAACCTATTTATCCTATCGCAGTTGGGCGGTTAAGCAGGGTGGTACAGAGCAGAAAATCTCCCAGCTCGTTGTCCCGTTTTCGGTTTTGCGCCCGGTTACTCAAAATATCGATGTGTACTTCAGCACTTCAAATGCGTCTTCGATGCTCAAATCGGAGTCAGACTATAAATTGAACGGTATGACGGATGGCAAATTTAAAGCCTTCTGGCGACTGGCTGAAAATTCCGTGATGTTGAGCCTGGGATTGGGAATGCCCTTCGGCAAAAATTCTTTTAACGAATCAGAAAATCAGGTTGCCAATGCCCTGTATGAAACAGTACTCGGTTTCAAGGTGAAGCGTTACGGAGAAGGCTTTGATGCCGACCTGGGCGCGGTTTACGCCAGAAATTTTGGCGGAACCTTCACCATCGGATTTGGCGTGGGCTACCTTTTCAAAGGCGAATACAACTACCAGACCGATAGCGAGATAAAATTCAAACCGGGGGATGAATTATCCATCCACGGCGGAGTGGATATTGAATTGGATAGCATTTTCATCAGAGCCAATGTGCTTCACACCCGATTCGGCGTTGATAAGCTCGATGGCGAACAATTTTTAACCGAAGGCAGCCAGACTGAAATCGAGGCGCTTTTTCATTACCATACCTATCCTATCTCGTTTTCAATTTTCGTGAATAACATTATCAAACAGGAAAATGGTGTTTCCGGTGACCTGGGGAGAGCGCTGTTAATCGGTCGTAATTTTATTGATAACAGCTTCTTGAGCCAAGCGCAATTTATGTTTAATCTTAATCCATCCTTTTCTTTCGGAGGGAAATTCGGTTTCAACAAATTTGGCAAAAGTGATATTCAGGTAGCGGATGCCTGGACAATTCATTCGGGACCGGAATTTTATGCCAAGTTTTCCGAAACGATGATCGTTCGTACCGATCTGATGTATTTGACCGGCGAAGCAGAAGCCAACACAATTACTCTCAACGGATGGCAAACTACAATTGCATTTTCATTCCGATTCTAAACGGTGCCTGAACAGCCGCGCCAATGAAGTACATTCTGATTATCCGTTTGCTGTTATCGCACAAAATTGGTTTCTCGCGTAATCGAAGATGCCCTTGATTTAACCGGGCTAATCGGTTCAACGTTAAAGGTTGATGAGCCTTAACAGATAAAATTTTAATAATTGCGCATTATTAGATTTTTATACCCAATTTATTATGAAAAATCACCGGATTATGGGGTGTTAAAAAAGCAATATCAATAGATTACAACCATTGGTAATAGTTCAGCACCCATTTGAAACACCTTAAAAGATGATTTACGATTAACGATTTTTGATTTGCGAATTAAAACCTTCGCAAATCGTATATTGTTAATCCATATAATTCTTTGAAATAGGTTTTCGGATAGGTTCTTAGCAGAAAGTCAATCGGAGCTAACATATCATTGATAAACAGGATGGTATCTATCCTGTCCATCCTGTTATCCTGTCAAATTTCTTTAGCATCGTCAACGTATTTATAAAACAGCGCTATAAATGTGTGATATGCAATAGAAGGTGAAGATAAAATGAAAAGGCTATTGATACGTTTCAAAATGATGTGTGCAATCTTGATTCTGACAGTTATTTTCCCGGGATTTATTGCGAAGAGCGTCTCGCAAACGCTGGGACTAATTATCCCGGATGCTCGCGTGGATGAAACCGTATCACGTAGCTGGGGATCTCATGCTCCAGCCATTGCGACCAATCCCGAGCATTTGAATTATATGATCGTGTGGGTAGATGAGCCATATCAGAGCATCACAAAAGTTTATGGAAAGATATTCGCTCCGAATGGTGATGCGATGACCTCTGAATTCCAGGTCGATCAATGCCCGGATACAATTGCCTGTGTTTACAGCACCATCGATATAGCGGTTGATCCTGCCGGCAATTTTTGGGTAATCTGGGATGATCGCCGCAACTATCCCGATATTCAGATTTACGCCAGGGTTTTTGCCAGGACCGGCAAAGCGCTGTCAAATGAGTTTGTCATTGGCACCAGTCCCGAAGTCGGGGGAATTGTCCACCAGCCGGCAATCGGCATCAGTCCGCAAAATACGATTTTGCTTGCCTGGGTCAATGAATTCCAGGGGCAGATTGATATCTATTGTAGATTTTTGCAGATTGTCAATAATGCGGAAACCAACGTTCTTTCCGAATTCGTTCTAAATGACGGTAACCAGCGCAAAACGCGCTCCGCAAACCAACCCCGGATCGCGGTTTCTGCAGAAGGAAATTTTGTCGCAGCTTGGCGCGATAATCGTTATTCGTATGAAGATACCGGCATATCAATGATTTACGGGCGCCGATTTCATTATTCTGGTAAAGCATTAGGCGCTGTATTTTTAGTCAATCAGTGGGTACCTCAAACCTGGGTATCTTTCAGCGATCCGGATGTGGCTGTTGACGAAAGCAATAACCTGATTTTTACGTGGCATGATGGTCGGTTTTATGATAATATGCGCAGCTACTATGTTTTTTTCAGGAAATTTTCGTGGGAAGAAGAGCCGCTGACCGGCGATATCACGGTCGCCGCCTGCAATATTTTGAGCCGCCCGGGCATTGCGACTGATAACGACAGCAAATTTGTCATCCAGTATAGCCGGCGAAGTTTCACCAAAGCCGATCCGGATACCGCTTTCGACCATATTTTTGCCAGGCAGTTCAGCAGCAAAAATGATTCGATTGACGGCGAGTGGTGCATTGACCAGGGGGGAACCGTGCAATTCAATACGGAGCATGCGCATGTTTTCAATCACGCGAATTTGATGATCTCCGCATGGACTGCAAATCGCCTCCGCATGCCCCAGGAAAATTTTACGGGCTATGTCTACCAAAATATCTTCGGAATTCCGCTGCCGGATCCGCCATTTGATTTGCAGCCAGACTCAGTCGGCACGGATTATGTCCAGTGGCGGTGGCGCGATAATTCGAATAATGAAACGTATTTTGTCGTTAAAGATGATGCAAACAACGTTGTCTCACCGTACCTGAATCCCAATACACAAAGCTGGACGGAGACCGGGCTAAGTCCCAATTTGTTAGTCAGGCGCAAAGTGGTTGCCGGAAATACCAGCGGAGAAAGTGCTGCCTCGAAATTGATTTCAGTTTTCACGCTTGCAGAAACACCTACAAATTTACGCGCCAGTTCCGTCACTGACAGCACGATCGATCTCGTGTGGACCTGTCCGAACGCTGCCCGGTTTGCGGTTCAGAAAGCGCTCGATACCAACGGACAGCCGGGCGTTTATCAGGTTGTTGCCACCTGGGGCGACAGTCTTTTTGATACCGCTTACCAGGATCGCGACGTCAAACCCATCACAGCATATTGGTACCGTGTCAGCGCGTACAACGGTGATCAAATCCTTTCGGCGGCTTCGAAAGCGGTAAGAATCGTTACCGGAGACGCGGTTATGATTCCGCCATCAGACCTGATCGGAAAATCGAGTTCGCCGACAACCATTCTATGGAAGTGGCAAGATAACTCGAATAATGAAAGCAATTTTTACCTGGAAAATGAATCCGGGGAAATCGTATCCGGCAACCTGGCGCCCAACAGCACCAGTTGGCTCGAAACCGGTCTCCTGGCGAATGTGGCTTATGCACGGCGTGTCAGGGGTACCTCCACGACCGGCGTTGTGTGCGATCCTTCAAAAGAACACACGGCGTGTACCCTGGCGAATCCTCCCTCCGACCTGGTCGTTGCCGACACAACCTCATCTTCTGTTCTGCTGCGATGGTCCGGCAATGGCGCCACTCAATTCGAGATCGACAGGGCGCTGGACAATGGCGGTGTGCCCGGTGAATGGGTGAGTTTGAAGGGATGGGACGCTGCCTGGACAAATACGGCGTTCAGCGACAGCAATTTGTCTGAAAATACGCTGTACTGGTACCGCGTCAAGAGTTTCAACCAGCACAATGAAATTAATGAAGAAGGCGCCGTGATTAAAATTAAGACCCTGGCTTTCGAGGCTCCTTCGAATTTCACTGGTACCGCCCGGTCTACTACTTCAATTGAATGGTCATGGCGCGATAATACCAATGAAGAAAAGGCTTATGTCCTCTATCTTTCAGAAAACGACAGTATTTTGCTTTCAGATAATGCCGAAGCATGGTTGGAAACCGGATTACTCGCGAATACGCAATATGTGCGGTACGTACGTGCTCTGGCGCTCAATGGCAGGCTCAGCGGTCCTTCAAATGCCGATACGGTTTATACTCTGGCAAATCCGCCGACAAATTTCAGGGCAGTTGATACAACATCAACCTCGGTTGTGCTTCAATGGCAGGGGCATGGCGCTTCCCGGTTTTATATCACACGCGCGGATTTTGGGAGCGCCTCGCCGGAATCGATGCAAGTCATCGTCGACTGGAACGATAATGTGACAGAAAATTTTTACACCGATTCCGGGCTGAAGCCGGCGAGTACTTACATGTATCGCGTTTATGGTTATAATGGCGACCAGATGCTCACCGAGCCCAGCAACATGGTGACGGTAACCACACCATTTTCTGTCATCAATCCGCCGACCAATTTGATCGGTGGCGCGAGATCAACCACTGAAATCGAATGGAAATGGATGGATAATACCGACCAGGAGACCGGCTACGTCATCCTGGATTCGCTGGGAAATGCTATCGTCACGCTGCCGGCGGATCAAACCAGTTGGATTGAAACCGGGCTCGCAATTAACACGCGCTACAAGCGCCAGGTGGTGGCACAAAGCACTTCTGGCGAAATGAGCGGCGGCTCCAATTACGCAGCCGTGTATACGCTGGCTGACGCGCCAGCCAATCTACGCGCAACAGACTCCACCTCGACGTCGATCAGTCTGCAGTGGAACGCGAGCAAAGCCTTTCGATACGCGATTGAAAGGGCATACACATATCAGGATCAGTACCATGATTGGGAATTTATCATCCTTTGGGAAAATAAGCTGATTAATGCTTCATTCACTGAAACGGGATTATTGCCCGATGCCATGTACTGGTATCGCGTTATGGGTTTTAACGGCGATAAGATACTGACCGAAGCCAGCAATATCATCTCCGTAACCACACTCTCATCGATTATTACGCCGCCAACAAATTTGACCGCGTTTGCCAGATCTACCTCCAGTATCGAATGGCAGTGGCGCGATAATACCGAGCTCGAAACCGGGTATGTCATTTTCGATTCAGCGGGCACACAACTGGCTGAATTGCCAGCGAATCAAATCGAGTGGAGAGAGACCGATCTTGCAGTAAATACCCGCTATTCCCGCCAGGTGTTTGCGCGGAGCGCGTCTGGTGATTTGAGCGGCGGATCAAATAGGCGTGCAGCATATACACTGGCACAAATCCCCAGCGGCTTGACGTTTTCCCGCAGCGGAAATAGTATCAATCTTTCATGGAACGGGTATGGCGGAACGCGTTTCGCGGTTGAACGCGCATTGAATTATGAAAATGAACCCGGGGAGTGGCTGCTCCTGGTTGATTGGGAAGGCAATGTTTCCGAGCCAGATTATACCGATAGTCCGTCGGATTCAGACGCCGGCTACTGGTACCGCGTTCGGGCATACAATGGGGATCGGATTCTCACCGAACCGAGTGAGTCGTTGCTGGTGCTGCCATCGCAGGCAGAACCCTTGATCGGTGATATTGTAATCGATGCCGCCATTAATCTGGCTGATCTTGACCGGTTGGTACAAATCATTCTGGAACAGGGACCTGAAGCAACGCAATACGAGACCAAAGCTGCTGATTGCTATGCAGATGGTCAAATCAACATTCATGATGTGATATGGATTGTCAACGAGATTTTGAATATTCCCATGTCGTTCGAACCGGAAACTCATACAGCTTCCCGGGATGGCGTTCAACTGGAATTTCTCGGCACAATGATATCCCCCACTGGTGAAACCAGGATTCCGGTTGCGTTGAACAGCGCGATGCCGGTCAAATCCCTGCAACTTCAAATCGATCACAGCGCGCACATTGAAATCAAATCCGTTCAAGCGCACTGCAATGATAGTGAGTTGACGATTGCCAGCCATCAAAACGGAACTCAGACACGAATTCTTATTTATAGCATGAATAATACGATTTTGCCGCCCGGTCGATGCGACTTGTTTTCATTGACAATTGCGCCTTCGAACAAGTCGGGGCTCACGGATGCAGTAGAATTGGCAATAAGCGCTGGTTTGGCGCTCACTTCGAAAAATAAACTCGTGCGGGCATCTTCACCGGAATCGCGGTTCGGTGTGATGAATGCGTCCGTCCCGAACAAGTTTGTGCTAAACCAGAATTTTCCGAATCCATTCAATTCAGAAACGGCAATCGTATTTCAATGCCCGCAGAATGCAGGCAAAGTTTCCTTAGTTCTGTATGACATTATGGGACAGTCTATCGCCACGCTGTATAATTCGAAAGCGGATGCAGGAACAGTTCGGATTAAATGGGATGGAAAAGATCGGTTGGGGCGTGATGTTGCCAGTGGCATTTACTTTTACGAGCTTCATGCCACTGATTTTCGAGATACAAAAAAATTGTTGCTGATAAGATAGTATCAAAAGATAGTCGATGAATATTGAGCATATCAGAAGGTCATCCAATGAATTCGAAAATATTATTACTATTTATACTGCTGTTTTTAGTATCGATCAGCTATATGAGTTGTGACAGGCAGCCTACTTCGCCGGAAACCACGGGTCAGGTTAATCTTCATTTCGAAATAGCGGGTCGGCAGTTGAATGGAAACACATATTTAATGAAACCTGCGCATTCATTCACCAGAGTGGTGATCGAAGTGTATTCTTCGAGCGATGCGGTATCTGTTTCTTCAATCGCCCAAACACCCGTCGCTCGACTTGAGGTGGCTCTTTCCGCAAGCGATACTGAATTCGAAGGCAAACTGCTTGTGCCGGCAGGTGAAAAACAGCTTCTTGTTGCAAAGCTGTATGAAAACCGGGGCGAATCCGAGCTAACCTCCATAGCGAACGACGAAGTGATCTCATTTTATGGGCGGCAGAATGTGACGGTTGAAGCCGGGGCGGTAGTCGAAGCCCGGATCGAATTATTGCCGGCGCCAATAAAAAACGAGCGGGTGGTCATCCACGTGGGTTCGGTTGAAGCGCAGCGGGATACCTCGGCAAAGTACCTGCCGATTTCAGTGGCAAATCTGGATAGCATACGCGGCATCCAACTTGATTTGATTTTCGAGACCACACCCAGCATGTTCTC
Source organism: Candidatus Zhuqueibacterota bacterium (assembly GCA_016927835.1). GTDB lineage: Bacteria > Zhuqueibacterota > Zhuqueibacteria > Thermofontimicrobiales > Sulfurfontimicrobiaceae > Sulfurfontimicrobium. Next base: position 11,345 of record JAFGMA010000203.1, on the reverse strand, counting down.
GACAATTTCCGTACGCAAAACCGCCCGGTCGCAAGCTTTTAGCAACATCGATTTTAATGTTCTGAATACCGAAGATTTTCAGGTTCGAATCCTGATGTACGATCGAACCGAAGGCGCTGCATTGTTGCCGCTTAAGGATGCCAGCGCTTCTCCGGGAGCAGTTGCGGAGTTGGGATTTCGAATAGCGAGTTCAATTCAGCCTGTGGCAAGTCCGACAATCAGCGTCAAAGCGGGCAGTGCATTCGTAACCACTGATCCGATGGTTCCATTGGAGGTGTGGGTGGTGGATGGTGAAATCAACCTCTCGAACTAAACACGATATCATTCATTCGGTTTTACCAGTAAATCAAACGGGGTACATCCTTTCGAATGAATTGATAGGAGTATTTTTTTATGATGATAGCGCCGGAAACGCTCGCGTTTTGCCGTGAAATTTTGAAAAAGATACTCGAAGAGCAGCAACCGCCTTCCCGACCAAAGCTGTCACTCACCCTGGTTGATGGGTTGCAGCGGCAGGTGTTTCAACCGGAAGAAACCATTATTTCTATCGGTCGCTCTGTTACCAACGATATCACGTTGAATGATCGATATGTGTCACGGGAACACACCCAGATTGTTGCGCGCAAAGGGCGTTTCTATTTGAAAGATATTGGCAGTACCAATGGTACGTTTTTGAATCGGCAACATCTTGAAGAGAATATCGAAACACCCCTGTCCGACGGAGATATCATTCAAATCGAGCGCTTTAAATTGATAGCCTCCATTGAAGGAGCTACCCGAAAAAAAATAAACATTGCGCTCGAAGCCGTATCATCCAACCAGACACCGTTCAGTCAATTCATCCTCACGCACGCCGGCAATTCAATCATCGCCCAGATCGATGTTATCCCCAAAGGGACAATTTTTGTTGAATTCGATGAGCGCTCAATCGAAATGTTGACTCACCGGATTCAAATAACAGGAAGAAGCGCAAATCTTGATGCACCTCTCCAGCCGGAAGTTGTCTACGCCGGACTGGAAAATCTCTTTCTGCATTTTCTGGAAGTTTTGAACGAGCATTTGCAGCAGGAGTTGAAGATCAAGTTGCTGTTCAGCCGATTCGAGGATAAATCCAGCAACCTGCAAGCGAGTCTGGCTGATGATGCCCAGATTCTTTTGCTCGTACTGAAAATTGCAATAGGATCGGGAACCGGTTTCCTGCGCATTGTTCTGCCCGCCAGCTTCAAAGAATTTTTCGTTAGGGAATTGGATACGACGAAGAGTACAAAACACCTTAAGAAGCCGCAAGCTGAACGTGAGAAGGCGCTGAAGGAGAGGCTGTCGAGAATTATGGGGGTCACGACGAATCTGATTATGCGTATCGGTTCCATAAAGCTATCGATGTATGAATTGATGTCACTCGAAGCGAATCAGTTGCTGCAATTTAACGAACTTTTCGTGCGCCTTCGAAACAAGCAAATCGAAGGCGAAGTGCGGCTGATGCTGATGAATGATGCCGAGAATTATTGGCAGGGTCAATTTAAGCACGAAAACGGAAATAGTAAAATACAAGTAGAAGATGAAGGCAGTTGGGAACAAGGATTGTCGGAAATCAGCGCGAAGCTCAGTGACATGCCCCGCATGATGGCGTCCGATCTCGGTAATGATTTGAATCGCGCGAATTTGACGTTTACTGGCTACGAAGCAGTGAAGGCAATGCCGCAATCGGTGGGTACTCATGACGTGGATGATAACCTGCTGAAAGGAATTCAAGTTTCCCTGCCGGTCGAGTTGGGTCGCATCAAATTAAGCCTTTCAGAAATATTATCACTCAAACCCGGAAAAATAATCGAATTGAAGCGTCCAGTAACATCGAGTGTGAAATTGATGATTGAAAATAAACTCATTGCACGCGGAGAGATTGTTGAATCCGGCAATTCTTTGGCTCTCAGAATTATTGATGTAAGCAGCAGCGTTTGAGCCTCTCATGCAACCTCATCCCACATGCTTGTACATATCCTGATTCAGCATAATTCTTCAACAGCCGCAATTTTGCCAGAAATAGGCGTCGTCTGAAGATATTTATTTTGCGGCTTTGAGAAGTGACGCTCAGCATTCCCCGCAGCGAGATATTGCTCGAGCCAACGGCGGGCGCACACGATGATGGTAAGGATCCTCCGTTTCAATTTGACAGTGAAATAGGTCGATCAACCGGACCAGAGCCTCCTCTGCCTGCATGGAATTCAATCCTTTGCCTGCAAAACGATGCCGATCCAGCACCGCGCGCAATCTGAGTATCACCCACCGCCAGCTCCCTCTCGCACGGTCAGGAAGCGTCCTGTCCACCATTTCCGCGAGGTGGCTGGCACGTCGCACCATTTGACTATCAACTGGTTGTTTTTGATAGGAGGCTGCCGCTGCCCGCTCGAGCATATCGATCAGTGACAGAGCATCTGACGTGACTACCGGACTGAATTCGTAAGCAATATATTCTTCCAGTATCGCTCGCGCGGTTCTGTCCCGATCCCAATAAAATTGAAGCTCGATAATTTTGTTGAGGTCTTCATAAATCCCTTCGCTGTAAGGGAATCCGCCGGCAATTTTATGCTTGACCTGATTCCATAATCGTTGTAAACGGGAAGGCAGGGGATTCGCGCCGTATCCGCCCCAGGGCCAATTTCCCCACATGCTGATTTCGGGAAAGTTGAGCAGCGGCAGGTTACCCGGAACACCGATTTCCAGCGGATAAACCGGAAAATCATCGTGCGAATCAGCGAGGACGTAATCCAGCCATTCCGCGTCCCTCTCCATAGCCTCGGTCAATCCTTGCCATTCACCTTCGGGTGGTGTGTCGAACATCCAGGTGCTCAGAATGGTTTTCAGCTCCGGGAAGTATTCGCGGCACACCTGAGCTAACTCACGGGATAATTTCAAGAAGCCATTGCTCCCCCACGGCATGCACTTTTCGCAAGCGCAGCCTCCCTCATCATAAGTCCAGAACATCAGATAGTTCACACCGATATCGCTTAGTTGCTCCATGAGATGCCGGACATTTCCGATGATATACGCATGCCCTTCAGGATTGCCGGGGCAGATGGGATTTCCGCTGTTCCCACGTCTGTGAGTGGGATCGGGCAGAGGCACCGCCCGAATCTGCTTTGCGGCTCCCTTGAACAGTGTATTGTTTACGCTGATGCAAAAACCGAGTCCCAGGTTCCTGGTGATTCGGGCATATCTGCGCACCATCTCCAGCATCGGTTCCGCTTCGGGATCATCCCAATCGGTGAGGTTAATGAACGGGAAACATACTTTGATGGCGTTCACACCCCAGAGCGCGAGATCTTCTATGTATCGCCTGATTTCCGGCTCAGGGGCAACCTGGTACCAATTGTGGAAGTGCGACGCGAAATACATCCCGCGCAAACTGCAGTGTGGTGTCGACGTTCCGCGCCAGGTCGAAGGCACAAATGCGCCATCGTATTTGCTGGTTCGGAGAAACTTCCCAACGCCGTAAAGCAATCCCTGCGGTGAGCCGCCGGCAACGCGCACCGCCGTACCCACCTGATCGATGCGGAAAGCTTCCGGTGGTAAATCGGGGCAGAGTGCAAGGATAATCTGCGCCCCGGATGGTGCCTCATTAACCGCGATTGCGATGCGCTGCTCAATCCGATCTTTCAAAATTTGAAATACCTTCGCAGCCAATGAATGCGAAGAGGCATCAATCTTGACTTTCAGCTCACTGCTTTCTTTCATTTTGGTGTGCTCCTGGTTTCATCAGTATAGGCGTTGTCTTCACTCAGGGTGAAAAAAGATGACTTTTTCATTCAAACACTACATTGTACCTAACCTCAATCCTTCGATTCGCAATGCGGATTATCAGGAATGACGAAGCTGACTTGAAATACATGTAATTCGAATACGACGGTTCCGCAAGCCACTGGCGGCGTCAGGCGCTGTATGCGAGTCTTAAGATGTAGTTATTTTTATTTGAAAGAATCGCCGCTGAATTTTTTTCAATAGTCAGCGGAAAAATGAAATCTGGATCACCGGTCCCAAAATTCAGTTTGTCCGCTGGTAATCTGGATAAATTTGTTACCAGGCAACCCGTTTCCGGATTGAAAGGTCTTAGCTCGTGGAAGCGCCGCTGCTTGATAATGGTTTCCAGGTGATTGAGAAAAGCGATGAACCGTTCTTTGGTGCTGGCAGGCATGGACACCCTGATTCTGGCGGCGAGTTCATGAATGCCGGGATTTTGCAGCTCATCCGAGGCAAAACTGACGGTATGCAACATGATTCCGTTGCCCAAAAACTTTGCACCATATTCCGGGATGTACTGGCGCACATCAATTGGTATGGTCAGTTGAAAGCCGTCTTTGCAGTCGTGTTTTTGAATTGTGATTAGCTTTTGGATGACCATCGCTGATAAAATGTCGTTGGTAGACACCTTTTGCGCGTTAGCCGAAGCGACATCCCGTATCTTTTTTCGGATGACTGATTTGGGAATCTCTTCGAATTTTATCACCGGTTGTTGCGGATTCTGCGGCGGCTCAGCATCAATGGCTGTAAATTGAAACTCCTTCACAGCGGTTCGGTTGTGATGGGGTGTATAAAGCGTCTGAATCAGATTTTTTTTGAAAGGTATATGCGTAATCCGCGATAATGCCGCCAGGGCGGACAGAAAATAGAAATAGCTGTAGCCATCCCCGGCTAGGTGATTCAGCTTCGGAATTAAAACCGTCCCATTTTTATGCTGAATGATTTTCAAAAAGAATAGCTTGTTCTTTTCAGGCGGAATTGCTGTGCGATACCGGTCAAAGATAGATTCAGGTGCATCTTCAGGATTAAACAGTTGCTCTGCTGCAATTTCATCAAAGTGTTCGCATTCGGAATATTTGAGAAACTGGATGACTCCTTCGCGGTATTCACCGAATAACGGATAAAAATCAGATGAGAGCTTCTTCAATGCCGCTCGTATGCTTTTTGATTTCAGCTTGTTTTTGAAATAAATCAGAAACTCAATCGGATATCTTCCATTTACGAATATCGTATCAACCTGAGATATAGTTACTTTTTTCATAAGTACATCTCCATATCGATGTAACCTGTGAATTGCCGGCATGAATACGGACGCTGGAACAACAAATCTAGATCAGACAAAAATTTTCTCTATCAAAATAATTAACTTGAATTATTCATAAAGAACTGATTCTAAATTTGTATCTAACAAAAAAAACAGATGATTAACCGAATGATGCAAATTGAATTCAGTTTTAAGCCTGAATTTTAATGAATGATTCAAAGAGCGTCACGCTATGAGAGTGCCTCTGTTCAGGAGGCGGGATAAAACACTGTTTTGTTGTGCCGTGTTGCTTTTATCCGTGTTAAATCAGTGAAACTCCGTGGCTAAATCTTATTCGCTTGCTTTTTAGTCTGAATGTCGCATCATCCCCGAAAATTCTGATTTAGGAGGTGGGATTAAATAACTTGGACATTTTGCTTAAAAATGATATTGATAAATAGCAACTTAAGAAATTAAAAAGGGTAATTTATTTTATCCCACCTCCTTTAGCAATTTATATGAATAATCCAGGTTAAGGGCAAAAATGATTTTGATGGATGCGGATACCAAAACTTTCAAATTTTATTACGAACTCATTTTGCAGAAAACCTATTTGATCTTATTCGTCGCAGATATAAGACGTATAGTTCAAGCCTTTTATTTTTAAATTATTTTGACTAAAATTATTTTGTCAATTAATAACAACCTGGGCATTCATCGATTATGAATGATAAATCTGAACCTGCCATTTCTTTGACTACTGAATTTCTTTACTCTAATATTATGGGAGTGCATCCCCTTGAAACCCGGTCATTTACGCAGGCAATTGGTTTCCGGTTTTAATATACAAGGTACATCAAAACTTGCCGGTATATTTAGTCCACAGCCAATCCCCCAGCTTCCACCATTCTCGCACAATCATTTCGCAATAGTCGATTGCGAAACGGGTCAGTTCATCGCCTGCTGCGTCGGGATTTTTCCGGTACAGCTTCAATGCGCGGTCTTCGAGTGCTGCTTGGCTGTCAAAAACCGTTGCCTCGACCACCTGCCTGGCGGAATCCACATCGACCCGCATGTCGCCCCATTTTTGAGCGGACAGATCAGCCACACGGTTGAACGCCCACCAGGCGCACTCGCGATTGAAGCCGGTGCGTCCGCTGATTTTATATGAGCCAGCTACATCTGTAATGCCGATGCAAAGCGGGGCGTGCGTCGTGGTTGCGGGATTATCGTAGCCGTGCCAGATCAAGCCGCCAATGGGATCGGGCAGCCAGTCGCGTATTTGCATGACGATCGAATAGTTGCAGTAATAGCGCGCAATGCATCGTTCGCCATACGCACCCCAGCCGCCATTGATTTTGAATAGCGGCATCATATCATAATGCATGAAGGGATTCGCGTACGGGCTTTTGACCATTTTCCCATCTTTGTCCGGCACGATAATATTTTTGGTGATATCGAAATCGGTTCCCTCAAAGGTATCGCGAATAATTGCCATCACATCGCGCACCGAAACCAGACTATCCGGCTTTACAGAAAATGGGAAATCCGATGCATTGGGATCGAGCCCCAGCGATGGCGCCCAGAGATCGAAGACGCGCCACTCCCGCCGGCGCGTTGCCATGCTTCGCCGGCTTTCCGGGGCATACGTGTAGCAAAATTCAAACGGTTGACCGCTCGTGCGATCCCACCAACCCATTTTTTCGGCGATCGCGAATACGTTCTTCGATGCCATGCACCAGTCGGAATCTTTTAGATTTAACTGGCGAATACGGCTGCCGTTGGCACAAACACTGACATGTCCCTGCGGAACGCGTTGTGCCGCCCAGATCGCCCCGATTTTATCATGACCGCATCCCAGTATTTCCAGGTACCAGACTTCCTCCTTATCCGCAATCGCCAGACATTCCCCGGCATCATTGTAGCCATACGTTTGAGTCAGGTTATCGATGATGCGGATCGCTTCTCGGGCGGTTTTGGCGCGCTCCATAATGATGCGGCACAATTCTTCGCAGGTGAACATCGCATTTTTATTGCGCAAGGTGTCCCTGCCGCCGAACGTGGTTTCCGAGACGGTGAGCTGGTATTCATTCATGCAGGGGTAACCGGTATTGAGGTACTTATAGGTCTCACTCACCTGTGGGATCTCACCGGCTATTTGGGCGGCTGATAAATCAAATGCACTCACGGTTCGTTTGCTGTTGCTATAAATCTCACAAAGCGAACCGGGATTATGATAGCGATGAGTGACGATGTCGATCCAGGTGCGCGTGGTTCGGCTATCGCTCACATTGCAATTAATGGTAGAATTATCAGTGGAGGCTGTTTTCCCTACAGTAATGATGGTACACGGAACGACATCAGAATGTCCGATAGCAAGCCACACGATTACGGTTGCGATTAAATAGGCGAAATGTTTTTTCATGAAATCTGCTCCGGCTTTTTGGGTGGATTCAATCGTTTGAATTCAGATCTTTTTAAAATGCAAATGTGCATGCTTTCGCGACTTATGATTCGGATTGATAGTGAGGTATATGTCATATTTTTCGAGATTGTGGCACGCAATATCCTCGTTATCAATCCAGAAAGCTTCGACACGTTTGTGAAGGGGAGGCATAGAATAACGCACCCCTTGAAAACGTCGCATCAATTAAAAAAGGCGTGCTGAAACGCGTGATGGATGTTTCCCTGCCGACTTTCAATCATTCCCCGGCGCAAGTCCTGCGAATGGCAAATGTGAGCTCTGATAGCCCCGATGTCACAAAACTCCAATATAAACAATTGACCTTAATTTTCAAAAGAAAATTTGCTTGATTTTTACCCTTTTCAAAAGTATATTCACAGCACACTTCTTAATTCAGGAGGTGGGATAAAAAAATTACCCATTTAAATTTCTTGAGTGGCTATTATCAAAATTGTTTTTAAGCGATACGTCCAAGTTATTGTATCCCACCGCCTTAACTTCATGAACATCATCTGGGACTTGCCTGCAATCGAGACGTGCTTCAGGAATGATGTTGAACCCGGAACCAACCGATTTCTACCGGAGGTAAATCATGAGATATCGAAAGGCACCTTTGCTACTGATCCCGCTTTTCCTGATTTTAACCCTTAATGCTGCCGCATCCCCCGAATTTGGAACGGGACTCACACTCGGTACATCATTCATCCATTGGTCATATACTGCCGATGATCAATTTACATGGTCTCTATTTAACAATTTTACTTTTGATGAAACGTATAGTCCCCAAAACATCGGCGGCGCGTTTTATCTGGTTTATCCATCGTTCACGGCTCGCTTGGATATGAATTATGGATTCACGCAATCGGATTTCGAAACCAATACACCTGGCGGAACTTATGATGTGATAAATCGAAACGGTGTAAGCACAACCTATCAGGTTGAAGCCTTCAACTACCTGATAAAAACGCGGCTAAGAGGTTTCTCGGTGAATACGTCATTCCTGGTTCCTTTTACAATGGGGCGCAAGCGTATGTTGTCGATTTATCCGGGGATTGGTGTCGGATATTATCGTTATCAATTTTCAGGCGAATGGGAGATAACCGACGAGGAGATCGATCATAATGATATTTCCACAATTTATACGGCGAAGGGAGACTATGAGAATGCCACACTCGCCGGAGTCGCGCAATTTTTCATCATTGGGATCGATGTCAGAGCAGTTTCCAGCCTTCACTTTTTTATGGAATTTTCGAATATTGGGCTGTGCATGCTCACGCAAAACCGGGATATTCATTATACCGTTTATGGCGCGGATGCAACCGGTACAAACTATTCAAAAATAAGCCAGACGAAAATCGGGGAGATTAAAAAAAATTACAGCCCGGGCGCCGGATTGTCGGATATTGGAATCACATTCGGAATCATGCTAATATTATAGAAAGGATGCAGCCTATGAATTCGACCAGTACCAGAGCTGATGTGTTAACTGCGGAAATGAAAAAGGCATTTGGCAGAGGCAGAAGTGAGTGCAGAATTGTTCGATCCCCCTATCGTATTTGCCCGTTGGGTGCGCATATCGATCATCAACAGGGCATCGTAACTGGCATGTGTATCGATCATAGTGTGCTGCTGGCGTTTGCCCCCAATTCTGACAGCACGATTCGGATGACAAGCAAAAATTTTCCCGGAACTGTCACATTTTCGATTGAGGATGAACTGGTTGCAGAAAATAAAAACTGGGGAAATTACCTCAAAGGTGCGGTATATGCGTTAAAAAAAATGTATCCTCTCAGGTTCGGTTTCGATGGCATCATTGAAGGAAACCTGCCGATTGGCGGATTGAGCTCTTCAGCCGCGGTCGGGCTGGCGTATCTTTTGGCGCTGGAACACGTCAATGGCATCGAAACGACCAGAGCGGACAACATCAGGCTTGACCAGATCATCGAAAATGAATTCATCGGACTGAATAACGGAATTTTAGACCAATCGGCGATTTTGTTGAGTGAGAAGGATCGGTTGCTGTACCTGGATTGCCAAACCGGTGATTCTGAAACCATTCCGGCTTCGAAACAGATTCAGAATTTCGAAATCCTGGTTGTGTACTCCGGATTGAGTCGCGCTCTGACCGGAACGGGCTATAATCAACGTGTACATGAGTGTCGCCAGGCAGCGCGCTTTTTGCTGGAAAACAATGGCACTGCATTTGCTGAGAATCCTGTCCTTCGGGATGTACCTGCAAGTATTTTTGAAAATTATCAGCACAAGCTTTCGGAAAATTTACACAAGCGTGCGAGGCACTTTTTCACGGAATTGGATCGGGTACTGCGAGGACGAGAGGTTTGGCAGCAGGGGAATCTGGTTGAATTTGGCGCCCTTGTCAATCAATCCGGTGAAAGCTCCATCGAAAATTATGAATGTGGCAGTCCGCACCTGATCACCATTTACCGAATATTAACGAACACGCCGGGCGTTTATGGGTCCCGTTTCAGCGGCGCCGGATTTCGCGGTTGCTGTATCGGTCTGGTTGATCCCCGCTATCGCGAACAGATTGCGCACACGATTCATTCCGAGTATCCGAAAATACATCCCGATATCGAATCCACCTACTCTATTTATTTTTGTCAAAGCGATCATGGGGCATCTATTTTATGAACGGAATCATTCTGGCAGCAGGCTACGGAACCCGGATGGGGCACTTGACTCAGCGAACGCCAAAACCCCTTTTGCCTGTTGGGGGGAAGCCTATTCTGGAACACCTGATCCTCAAACTGTCTGCGATGGAGCACATCACACGCTATCATATCATCACCAATCAAAAGCATATCTCACATTTCGAAGCCTGGCATCGTCAATTTCTCGATGCAGGCACCGGGCACCTCGAAATTTACCTTTACAACGATGGCTCCACTTCGAATGAAAATCGCCTGGGCGCGATTCGGGACCTGCAATTCCTCATTCGTTCCGCGCACCTCGATGATGATTTGCTTGTCTCAGCCGGAGATAACCTGTTCCGGTTCGATCTGCGTGAATTCTATTCATTTCATCAGTCGCACGTGCATAATTCAATTTGCATCAACCGAATTGATGATGTAAACCGGCTCAGGCGAACAGGCGTGGTCGAAATCGATGAGAACAACCGGGTAGTTGGTTTTGAGGAGAAACCGCAGCACCCGAAATCCAGCTACGGTTGCCCGCCGCTGTACCTTTTCAGACGCGAAACCATTCCATTGATAGACCAATATTTGAATGAAGGACAAAATCCGGATGCGCCGGGGCATTTCATCAAATGGCTTTTCAGGCAGCGACCGGTGTATGCCTATCTGATCGATGGCGATCGTTTTGATATTGGTAATCCGGAGACATATCACGAAGTCAATGCCTTGTATTCGTGAGCAGGCAATCAGGCGTAACAGGAAGGGACTTCCGGGCGGCGTGCAAGGATGGGATTCTCTCTCATAATTTTTACCCTTTTCGGTACATTGACCGGGCATCCCCGTCCAGTGACCTTTGTACCCTTTACCCCGTGAGATGATTAAAAAAGCCAATGAGACTCACAGTGTAAGCTGATCTACCTCACGGAGTGAATCAGCGCAACGGGTGCATGTCACTGTAGGGTACTGGCAGGAACATACCAGGTTTGACTAAGAGCGTAATCCTTTAACAAACATACAATTATGCGATATCGTGTCGCATGCTCGACAAGCATAACCCGCCAAAGGGCTTGAGCGCACTGTATGCAATATTTAAAAGAAATTATGGCTTTGTTAATAAAGTATAGCTAACTCACCATTTCTTTTCAACATTAAAAGAAGAAGCGAGTATTTGAGCATATTTTTGCATTTT